>JARIBG010000187.1 GCA_029257465.1 Arthrobacter sp. | reverse complement strand
CCACGCCGTCGCCCCTGCTGGGCTACCGGGCTGCGCTGATCCGCTCCGGCCTGCTGCTATGGGCTCCACCGGCGCCGTAGGATCGGCGTCGTCGCCGTCCCGCAGGTTCGCCGGCACGTCGACCGCCGAGGAGCCGTGCGCCACGGCGAGGGCTGCCGTCCTCAGCTCCATGGCGGTCAGTGTCCTCGGCTCAGCGTCGCCGGCACTGTCGCCGGTTCTAGCGGCGTCATCGGCATCGAAGAGGACCGTGGAATGGTGCGACGCCGCGGCAGGAACTGGTGCAGTGATCGCCGACGCGCCCGGTTCCGGGTCTGCCGCGTGGGTGGGCGCCATCGCTGCTGCGAAGGCCTGATCGACGCGTGCACGGCGGGACCGGACAACCAACAGTCTCAGGCCCACGACCGAGGCAACACCTACCATCAGACAGAGGACAGGAACACCGAGGGAGACGACTCGGAATGCCCCGAGCACGAGCGTGACGAAGGCGGCGAGAAGGGCCATGAGGCCCAGGAACGCGAGGGCGATCCGACCCCAGCGGGGCGTGAAGGCCGACGACGAGGACCCCTGGTGGTCCCATGCGTCGTCGGCCGGTACCTCCTGCCCTGCGGAACCCGACGGGGTTGCAGGACCTGCGATGGTGACGCGGTCGGCGCCGTCGTGAGATGTGGTCATGGCCATCCTGCTCCCGTCGAGCCGGGGTTTCCGGGCCCATCGTGTCGGTGCACCCGCGATCAGCTCCGGGCGGACGTTCCGGAGCATCATCGGTGCCACCCGGACCAGCAATAGTCCGACGACCATCATGAGCACCAGGGAGCTATCCAGAGAGAAGACCACATCTAGAACGGTAGGAGTTCAGGGCCCTGCCTGGCCGTATTGCCCGCGGTGTGTCGTCGGAAAATATGCCTTGCAGGGCATCATACGGCGCATGTCAGTCCTGGCGGGGCCGCTGCTCGAGCCAGGGAGCCAGCAGACCCCGAGGCACCTCCTCGGTGGTGAGGGCGAAGCTCCGGTGGTCCGCCCACTGTCCGGCGATGTGCAGATACCGAGGGCGCAGCCCTTCGTCGCGGAACCGGAGCTTCTCCACGACGCGGAGGCTCGCCCGGTTCTCCGGCCGGATGTTGATCTCCATGCGGTGCAGCCCGAGCTCGTCGAAGCAGTAGTCCGTGGCCAGGGCCACCGCCGTCGGGGCGATCCCGCGACCTGCCCGGGCGGCGTCGACCCAGTACCCGAGGGTGGCGCTGAGGGCCGAACCCCACGTGATGCTCGAAACCGTCAGTTGCCCGACGAGGCGTGCGTCCCTCGAGCCCGGCTGCTGCTCGGTGATCAGGAACGGCAGAGCCAGTCCTGCCCTCGCCTGGGCCGTCAGGGTGCGCACCATCTGGTGATAGGTGGGTAGATAACCCTCCGGATCGGGATTGGACGCTTCCCACGGAGCGAGCCACTCGGCGTTGCGGTGCCGCAGTGCCGTCCAGGTCGCCTTGTCCCTGTAACGGATGGGCCTGAGCACCAGGGACCCGGTCCGGAGGTGCACGGGCCAGCTGGCAGCTGACCACATGGCGGACTAGATGTCTTTGCTGAAGTTCTTGATCCAGGCGCGTAGCTCAGGGCCCAGATCCTCCCGCTCCGACGCCAGCGTGACAACCGCCTTGAGATAGCTCAGCTTGTCTCCCGTGTCGTAGCGCCGACCGCGGAAAACCACGCCGTACACGCCCGATCCTTCGCCGTCCGCCGCCGCGAGGGTCTGCAGGGCGTCGGTCAGCTGGATCTCGTCCCCACGGCCCGGCTCCGTGGTCTCCAGGACCTCGAACACGCGGGGGTGCAGGACGTAGCGACCGATCACGGCGAGATTCGAGGGCGCGTCCTCGACGGAGGGCTTCTCCACGAGCTGGTTCACGCGGACGTGGTTCTCGCCGTCGATCTCCGTGATGTCGGCGGCACCGTAGGCACTGATCTGCTGGGGATCCACCTCGATGAGGGCGATCACCGACCCGCCGGTCTTGGCCTGCACCTCGATCATCGTCTCGAGCAGGGGATCACGCTCGTCGATGAGGTCGTCACCCAGCAGGACGGCGAACGGCTCGTTGCCGACGTGCAGTTTGGCGCGGAGCACCGCGTGGCCGAGGCCCTTGGGGTCGCCCTGGCGCAGATAGTGGATGTCGCCGAGTTCGGACGGACGACGTACGGCCGCCAGCTTGTCGTGATCTCCCTTGTCCTCGAGTGTCTGCTCGATGAACGGCACGCGGTCGAAGTGATCCTCGAGGGCGCGCTTGTTGCGTCCCGTGATCATGAGGACATCCGAGAGTCCTGCGTCGACCGCCTCCTGGACCACGTACTGGATGGCGGGCTTGTCGACGACGGGAAGCATCTCCTTCGGCATCGCCTTCGTAGCAGGGAGGAAACGGGTCCCCAGGCCGGCCGCAGGAACAACGGCCTTGGTCACACGCGATTGCTGAGTCATGGGCACCACACTACATAAGAGGCGCACGATCGCCCGGGCATGAGCACAATGGGGGCATGACACACGCCACGAGCGACAATGAGACCGACCGTCACGCCCAGAAGGCACGGCTGCGCTCGAGGTTGCGCGGAACCCGGGCTGCGCTCGATCCGCAGGATCGTGCCGATCAGGCGGAGGAGTTGAGGCGGCAGGTCCTGGATCACGTCCGCAGCACGATCACGCCCGCCGACGATTCGGGCCCGACGACGATCGCCGCGTATCTCGGCGTCGCACCCGAACCCGACACGATCGCCCTGCTGACCGCGCTGACAGGGCTCGGTCACAGCATCATCGTTCCCGTCTGCGAGCCGCAGTATCACCTGTCGTGGGCCTCATGGACGCCGGGGGTCGCCCTGGAACGCTCGGTCCGCGCTCACGTCGGCGAGCCCGTCGGCCCACGGTTGTCCTTCGACGAGGTACCCGGGGTTCGCCTGATCCTGGTGCCCGCGCTCGGTGTCGACAGGACGGGGAATCGACTGGGTCAGGGCGGCGGGTACTACGATCGCTTCCTGTCCGGCCACCGTCACGACGCCCCGGATGCGCTGCCGCGCTTCGGCGTCGTCTATCGCAGCGAGATCCTGGCTGCCGGCGAGGTACCGGCGGAACCCTTCGATCAGCCGCTCCACGGCGTCTTCACCCCCGACGGTCTGCTCCGCTTCGGAGGCGATGCGCAGCCCGTGTAGACTGGCACTCGACCCTTGAGAGTGCCAGTCGTTCTGTGCGGACGCAGGTACCCGGGGTCATCAGACGCCTGTTCAGGAGGACTCCCATGCCCATGTACGCCTACGCCTGCAAGCAGTGCGGTCACGCGTTCGACATCCAGCAGTCGTTCTCCGAGGACTCTCTCACCATCTGCCCCGAGTGCGACGGCTCCCTGCGGAAGAAATTCAACAGCGTGGGTGTGGTCTTCAAGGGCTCGGGCTTCTACCGGAACGATTCCAGGTCAGGCGCGGTGAACGCCGATGCCGGTTCCTCCTCAAGCGCCCCGGCAGCGTCGGGTTCGGAGTCCGCCACGTCCTCCACAGGCGGCGCAGCGGCCCCGAAGACGGACAGTTCGACGACGTCGTCGTCCTCCCCCAGCACGGCCCCAGCACAACCCTGACCGCCCACACAGCCCTGACAGCCCTGACAGCCCCAGGAAAGTCGAGCGCCATAGCTGTCCACATAGTGCGCGCAGAGTCCTGATGCTCCACCGGCGGCGGATACGTTCCGTTCATGGACTCCACGCGGCAGCAGGCCAGCACACTCCGTCACCGCTGGCGCAGGACGCTGCATCGTCATAGACGCCTCCTGGCCTGCCTGCTCTTCTGCGCCGCAGCAGGTGTGGCCGTCGAGGCAGCCGTGGGAGATGAACCCGCCTCCACGCCCGTGGTCAGTGCGGCCCGCGACTTGGCGGCGGGAACGGTGATCTCCGAGTCCGACGTGATGATCCTCCGGGTTCCGGAGGAAGCCGCCGTCGGGGGCGTCCTCGAGGACGCCGGACTGGTGCTGGGCCAGCAGCTTGCCTCTCCCCTGCTCCAGGGCGCCCACGTGTATCCCACGTCGCTCGTGGGTGAGGGACTCCTGACCGGCACAGCTCCGGGAACCGTCGCAGTCCCGCTGCGCCCGGCCGATCCGGCGACAGTCCAACTCCTGGTTCCGGGCCAGCTGGTGGACGTCGTCCTCAGCACGGGTGACAGCTACGACGCCACCGCGCACTCCACCGTGCTGGCCCGCTCGGTGTCCGTCCTGTGGACGGATTCGGGTGCATCGGGTGGCAGCTGGCCCGGCGCAGACTCCGAGGGCGGGCTCGTCGTCGTCGCGGCAGGAGCCGACGACGCCGCCGTGCTCGCAGGTTCCTCGAGCTCGGGGGACGTACACCTCGTCCTGACCTCCGGTCCGTGATGACGGCATACGACCAGGGCATCCCACGAACGCACCTGGACGTGACACCCGCTCGACCCCCGGAAGACTTCCCGCCCTACCCCCAGTGCGGGGGCCGCTGCTCCCTCAGCCAGGCATCGTGATCGTCCTCGGTGTCTCCCCAGGATCGTGGTTCGTCCTCTCCGGCGGTCACCGGGAGAACGGGCGAGGGATCGTCGGTGCGCGCGGACCCGGCTGCGGGTCTGAGGGTGCGGCTGGGGTGCTCCTCCTGTGGGCGACCGGCGTTCTTCCCGCCCGGAAGACCCTGCTCGCTCTTCCCGCCCGGAAGACCCTGCTCGCTGCTGCGCGGCGGCAGTCCGATGAGGGCCGAGGCGCGCTCCGCACATCCGTCGGGATCCGCGAACACCTCGATGGTCCACAGCGGCAGGTACCGCCAGCCCATGCGCTCGAGCACCTCTGGACGGAGTCTGCTGCGTTCCCGGACGGACATCGCCCCGTATCTGCTGGTGCCGTCGGACTCGATGGCCACCGCCGCGGGACGTTCGTCCTGTACGGCCGCCGCGCTTCCGTCCGCCCGCAGATCGGCGGGGCGGACGGCGACGATGTCCAGGACACCGGCGTAGTGATCCTTCACCTCGGCACCGCGCGAGCGCAGGCGGTCCGCGAGATCGGCGACCAGCGGATCCTCGTTGGTCGCGGATGCGGCCGCAACGGGCTCCTGCTCCGCCCCGAGCTCCTGCTGCAGCAGGGCGTAGAAGTCGAGGGCGCCGGCGGTAAGCCGGTCCGGGTCGAGATCCGACGGCTGGAAGCACGTCAGAACGTGCAGACGACGCCGCGCCCTCGTCATGGCCATGACGAAGTTCCGCCGACCGTTGGGCCCGGACAACGAGCCGAAGGAGTGCAGGGTGCGGCCGTGGGGAGCCCGCCCGTACCCGAGGGAGAAGATGACGTCATCACGGATCAGTCCTCCTGCACGCTCCACGGGGATCACCCGGAACGCCTCCCTGCCCGCGGTGAAGAACTCCCTGGCCCAGGGGAGCTCGACCAGCTGCTGACGGATCGCCTCGCCCACGCGCACCGCATGCCGGGTGCTGGCCGTGATCACGGCCAGGGAGCGGTCCGAGCGATGACGGACGTGATCGAGGACGAGTTCGAGCACGCGGTCCACCTCCGCGTCGACGCTCTCGACGCCGTCGTGTTCGGAGCTCGGGATGCCCGTGCCGCGGGACAGGTACTCGAGCGTGAGGCCGCGGGTCTCCCCCGTGACCTCCGAGGCCTGCGGTAACCGCGAGAGCTTGCCGTCGTAGAAGGACTCGCTCAGCAGCGTGCTGAGGGCGCGGTCCACGCCTCGGTACACCTCCGTCAGGCCCCGCACGGGCAGGACGGCGCGCAGCGCGTCGAACGCACTGGGCAACGGCTCGAAGACCGACGCCCGATCCGCCGGCTGCGCCTCGACCCCGAAGCGTGTAGGTCCGGCCAGCCGATCGTCCCCGAAGATGACCACCTGACCGGAGCGCGCCACGCAGGGCACCGCGCTCTGCACGGACATCGACTCGCCGTCGAGGAGGACGGCCGTGTCGAAGGAGAATCCCTCCGGCACGGATGCCCTGATGCTCAGGGGGCTCACACTCCACACGGGAAGCAGGGAGGTGACGAGATCGCGGTGCAGGGACGCGAGGACCTCGAGGGTCAGGGTGCCGTCCTTGAGCTCCTGACGCAGACGCCCCGCGTCCTGCGGGTGATCCTGCACGGCGGCGCGCCAGCGTTCGGCGAGAGCCCAGCGGATCCTGGCGGGACCCGAGGCGATGTGGGCGTCGTCGGCCGCGCGGTACTCCGCCTCGAGCGTGCGCAAGCTGTCGCCGTCGGACATGGCGAGGTAGTCGTCGCCGCTGATCATGGCCTCGAGGACCGACTGCCACCATGCGAGCTCGAGCTCGGCCCCCACTTGGTCGGCGGGTACCTCGCGAGACGCCAGATCGGCGACCAGCTCCCCCAGACCCTGCTCGCGCATCTCGTCGAGCAGCAGCGTGCGCTCCGGCAGTGTTTCCAGTGCCGGTCTGTCTCCCGCGAGATCGCGGAGCAGGGCTTCGAGCTCGTCGAGGCCGAGCGCTGCCAGATCGGGGTGAGAGTCGGTGGGCCGAAGGATCCCGGTGAGTTCCGCCAGGCGCTCCTCGACCTCCCTGTACTGCGTGCGGAGTTCGGTCAGTCCTCCCGGCACCGAGGGCTGCCGGTCGGAGCGAGCATGAGCGCTCCAGAGCGTGCGTTGCTGCTGCACGTCGAGCAGGGAGGCGTGGATATCAGCGATGTGGACGCCGGGACGGATGTACTCGCGGGCCACGCGTCGCAGTCGCGATCTCGTCATCGAGCTCATCTCGATCTCGCGTTCCCGGCGCCACGAGGACGGGGCGGTGGCGGAGATGAGATCCGTGACGGGACGGTCGAACAGGTCGGGGGTGAACTTGTCGAGGCTCTCCTGGACGGCGACGACGAGGTCGAGCTGATCGTTCCACTCCCCGAAGGTGCCTCCGAGGTGGAGGTCGGCATGCTCCGCCACAGCGCGTACCCGGGCACGAACCTCGGGGATCTCCTCGGAGAGCTGCTCCGCCAGTGCATGCGCGTGCTCCGTCTCCCTGCGGTTCAGCAGGGGTGCGCCGTACCAGGGACTCTCGGTCGATGCTCTGCTGAAGCTGCCCAGCTCGGCTGCCCGCTCGAGGCGCTCGGTGAGTTCCGCGCGGTCCACGATGGCGTCGAGCACGCTGCGCTTGAGCCGGACGGGCGTGGACGGCGCTGGCTCGAGCGCTGTGAGGCGGGCCAGGGACTGCATGGCCTGGTAGGGCGAGCAGGCCCACCGGCTGCGGACATCGTGAAGGCTGCTCACATGATCGATGAGCTGATGACGATGCCCCGTCAGGGTCGAGTGGAGCTCCGTGAGCTCCGGTTCCCGGGCCTTCTCGTTGCGAACGATGGCCCGGATGACCGCTTCCCGGAGCTGCGCCGACCCGGTACGGCTGCCCACCTGCAGTACCAGGGAGCCCAGAGCGAACCCCTCGAGGTTCTGCACGAACCCGTCGAGGGTGCTGCGGCGCTCGGCGCTGACGACCAGCATCGATCCGGTCTGCGCCGACCGCGCTGCGATGTTCAGCGCGGTCTGCGTCTGGCCCGTTCCCGGAGGAGAGGCCACCGCCACGCTGATGCCCGAGGCCACCAGATCCAGTACCTCCTGCTGAACCCCGTCGGCGTCCAGGATCAGCATCTCGTCCTGCGGGTCGCGCTCGTCGGTCGGGGGGAAGGTCACGTGGTCGGCCGCACTGATCAGTTCGGAGGGTCCAGCGGCGTCCTGTCCGGCGGCACCCATGAGCGCCGCGAGCACCGGGTGGTCGGAGCTCAGCGCCGGATCACCCTTGACGCCGGGGAGATCCGCGAAGGTCGACACGAGGATCCGGTGCTCCACGGACAGGCCGCGGACCTCTGCAGCGAGTGCCCGCAGGTGCTCGAGCACGGGATGGGGATCGAGGCGCGCGGTGCCGTACGCGAGCTGCGCGATCCTGTCCGGATGCACGGTCAGGCCCTGCTTGACCCTGAGGTGACGCACCAGCGCCGGATTCAGCTGTGCCTGTCCGGTGAGCTTCAGTTCGTAGTCGTCCTGCGCGGCGTGCACCGTCAGGGAAACGGCGCTGAGGAGTACCGGGGCGTTCAGCGTCTCGGAGCGCCCCGCGTCGTCGGTGGCGCGCCACGACGCCGTGCCGGCAGCCAGGTACCCGACGTCGATGCCCCGCTCGGTACCGAGCTCGAAGATCTTGGCTCGCAGAGCGCGTGCGGCTGCCTTCGCCTCACCGTACTGTGCGGGATCCCGCAGGAGGGTGGACAGCCGTGTCCGGCGACCCGCCAGCAGTTGCGCGAGCCCCGAGGGGTGAGCATGGGTCAGCTCGATCGTCGTTCCTGCCGCGGGGCTGAAGTGCAGCAGGGTGTCTCCTGCCGACTGCGGTCCGAGGTCCTCGATCCAGGACAGCAGGTCCTCCTCCGCGGCAGAGCCGTTCGTGGCAGAGTCGTTCGTGGACGGCACCTGCCGGGACCGTCCCTGACCGGGTTGATCCGGCACGGCGCCCGAGTGGTCGTCGGACCGGGCGGCAGGACGCGCGTCCTGCCGTGCGTCCCGCTGCTGCGCTGCGTCAGTAGGACGCTCCGCCGTGTTGCTCTGGTCCTGCTCCGGCACGACCGCCTTCTCTCCTGCGTTGTCACGGGCTGATCTCGACCAGATGGGCATAGTCTCCAAACTATCCGAAAAGCGTCCCGGGCCCGCCAACAGCAACGCGACCCCGACTGCGGAGGGTAGGTTCATGCCCTCCTCCGGCTCCGCCTACTCCCACTCGATGGTTCCGGGCGGCTTGCTCGTCACGTCGAGCACCACGCGGTTGACGCCGTCGACCTCGTTCGTGATGCGGTTCGAGATCCTCGCCAGCAGGTCGTAGGGCAGGCGCGACCAGTCTGCGGTCATCGCGTCCTCGCTCGACACCGGTCGGAGGACGATCGGGTGGCCGTAGGTCCGACCATCACCCTGGACACCGACACTGCGCACATCGGCCAGGAGCACCACGGGCATCTGCCAGACCTCCGTGTCCAGACCGGCCACGGTGAGTTCGGCGCGGGCGATGGCATCGGCCCGGCGCAGGAGTTCGAGCCGTTCCCGGGTGATCTCGCCGACGATCCTGATCCCCAGACCGGGGCCGGGGAAGGGCTGACGCCCCACGATCTCCGCGGGTAGTCCGAGCTGCGCGCCCACGGCCCGCACCTCGTCCTTGAACAGGGTCCGCAGTGGCTCGACGAGTTCGAACCGCAGATCCTCGGGCAGGCCGCCCACGTTGTGGTGGCTCTTGATGTTCGCGGCGCCCTCACCGCCGCCCGACTCGACGACGTCGGGGTAGAGGGTCCCCTGCACGAGGAAGCGGATGGCCTCGCCCTCGGCCTCCGCCTCGCGCATGATGGTGCGCTCCGCCTCCTCGAAGGCCCGGATGAACTCACGTCCGATGATCTTGCGCTTGTCCTCCGGATCCGAGACACCGGCGAGCGCGTGGAGGAAGCGCTCCTGCTCGTCCGCGACATGGAGCCTGACGCCGGTGGCGGCGACGAAATCACGCTCGACCTGCTCGGCCTCGCCCTCGCGCAGCAGTCCGTGGTCCACGAAGACGCACGTGAGCTGGTCGCCGACCGCGCGCTGCACGAGGGCTGCCGCAACGGCGGAATCGACGCCTCCCGAGAGCCCGCAGATCACCCGGGCTCCACCGATCTGCTCGCGGATCCGTTCCACCTGCTCCTCCAGGATGTCCCCCGTGGTCCAGTTCGGGGCCAGCCCGGCACCGCGGTAGAGAAAGTTCTCGAGGATCAACTGACCGTGCTGGGAATGCTTCACCTCGGGGTGCCACTGCACACCGTAGAGCCCCTTGTCCTCGTCGGCGAAGGCCGCGACCGGCGCTCCGGCACTGCGCGCGAGCACGTCGAAACCGGCCGGAGCCGCCTGGACGCTGTCGCCGTGGCTCATCCAGCTGTCGTGGTGGTCGGGCGTCCCGCTGAGGATAGACCGGGAGGCACCCTCCGAGCGGACCTCCGTGGCACCGTATTCCCGCAGTCCGGTCTGCGCGACGGTACCCCCGAGCGCCCGGGCCATGGCCTGGAAGCCATAGCAGATCCCCAGGACGGGCACTCCTGCCTCGAACAGGTCGGCGTCGACAGAGGGTGCCCCGTCGGCATAGACGCTGGCGGGACCACCGGAGAGGATGATGGCCGCCGGGTTCTTCGCCAGAATGTCCTGCGTACTGAGCGTGTGCGGGACGATCTCGGAATAGACGTCCGCCTCGCGGACCCGGCGTGCGATCAGCTGCGCGTACTGTGCGCCGTAGTCCACGACGAGGACAGGACGATGTTCGGAGGCATTCTCGGGGGTTCTCACGCGTCAATAGTAGTCGCAGCCCGCGTGGTACCGCGCAGGGGACGACGGCGTGAGGGAGGGCGATGAGCGCCCCTCACCGGGTGGTGACGGGCGCCGGGGAGATCAGTAGCGCTGCAGGGCTTCCGGGTGTGCCTGCAGATCCGCCTCGGCCTGGCGGTGGATACGCCGCTCCACGAAGAAGGACAGCAGGGGTACCACCCCGCCGAGCGCGATGAGCACGAATCTGCTGAACGGCCACCGCATGAACTGCCAGAGCCGGAAGTCCGCGATGAGGTAGAGCACATAGAGCCACCCGTGGACGATCAGCACCGCCGTCGAGAGATTGAAGCCGCCCGCGGTCTCGGCGACCACCTCGGGCAGGAACTGGATGAACGCTCCGCCGCCCGCCACGATCTCGGAGTCGAACCCGTACTTGGCCACCATCTCGACGACGACGAGCAGCAGCATGACCCCGGTGAGGTACGCCAGGACGCGGTAGAACGACAGAGCGGAGCGGATCTGGGCGTGCGTGCCGCCGAAGCGCCGCTTCGGAGCCTTTGTCGGGGGTTGACGCCGACCGGCGGGATCGAGTGCTGGCTCTGTCACGGGAACGTACCGCTTTCACTGTCGGGGACGGCGACGGCGCTCGTGCCGGCTGCCCTGCTGGATCTCATGGACGCGTCAGGACCGGAGGTCACGGCGACCGGGTCGACGAAGGCGACGTCGTCCTGCGCTGTGACGCCCCCGGCAACCTCCCCGGAGCGGGCCTCCTCGGCGTCGGCCGCGTCCTCGAGGGAACGGCGGTGGTCGTCGGCGACGAGGCGCCACCACAGGAAGAACGCGAAACCGGCGAAGACCACCCACTCGATGGCGTAGAAGATGTTCAACCAGTTGACGGGAGTCTCCTGCGGCTGCGGGCCGACGATCACCTGCTCCATGCCGGCGTCGAAGGGGACCTGGACACCGTCCTGGGTCACCTCGGACGCGACGACGAAGGCGGCGTAGACCGGCTGGTCCCACACATTCGACAGCGCCGCCGTGGACACCGTGGGGACCTGGCCCTCGACGGGCCGCTGCACCTCGGGGGCCTCGGGGGGCAGGAGGCGACCGACGACGCTCGAGGCCCCCGACCGCTCGGGCAGCGCGGCCGCCCGGTCCGCGGTGTCGACCCAGCCCAGGACGACCGGGATGAGCGCATCAGCTGTGCCGGCATCCGGGTCTGCGGCCGAGCCGTCGACGGCCGAGCCGTCGACGGCGAATCCCTGGACCACCCACAGGCCCTCGACGCCGTCGAGCAGCCGGTCCTGGACCAGGATGCGGGTCCCGGGAACGAAGGAGCCGTCGAAGGAGACCATCTGGTCCGCCCCCGTCGCGTACAGGGGGGTGAGCGGCTGGAGGATCTCCGTGAGGGGTCGGACGGTCTCGGTGGTGGTCGGGGCGGGCGGCGCGGACTCACTCGACGAGCTGAACTGCCACTGGCTCAACAGGACGAAGACGGAGGCGATCGCCATCGCGAGGATCAGCGTGAGGATCCATCGGGGTTTGAGCGCCGTCTTCAACACCCCTCAACGGTACTTCGTGCCGCTGTAGAACAGCGAATGCCGGAGGTCTACGATTGGTCCTCGTGCGTTCCTTTCCCTACCCCCTGACCGGCTCGCCGGACCTGCGCTCGCCGGCGCGCTATCTGTTGTGGCTCGGGGCGCGCCAGAAGGCGACCCTGGCCGCCGGGATCGCACTGGGCTCGGTGTGGATGGCGTCCCAGGCCGTGATGCCCTTCGTCCTGGGCAGAGCCATCGACGACGGCGTCATCGGTCAGGACGTCCGAGCCCTGGTGGCCTGGACCCTCGCCCTGCTCGGGCTCATGATCGTGCAGGCGGCCTCCGACACCGCGACGCACCGGGCAGGGGTCAGCAGCTGGATGCAGGCCGCCTTCCGCTCCGTCCAGCTCGTGGGGCACAAGATCAGCAGGACCGGGGACGCGCTGCCCACAGCGCTGTCGACGGGCGAGGTGGTCTCGACGGCGGCCTCGGACGCCTTCCGGCTCGGGGAGGTGTACGAGGTGCTGACGCGACTGGCCGGCGCGGCGGTCGCGTGGGTCGTGGTGACGGTCCTCATCTGGCAGACCTCGCCCGTGCTCGGCGTCGTGGTCCTGATCGGTGTTCCCGTGTGCTGTGCGCTCCTGCTGTTCGTGGTGCGGCCCCTGCAGGCGCGGCAGCGCGAACAGCGCGAGGCCGCGGGGAAGATGACGGCGGTCGGCGCCGACACCGTGGCAGGCCTGCGCGTGCTGCGCGGCATCGGAGGCGAACACATCTTCGTGGACCGCTACCGTGTGAAGTCGGCGGCGACACGTGACTCGGGGATCCGGGTGGCTCACTCCCTCGCCGATCTCGAGGCCTCCCAGGTGTTCATCGCAGGAACCTTCAGCGTGGTCTTCACCTGGGTGGGCGCCTCGCTGGTGATCGCGGACGACATCGCACCCGGCGAACTCGTGGCCCTGTACGGCTTCTCCATCTTCCTCATGACACCCATCAGGGCTGCTGCCGACTCCGTGGCCCGGTTCATCCGCGCCCACGTCGGCGCCCGGAAGATCCTCGCGGTGCTCTCCGTCGACGCCAACGTGTCCGAGAGCGCCACGGACGTCGCTGCCCCACCGGTCGGCTCGGTCCTGGTCGACGAGCGCTCCGGCATCGTCGTCGAACCCGGACTCCTCACCGCCGTGGTGTCACGGGAGCCTGCGGAATCGGCGGAGGCCCTCACTCGCCTCGGGCGCTTCGAGGACGGACCCGACGGAGGCGGAGCACCGATCGTGCGCTGGGGATCGGCGGACCTGCGCCACGTGCCACTGGCGGAGATCCGTGCGCGCATCGTGGTCAGCGAGGCCGCTCCCCAGCTCTTCAGCGGTCCCCTGCGCCGCCAGCTCGACCCGCACGACCGGCACGACGACGCCGCGATCCTCGCAGCGCTCGAGGCGGCCAGCGCCCTGGACATCCTCGACGGACTGGACGGTGGCCTCGACCACGAGGTCACCGAGCGCGGGAGAAGCTTCTCCGGCGGGCAGCGCCAGCGACTCGTGCTCACGCGCGCCTACCTGACGGCGGCGGAGAATCTGATCCTGATCGAGCCGACCAGCGCCGTGGACGCCCACACCGAACAGCGCATCGCCTCCCGCCTGGCAGGAGCGCGGGCGGGGATGACCACGGTCATCGTCGCCGCGAGCCCCCTGATGCTCCGCACCACGGACACCGTGGTGTTCCTCGAGGACGGCCGCGTGAGCGCCCAGGGCACCCACGGGGACCTCATGAGCAGCAGCGACGCGTACCGGGAGGTGGTGATCCGCAGTGAGTAACACCACCAGACTCCCCGTCGCGGACGCGCCATCGGTCCGTGGTGAAACCACGCGCCTGATCCGCCGCCATCGACGCGGGCTCGGGCTCGTCATCGGCCTCTACGTCGGCTCGGCCGTGGCCGGTCTCGCCGGGCCCCTGCTGCTCGGCGAGCTCATCGACGCCCTGTCCGCGGGCACCACCACGGGCTTCGTCGCCCTGGTGTCCCTCGCCATGCTCGGCTTCCTCATCGTGCAGTCGGTGCTGCGCCGCTTCGCCGTGCGCTCGGGCATGGTCTTCGGCGAGCGGGTCTTCGCCGAACTGCGCGAGGACTTCATGCAGGACATGACGGCGCTGCCGCTGTCCACCGTGGAGAAGGCCGGAACGGGCGATCTCGTGGCACGCACCACGAACGACATCGACGCGGTGTCCCACACCGTGCGTTTCGGCGTGCCGCAGGTCGTCGTGTCGGTCGTGACCATCCTCCTCACGCTCGGCGTCGCCGTCGTCACCTCCCCCGTCCTGTCCCTGGCCCTGCTCGTGGGCCTGCCGCTGCTGTGGATCGTGACCCGCTGGTACCTCAAGCGCAGCGCCCGCGGCTACATGCGAGAGCGCGAGACCTACGCCGTCGTCAACGGGACCATCACCGAGACCATCGAGGGCGCCCGGACCGTCGACGCCCTCGGTCTGGGCGCGCTGCGTCGCAAGGAACTCGACGGTGCCATCACCGAGAGCTTCCGCGCGGAGCGGTACACGCTGTGGCTGCGCTCGGTCCTCTTCCCTGCCGCGGACATCGCCTTCTGGCTGCCCGCGGCGGCGGTTCTGCTCTGGGGCGGCTGGCTCGCCGGGCAGGGCATCGTCACGCCGGGCGCGGTGGCCACCGTGGCCCTGTTCGCCGTCCGATTGATCGACCCGGTGGATCTGCTCATCATGTGGACCGACGAGATCCAGGTCGGCGCTGCCTCGCTTGCGCGGATCGTGGGCATCAAGGACGTGGAACCGGACCGCACGGCGACGACGGCGGAGCCGGTCGACGACGACATCGTGGTCGCGGGGGCCAGCTACGCCTACCGCCCGGGTCACACTGTGCTGCACGACGTCGATCTCACCCTCGTGCGGGGCGAACGCCTCGCCGTCGTCGGTCCGTCGGGCGCCGGGAAGTCCACGCTGGGACGCCTCATCGCGGGGATCCATCCGCCGACGTCGGGCTCCGTCACGGTGGGGGGCGTGCCCCTCGTGGATCGCCCGCTCGACGATCTACGCCGTGAGGTGGCTCTCGTGACGCAGGAGCACCATGTGTTCGTGGGCTCCGTCTCGGACAACGTGCGCCTGGGGAGGGCGGATGCGCCCGACGCCGAGATCGAGGAGGCGCTGCGCAGTGTGGGAGCGCTCGACTGGGTCAAGCAGTTGCCCGAGGGGATGGGAACGGAGGTGGGCTCCGGGGCCCACGAGCTGACCCCGGCTCAGGCGCAGGAGCTCGCCCTGGCGCGGCTGATCCTCGCCGATCCGCACACGCTGGTACTCGACGAGGCCACGTCACTGATCGATCCGCAGGCCGCCCGGGATCTCGAGCGCTCGCTGAACGCCGTGCTGGAGGGCCGTACCGTCATCGCGATCGCCCACCGCCTGCACACGGCCCACGACGCCGACCGGGTGGCCGTCGTGGAGGAGGGGCGCATCATCGAACTCGGCTCGCACGAGGAGCTGCTCGCGCTGGAGGGTGCCTACGCCTCGCTGTGGAACTCGTGGCGGAGCGAGTGAGCACTCGTGATCCTGGCTGAACCACAGCGCTAGTGGTCGAAGAACACCAGCGAGGAGTTGATCAGTTCCGCGATCACCTCGGCGTCGTGAGCGCGGCGCAGGGAATCCCGGAAGTTCTCCTTGAACAGGCTCCGGGCCGTGGTGGCCAGCACTTCGAGGTGCTCCGAGAAGGACTGCGCGGGGGTGGCCATGAGGAGCACGAGGGTGGCCGGTCCGTCCACGGCGCCGAAGTCGATGCTGTAGCCGAAGCGGGTCACACCGACGGCGATCGAGGTCCGGGTCACGTACTCGCTGCGGGCGTGCGGCAGACCCACCCCGCCGGGCAGTCCCGTAGCCAGCTGGTGCTCGCGGGCGTTGACCTGGCCGAGGAACCCGTCGAGGTCGGAGATGCGCCCGGCACGGTGGAGGCGTTCGGCGAGCTGCGCGGCGGCGTCCTCCTTCGAGGACGCCTCCATTTCCAGGATCACGAGCTCGGCCGTGGTGAGTTCCACATCGTACAGATCGGGGAACGCATCGCTCACGGTGTACCTTTCGCAGCAGGTTCGTCCTCGGGTCCCGCGTGATCAGTCGACCGAGGCGTAGGGCGAGAGGACCACTTCCACACGCTGGAACTCCTTGAGATCCGAGTAGCCGGTGGTGGCCATGGCGCGCCGGAGGGCACCGATCAGGTTCGATGTCCCGTCGGTGTGGTGGGACGGACCCCACAGGACCTCGCGGAGCGGCCCGACGGTGCCGATGTCGACCCGGTCGCCGCGCGGCAGTTCGCCGTGGTGTGCCTCCTGGCCCCAGTGCCAGCCCTTGCCGGGCGCCTCCTCGGCGCGTGCCAGCGCGGAGCCCAGCATGACGGCGTCGGCACCCATGGCGATGGCCTTGACGATGTCGCCGCTGGCGCCCATCCCGCCGTCGGCGATCACGTGGACGTAGCGACCACCGGACTCGTCCAGGTAGTCCCGGCGTGCACCGGCCACGTCGGCGATGGCCGAGGCGAGCGGCGAGTGGATGCCCAGAGCGCGGCGGGTCGTCGTCGTCGCGCCTCCGCCGAAGCCGACCAGGACGCCTGCCGCGCCGGTGCGCATCAGGTGCAGGGCGGGCGTATAACCTGCGGCCCCGCCGACGATCACGGGCACGTCGAGTTCGTAGATGAACGTCTTCAGATCCAGCGGCTCCGCGTTCTTCGACACGTGCTCCGCCGAGACCGTGGTGCCCCGGATCACGAAGATGTCGACGCCGGCGGCGAGGACCGTCCGGTAGAACTGCTGGGTGCGCTGCGGGGTCAACGAGCCCGCCACGGTGACCCCGGCCTCGCGGATCTCCGCGAGTCGGCTCGTGATGAGTCCGGCCTGGATCGGCGCCTCGTAGATCTCCTGCAGCCGGCGCGTCGCCGCTGGGCTGAAGCGCTCGGTGCTCAGACCAGCGATCTCGTCCAGGACGGGCTGCGGATCCTCGTAGCGGGTCCACAGCCCCTCGAGGTTGAGCACCCCCAGTCCCCCGAGCCGGCCCATGGCGATCGCGGTGGCCGGGGACATCGCCGAATCCATGGGCGCCGCGACCACGGGCATCTCGAACTGGTAGGCGTCGATCTGCCAGGACACCGAGACGTCGAGCGGGTCACGGGTCCGTCGGGAGGGCACCACCGCCACGTCGTCCAGCGAATATGCCCTGCGTCCGCGCTTGGCCAGGCCGATCTCGATCTCGTAAGTCACTGGTCCAGATTAGCCCAGTGCGCATCGCCGCCCGGCGGCCCGTGCTCAGGCCTCCGGCAACTGGCTCTCGAACATGCGGTAGTACCGGCCCCGTAGTGCCACGAGTTCGCGATGGGTGCCGGACTCGACGATCCTGCCGTCCTCCAGCATGTACACGATGTCCGCCTTCTCGATGGTGGCGAGCCGGTGACTGATCGCGATGATGGTCCGCGAGCGGTCCGCGAAGAGCTGCGAGAAGATGCGGTGCTCGGCGAGCGCGTCGATGGCCGACGTCGGCTCGTCCATGACGACGAACGGTGCATCCCGGTAGAAGTTGCGGGCCATCGCGAGGCGCTGCCACTGCCCCCCGGACAGTCCGCTGCCCTTGCGCCCACGAGGGTCCTCCATCCAGTTGCTGACGTAGTTCTCGAAGCCGCTGGGCAGCTTCTCGATGAACTCCGCGGCCTCGGCGTCCTGGGCGGCCCGGCGCACACGGTCGTCGTCGCGCGGGCCGTGGACATCACCGAAGTAGATGTTGTTGGCGGCGGTGGCGAACTCGTAGCGCAGGAAGTCCTGGGACATGACCGCCAGATGCTCGTGCCAGTCGTCGATGCGGATGTCGTGCAGATCGCGGCCGTCGAGCAGGACCGCGCCCGCGCTCGGCTGGTACAGCCCGGCGAGGATCCTCACGAGGGTCGATTTACCGGCGCCGTTCTCCCCCACGATGGCCACGTGCGTGCCCCGCTCGAACGACATCGAGATGCCCTTGAGCACCTCCGCCTCAGAGCCCGTGTAGGTGAAGTGGATGTCCCGGAGGTCGACGACGGACGGCGGCCCGTCCAGCCTGCCCGTGGCGGTGGTGGACAGCGGGAAGTCCATGAACTGCTCGTAGTCCTTCAGATTCGCCAGGTCCTCGTCGATGGAGCTCAGCGACGAGACGAGACTGTTCGCGGTGGTCAGCGCCCTGCTGACGATCTGCTGGACGTAGAGGAACTGACCCACCGGCTGGGCGCGCGCGATGATCTGGCCCACGACCCATACCAGCGCCGCCAGTTGAGCGCCGTACTGCAGCGCGTCGGCCAGGAGCTGTTTGGGGATGTAGCGCTTCTGGAAATCGAGCCGGCGCTTCTCATCGACGTCGCGCAGGGTGGAGCGCAGGTCCATGAGGTAGCGGACGATCCCGTAGAGGCGCATCTCGGCGATGTTCTGGGGCTTCATCAGATTCGTCTCGATCATGCGCCGCTGCCGGCGGGAGTCGATCTGTGTGTTCCAGTGCGCTATCTGCTCGCGTGAGAGCCGGAACTGGAGATAGACGCTGGGAATGATCGCCACGAGGACGATCAGCGCGATCCACCAGCTGACCAGGAGCAGCGCGCCGATGGCGAGGACCACGGACACCAGTTGCGTGAAGATCGCCGCGATGCGGTCGAGGACGCGGGCGTAGGAGTCGGAGAAGCGGCGGGCGCGGTCGTAGAGATCCACCGTCTCCTTGTCGTCGTAGCGCCAGAACTCCAGGGCCAGGAAACGCTCGTACATCCGGTCCCCGACGATCGCCCCGACCCGGAAGCTCAGGACCTGCTGGATGTAGCGGTCCACGCTCGTGAACGCTCCCCACAGGAGGCCGAGCACCACCGTGATGATCACGTAGAGGATGGCCGACTGACCGGCGTCGGCCTCGCCCGCGTAGGCATCGGCGAGCGCCGTCGTCGTCAGGGCCGCGAAATAGGTGGTCACGAGCGGCAGTACCGCCGAGATGAGCGAGCCGCCGAGCTTCATGGCGACGGCGCCAGGAGATGCCTTGGCGCTGACGGCCAGCACCTGTCCGACGGCGTGCGCGTACGGACGGACGCGGATCCTGCGGCGGGCATTGGCCTCGGGCTGCGGGAGGCCGCTCACGAGGCACCTCCTGCGTCGGGAAGGGCGGATGGGGAACGGAAGTGGCTAGTTGGAGCCGTAGTTGGGTGCCTCTACTGTCATCTGGATGTCGTGCGGATGGGATTCCTTCAGGCCTGCAGAGGTGATGCGGACGAACTTGCCCTTGGCCTTGAGCTCGGCGATGGTACGTGCGCCGGTGTAGAACATGGTCTGGCGCAGGCCTCCGACGAGCTGGTGGGCCACCGAGGCCAGCGGGCCCCGGTAGGCCACCCGGCCCTCGATCCCCTCGGGGATCAGCTTGTCGTCACCGGCGACGTCGGCCTGGAAGTAGCGGTCCTTCGAGTACGAGGTGTTCTTCCCGCGGGTCTGCATGGCGCCCAGCGAGCCCATGCCCCGGTAGGTCTTGAACTGTTTCCCGTTGACGAAGACCAGCTCTCCGGGGGACTCGGCGGAACCGGCCAGGAGCGAACCGAGCATCACGGTGTCGGCGCCGGCGACGAGCGCCTTGCCGATGTCGCCGGAGTACTGCAGACCGCCGTCGGCTATCACGGGAACCCCGGCGGGGATCGCAGCCTTCGCCGACTCGTAGATGGCCGTGACCTGCGGAACCCCGACGCCCGCGACGACGCGCGTGGTGCAGATGGATCCGGGACCCACACCCACCTTGATGCCGTCGGCCCCGGCATCGATCAGGGCCTGCGCTCCCTCACGGGTGGCTGCCTGCCCGCCGATGATGTCGACGTGCGCCGCGGACTTCTCGGCCTTGAGCCGCGCGATCATCTCGAGGACGCCGGCGCTGTGGCCATTGGCGGTATCGACGAAGAGCGCGTCGACACCGGCCTCGACCAGCGTCATGGCGCGCTCCCAGCCGTCACCGAAGAAGCCCATGGCCGCCCCGACACGGAGACGTCCGTCGTCGTCCTTCGTGGACAGCGGGTACTGCTCGGCCTTCGTGAAGTCCTTGACGGTGATCAGACCACGGAGCACTCCCTCGCCGTCGACGAGGGGCAGTTTCTCGATCTTGTTGGTCGCGAGCAGGCCGATCGCGTCGTCGCCGCTGATACCGACGCGTCCGGTGACCAGGGGCATTTTCGTCATCACCGTGTGGACGAGCGTGCGGGGGAAGTCGCTCTCGAGCACGAAGCGGGTGTCCCGGTTCGTGACGATACCGAGGAGCCGGCCGTCGTCGTCGACCACGGGCAGCCCGGACACGCGGTAGTGCCCGCACAGGGCGTCGAGCTCCTGGAGGGTGGCATCGGGGCCGATGGTCAGCGGGTTCGAGATCATGCCCGACTCGCTGCGTTTCACGCGGTCCACCTGGTCGGCCTGGTCCTGGATGGAGAGGTTGCGGTGGATGACGCCGAGGCCGCCCTGCCGGGCCATCGCTACTGCCATACGCGACTCCGTCACGGTGTCCATGGCGGAGGACAGCAAGGGGGTCCTGACCGTGATGCGCCGGGAGACGCGCGACGACGTGTCCGCCTCCGACGGGATGACGTCGGTGTGACCGGGCAGCAGGAGCACGTCGTCGTAGGTCAGGCCGATGAATCCGAAGGGATCATGGGTCTCGTTCTGGCCGGACTGGCTCACTGCTGCGCCTCTGTTCGATGGTGTTCTTCAGGTGATGCCCGCAGCGTCGTTCCTGTCCGCTGCAGGTTGAGTGGTGCCTGCAGCGGGATATGCTTGCGGGCCATATCAGTGTAGAACCATCGGCGAAGCCGCCTTATTTCCGGCGCCATGCCCAATGGTGCGTCCAGCGATACGTCCGGCGCCGGCGTCGGCCGCTTTCCCCGTGGCATTTCCAGCCAGGCGATCGGCCTGCAGCGTCCTGTGGTCGCGGTGCCCCAGCTCGGCAGGGTCTTCCAGGGTCGGCCTATTCCCCGCCCTCACCCTCGATCCTGTGGTTAGCGGCAGGACCACGTACTCTTGATAGGAGTATCTCCCGGCGGATACCCGGGACCATCCGAGCTCGATCGCCGGGCCTGCCGCCCTCGACGAGACACTGTCGACGAGCCCCGGCCCGCTTCGGCTCATCAACGAGAGAATTCTGATCTGTGAATAAACGACCTGCTGCACTGAAAGCACCACGGGAACTGGCCAAGGGAGCCATGCGCATCGTCGCACTCGGTGGGATCGGTGAGATCGGCAGAAACATGACCGTCTTCGAGTTCGACGGCAAACTGCTGATCGTCGACTGCGGCGTCCTGTTCCCCGAGGACCACCAGCCGGGGATCAACGTGATCCTCCCCGATTTCTCCTACATCCGCGAGCGTCTCGACGACGTCGTCGCCGTGGTCCTCACCCACGGGCACGAGGATCATATCGGCGGCATCCCCTACCTGCTGAAGGAACGCGCGGACATCCCCCTGGTCGGATCGCGGCTGACCCTCGCCTTCATCGAGGCGAAGCTCAAGGAGCACCGCATCACGCCGAAGACCGTCCAGGTCAAGGAGGGCGACCGGCGCACCATCGAGGGCTTCGATCTGGAGTTCGTCGCCGTCAACCACTCCATCCCCGACAGCCTCGCCGTCGCCATCCGCACTGCGGCCGGCATGGTGTTGCACACGGGCGACTTCAAGATGGACCAGTTCCCCCTGGACCGGCGCATCACCGACCTAGGCGCCTTCGCACGTCTCGGGGCCGAGGGCGTGGATCTGTTCCTCACCGACTCGACCAACGCCGATGTCCCGGGTTTCACCACCTCGGAGAAGGACCTGGCCCCGGCCATCGACGCGGTGTTCCGCACCGCGCCGCGCCGCATCATCGTCTCGAGCTTCGCGAGCCACATCCACCGCATCCAGCAGATCATCGACACCGCGCACCGGCACAAGCGCAAGGTCGCCTTCGTGGGCCGGTCGATGGTGCGCAACATGACCATCGCCGCGGAGCTGGGCTACCTGACCATTCCGCAGGGACTCCTCGTCGACTTCAGGAAGCTCGAGCGCAGCGACGACCACAAGGTGGTCCTCATCTGCACCGGCTCGCAGGGTGAGCCGATGGCCGCCCTGTCCCGCATGGCGAACAAGGACCACGCCATCCGGATCGCCGAGGGCGACACCGTGCTGCTGGCCAGTTCGCTCATTCCCGGCAACGAGAACGCCATCTACGGCATCATCAACGCGCTCACCGAGATCGGCGCGAACGTGGTGCACAAGGGCAACGCGAAGGTGCATGTCTCCGGGCACGCCAGCGCGGGCGAGCTCGCCTACTGCTACAACATCGTCAAGCCCCGCAACGTCATGCCCGTGCACGGCGAGTGGCGGCATCTGCGTGCGAACTCGGAGATCGCGGTCTCCACCGGCGTCGATCCCCGCAACGTGGTCATCGCGCAGGACGGCGTGACCGTCGATCTCGCGCGCGGACGCGCCACGCTCTCGGGCAAGGTGGACGCCGGCCTCGTGTTCGTCGACGGCGACAGCGTCGGCGGCATCACCGAGGAGGATCTGCGTGAGCGCCGCCGTCTCGCGGAGGAGGGCGTTGTCACCGTCCTGGCGATCATCGACCCGGACAACGGCGACATCGTCGAGGCTCCCGAGTTCTTCACCAAGGGCTTCTCCTGCTCGAACGAGGACCTGGACAAGGCCGGTGCCGCCGTCGAGAAGGCCCTGCGTGATGCTGCCTCGAACCGTCAGGGCGGCCGCAAGCAGGATCCCGAGGAGATCATCGAGCGGGCCACGGCCAACTGGATGCGCCGCTTCTACAACCGGCAGCCGGTGGTCACGGCCATCGTCGTCGACGCCTGACTCCCATCCCCCTGAACGCCCAGTGCTACCGGTGCACCTCACTGAGGAGCACCGGTAGTACTGTTTTCCGAGGACACGACCCCACCTCTGCCGGTGCCGGTCGATCAGCTGAACCAGGGGGTACTTCAATGGCTCGACGGCTTTTCGGTGAAATCTCGCCGCTGACCTACCGGATCGCGATGGAGCGCATGATCCTGCTACGGCATCTGAGGAACCTCCGGCGAGGTAAGCGGCTCACCACGCGCCGCACAGCCGAGTCACTGCCCGTGACGGTGTACCGGCACAACTCGCTCATCCGGCGCAGACTCGGCAACGTGGACACCGAACTCCAGGACAACAAAGCCGTGAGTCTGGGACTGACGGCCCCGAAGATCGACGGGATCGTCATCGCTCCAGGAGAACGGTTCTCCTTCTGGCACCTGGCCGGCCGTTGCTCCGTCAAGGATGGGTACCGGGAGGGTATGACGATCAGCAACGGCAAGCCGGCACGCGGAGTGGGCGGAGGAATGTGCCAGTTCACCAATCTGCTGCACTGGATGGTGCTGCACAGCCCGCTCACCGTGGTGGAGCATCACCACCACAACGGACTCGATCTGTTCCCGGATTTCAACCGGCAGATCCCCTGGGGTACCGGGACGTCGATCGCCTTCAACTACCTCGACTACCAGGTGGAGAACCGGACGCCGTACACCTTCCAGTTCCGCACCTGGACCACGGACGAACACCTGCGGGGAGAGTTGTTGGCGGACACCGAGCTGCCCATGAAGTTCCACATCCGGGAGCGCGACGCCTACTTCTACGAGAAGGACGGCGAGGTGTTCCGCCACAATCGCGTATACCGGATCGAACGCGACAAGCGTACCGGCGAGGAGGTTGCGGAGACCATGATCCTGGAGAACGAGGGGCGGATCGCCTACGACCGGTCCCTGGTCCGTACCGAGATCCTCTCCGCCCGCCCGGAGAGTGCGCCCGCTCCCTGACCCCGTGCCTGGTGTCAGGTCGGTCCGGTCGGCTGGTCGGCTGGTGGGTCCGGTCGGCTGATTGGTTGGTCGGTCGGGTCGACATTGTCCGGCACGGGGCAGGGAGTGGCTGCATCAGAACGGGCGCAGTTCGGGCGGGGGGCGTCTTCGAGCCTGGCGTCACCGCTCCCACTATCCGAGCCCGAACAGCGGGCACAATCAATGGCTCCCACTACTTGGCCGTGAACAGTGGGATCGGCGACGACTTCAGCACATCAAGCTGGCTCCTGCCCACCCTTCGAGCGCCATCAGTGGGATCGGCGGGACGTCCATCCACGCTGGGTGCCCCTCCCCCACTCTGCAGCCCCGAACAGTGGGATCGGCGACCACTTCAACACATCAACCGGCTTCATGCCGCCCTGCAGGCACTCCCCGCGCGGTGGGCGATGGGCACGACCACGCAGTCCGCCCCACGCCCGCCCATCATCGAGAGAACCGGCAACGGCTACGCGTACTACGACGACCGCATTCCCTGGGCACCGCACCTTCGACGTCGTACCTCAGTGTCCACGCTCAAGGTGTTCGCTACGTGATTCTGCCGCCGATCCCACCATTCGGGCTCCACCAACGGGAAGAACCGTTCTTTCCCACGACACGCTCGCCACCAACGGGATTGACGCCTGACCCGTGTCGCAAACGTGCCCCTGCCCACTCTTCAGCCCCGAACAACGGGAACAACCGGCGCTGCCCGCCATTCGGCTCCGGACAGTGGGAACGACGGCACGAGCACCGGCAGAGGCACCGGCAGAGGCACCGGCACCGGCACCGGCACCCAACCCGACGACGTGCATGAACCCACAGCGGGATCGACCGCAGGAAGCAACCCCCAACGCGACAGCACCCCGGCTCCGAGGAACCGGGGTGCTGTCTGGGTCTGACTACGCGGGACGAACCCGGGCGTCCTAGTGCGAGTGGCCGTGACCCTCGTCGTCGGACTCCTCGGGCTTCTCGACCACGAGGGTTTCCGTGGTGAGTACCAGCGCCGCGATGGAGGCGGCGTTACGCAGAGCGGAGCGCGTGACCTTCACCGGGTCGATGATGCCGGCGTCCACGAGGTTCTCGTATTCGCCGGTCGCGGCGTTGAAGCCATGGCCCACCTCGAGATCGGAGACCCGGGAGACGACGACATAGCCCTCGTGTCCGGCGTTCTCCGCGATCCAGCGCAGTGGCTGGGCGAGAGCGCGACGCACGAGACCGATGGCCGTCGCGGCGTCGCCCTCGAGTGCGAGGACGTCCGAATCGGTGTCGAGCGCCTTGCCGGCGTGGACCAGAGCGGACCCGCCACCTGCGACGATGCCCTCTTCGAGAGCTGCACGCGTCGACGACACTGCGTCCTCGATGCGGTGCTTCTTCTCCTTGAGCTCCACCTCGGTGGCTGCGCCGACCTTGATCACGCCGATGCCGCCGGCGAGCTTCGCCAGGCGCTCCTGAAGCTTCTCGCGGTCCCAGTCGGAGTCGGTGCGCTCCACCTCGGCGCGGATCTGCGCCACGCGGTCTGCGACGTCGGACTCGCTGCCGGTGCCGTCCACGATGGTGGTGGCGTCCTTGGTGACGGTGATCCGGCGAGCCGAACCCAGCACCTCGAGGCCCACCTGGTCCAGCTTCAGACCGAGATCGGGCGAGACGACCTGCGCCCCCGTGAGGGTCGCGATGTCCTGCATCATGGCCTTGCGGCGGTCACCGAAGCCAGGAGCCTTGACGGCGACGACGTTCAGGGTGCCGCGGATCTTGTTGACCACGAGGGTGGACAGCGCTTCGCCCTCGATGTCCTCGGCGATGATGAACAGCGGCTTGCCGGCCTGCAGCGCCTTCTCGAGCAGCGGCAGGAACTCCTGCAGCGAGGAGATCTTGCCGGAGTTGATGAGGATGAGCGCGTCCTCGAGGACGGCTTCCTGACGCTCGGCATCGGTCACGAAGTACGGCGAGAGGTAACCCTTGTCGAACTGCATGCCCTCGGTGAGGACGAGCTCGGTCTGCGTGGTGGAGGACTCCTCGATGGTGATCACACCGTCCTTGCCGACCTTCTCGAAGGCCTCCGCGAGGAGATCTCCCACCTCGGTGCTCTGGGCGGAGATCGACGCGACATTGGCGGTCTGCTGACCGACGACCTCGCGGGCGTTCTCCAGCAGGCGCTTGGCGACGGCCTCGACCGACACCTCGATGCCGTGCTTGAGCTGACCGGGGGCCGCACCTGCTGCCACGTTGCGCAGGCCCTCCTTCACGAGTGCCTGCGCCAGGACGGTCGCGGTGGTGGTGCCGTCACCGGCGACGTCGTTCGTCTTGGTGGCGACCTCCTTGGCCAGCTGTGCGCCGAGGTTCTCGTACGGGTCATCGAGCTCGACCTCACGGGCGATCGTGACGCCGTCGTTCGTGATAGTGGGAGCGCCCCACTTCTTGTCGAGCACGACATTGCGCCCACGCGGGCCGAGCGTCACCTTGACGGTGTCGGCGAGCTTGTCCACGCCGGCCTCGAGGGCACGGCGGGCGGCGTCGTTGAATTCCAACTGCTTTGCCATTGTTGCTTCCTTTCAGGCTTGTGCAGCGAGAAAAACCCCGGCCACTGCGGCCGGGGCTTTCCTGATGGGTACTACTTGACGACGATGGCGAGAACGTCGCGTGCGGAGAGCACGAGGTACTCCTCGCCGCCGTTCTTGACCTCGGTTCCGCCGTACTTCGAGTAGATGACGACGTCGCCCTCGGAGACGTCGATGGGAACGCGGTTGCCGTTGTCGTCGATGCGACCCGGTCCCACAGCTACGACCTCGCCCTCCTGGGGCTTCTCCTTGGCCGTGTCCGGGATGACGAGGCCGGAAGCAGTGGTCTGCTCGGCTTCGAGGGGGCGGACCACAATGCGATCCTCAAGGGGCTTGATAGAGACCGACACTCGGGCTCTCCTTTGCGTTCGATTCCAATGGAGTAAAGGCCTTCGGGCTGGGCGTGTACCGTCGTCGCGGTGCCGGTGAACGCCGCCCTCGCAGGCTGGCACCCACAGGGAGTGAGTGCCAACTCCGACTGTATGCAACGGCTGGCACTCGGTCAAGGTGAGTGCCAGCCGCACCGGGCTCGACGACGACGCTCGAAACCATCGGGGAAGATACGTCATGCTTCGCTTGCGTAATTCAGCGTGCGCCTCTAGGTTCGAGGAAGTAAGGATCCCCTTACCTCGACCAGTGGCCTCCCTGGCCCTTCTCCCTGGAGTTCTCCCCATGGCTCATCTGCGCACTACCGTCCTTGCCACCGCAGCCGCTGCCACCCTCGCCCTGTCCGCCTGCGGAGCCGGCGCGGAGAGCGCTGACGACGCTGACGGCACCGCCGCGACGTCGACCGTGAGTATCGAGCACGCCCAGGGCACCACGGAGGTGCCGACGGAGCCTGAAACTGTCTTCACCTTCGACCTCGGTGCCCTCGACACCCTCGATGCGCTCGATGTAGAGGTCACCGGTGTTCCTCAGGGCACCCTTCCCGATCAGCTCTCGGCCTATGAAGGTGGAGACATCACCAATATCGGCTCCATGCTGGAACCCGACTTCGAGGCCATCGCGGCAGCGGAGCCTGATCTGATCATCATCTCCGGCCGCGTCGCGGATTCCTACGACGAGCTCTCCGACATCGCCCCGACGATCGATCTGAGTGTGGACCCTGCGGCCCCGATGGAGAGCTTCGAGGACAATACCGAATCACTCGGTCGCATCTTCGGCGTCGAGGACGAGGTGACGGACCGCCTCGCGGCGCTCGAATCCAGGATTGAAACCACCCGGGAGGACGCCGCCTCGGCCGGGGATGGTCTCATCGTGTTGACGAGCGCCGGTGAGGTCACCGCGTACGGAGCGGGTTCCCGCTTCGGTCTGATCCACGATGTCCTCGGGGTCGCCCCAGCGGCCGACATCGCATCCGAGGGCCCTCACGGCGAGGCCGTGTCCTTCGAGTACATCGCGGACGTCGACCCGGCACACCTGTTCGTGATCGACCGTGACGCGGCCATCGGTGACGCCGGCGCTGCCGCCTCCTCGGTTCTCGACAACGATCTGGTCAACGGTACCGAAGCCGCACAGAACGACGCCGTGACGTACCTCGACGCAGCGAGCTGGTACCTGATCGGCTACGGCCTCAACAACCTCGACGCCATGATCTCCGCCGTCGACGAGGCCGTCGCGGCGTAGTCCGCCGCTCGGACCACCGCTGCGGAAATCGTCATGTCAGCTCTCCTCCAGCGACCGCAGCGCTCACTGCAGCAGCACCGCACCGGCCGGCCCGTCACTCTGTGGCTGGCAGGTGGCGCGGTGCTGCTGCTCGCCGTCGTCAGCCTGTTCATCGGTGTCTCCGACGTCTCTCCGGCTGATCTGCTCTCCGGCGACCGGGACGCCTGGATGACCCTGTTGGTGAGCCGGGTGCCGCGCACGCTCGCGGTCATCCTCGCCGGCGTCGCCCTGAGTATCGCCGGGTTCATCATGCAGCTCATGGCCCGCAACCGGTTCGTCGAACCCTCGACCGTCGGCACAGTGGAGTCCGCGACGGCGGGCATCCTCGTGGCAACGCTTCTCCTGCCGGGCTCACCGATCGTGGTGAAGATGCTCATCGCCGCGGTCTTCGCGATGCTCGGTACATCCCTCTTCCTGACCGTCCTGCGCCGTATTCCGCTGCGCACCACCCTGCTCGTCCCGCTCGTGGGCATCATGCTCGGTGGCGTCATCGCGGCGGTGACCACGTTCTTCGCCTACCGCTTCGATCTGCTGCAGACCCTCAACACCTGGATGATCGGCGACTTCTCCGGTCTGATCCGCGGCAGGTACGAGCTGCTCTGGATCGTGGCAGTACTGGCCGTGGTCGGCTACATTTCCGCCGACCGCTTCACCGTTGCAGGCATGGGTGAGGAGTTCACCACCAATCTCGGTCTGAGCTACCGGAGCACCATGAACCTCGGACTGGTGCTCGTGAGCCTCATCAGTGCCGTCGTCGTCGTGGTGGTGGGCGCCATCCCCTTCCTCGGACTGATCATCCCCAATCTGGTGTCGCTGCTCATCGGCGACAACGTCCGCCGGGCCGTCCCCTGGATCGCCGTCATCGGCGCCGGCTTCGTCCTGGCCTGCGACATCATCGGCCGCGTCATCCGTTTCCCCTTCGAGGTGCCGGTCGGCGTGATCGTCTCCGTCGTGGGCAGCGCGCTGTTCATCACCCTGCTCGTACGGAGGAACGCCGGTGCGCGCTAGATCCAGTACCCTGCCCACGGCCCTCACGCAGTCCGTGAGGAAACCCGTGCGGTCCGTCCCGCCGGCGGCCTGGCTGGTGATCCTCGGAGTAGGCGCACTCGCGCTGATCATCACCTTCATGGTCGTCGGCGTCGAGGGAAGTCTCGCCTACGTGCTGCCCAGGCGCCTGAATCGCGTCGGCGCCATGGTGCTCGTCGCGATCGCGGTGGCCGTCTCCACGATCCTCTTCCAGACGGTGACGGGAAATCGGATCCTCACGCCCTCGATCATGGGACTCGACGCGCTCTACATCCTGATCCAGACTGCCCTGGTGTTCCTCCTCGGGGGCCAGGCGCTGCTCAGCCTGGGATCCCCCGTGCGGTTCGTCATCGAGGTCGCCCTCATGATCGGTTTCTCCTGGCTGCTCTACCGGTGGCTGTTCCTGGGAAGCGGTCGCAGCCTGCATCTGCTCCTGTTGGTGGGAATCGTCTTCGGGGTGTTCTTCCGCGGGGTCTCCACGCTGCTGCAGCGCCTCATGGATCCGAGCGAATTCATCATCCTGCAGGGCCTGTTCTTCGCGAGCTTCAACCGCGTGGACCCGACACTGCTGCTCCTCTCGGCCGTCGTGGTCGCAGGGCTGTGCATACCGGCGTGGCGACTGCGGCACCGCCTCGACGTGCTGGCACTGGGCCGCGACTCCGCGGTGAATCTCGGCATCGACTACCGGCGCACGGTCACCCTCATCCTTGTGATCTGCTCGGTCCTGGTGGCCGTATCGACCGCCCTGGTAGGGCCCGTGACCTTCTTCGGGCTCCTGGTCTCCGCTCTGGCGTACCAGCTCTGCAACCGGTTCCACCACGCGGTCGTCCTTCCCATCGCGGTACTCCTGGGCATCGTCGCCCTCGTCGGCGGCCAGCTCGTCCTCGAGCAGATCTTCGAGTTCGACACCGCGCTCAGCATCGTCATCGAGTTCATCGGTGGCATCGTCTTCCTCGTACTCCTCCTGAAAGGCCGTGTCCGGTGATCAGCATCGACCATGTCACCAAACGCTACGGAGCCACCACGGTGGTGGACGACGTCAGCTGCAGCCTGCCCGGTGGTGGTGTGACGTCGATCATCGGGCCGAACGGCGCGGGCAAGTCGACGCTCCTGTCGATGATGAGCAGACTCCTTCTCCCGGACGCAGGGCGCATCGAGGTGGCAGGGCTCGATGTCGTCACCACACCCGGTCAGAAACTGGCGAAGACGCTGTCGATCCTGCGGCAGGAGAACCAGCTCACCATCCGCCTCTCCGTGCGGGATCTCGTCGGGTTCGGCCGCTTCCCGCACAACAACGGCCGCCCCACACCCGAGGACCGCGACCACATCGAACGCTCGCTGGACTACCTGGACCTCACGGACCTCGGCGAACGCTTCGTCGACGAGCTCTCGGGCGGTCAGCGGCAGCGGGCGTTCATCGCCATGGTCCTCGCACAGGACACCGACTACATCCTGCTCGACGAGCCACTGAACAATCTCGACATGAGGCATTCCGTGGACATGATGCGCCTGCTGCGCCGCCTGGCTGATGACCTCGGGAAGACCGTGGTGCTCGTGATCCACGACGTGAACTTCGCCTCCTGCTACTCCGACGAGATCCTGGCCATGCGCGAGGGCGCACTGATCCACCAGGGCACCCCGGAGCAGATCATGACGCCGGAAGTGCTCTACGACATCTACGACGTCGACATCCAGGTGGAGCAGATCCGCGGCAACAGGATCGGTGTCTACTTCGCCTAGGCTTGCCCGATGTCATCGGAGAACATCGCGGCAATCCTCAGCCCCGAGGGCTGGGAGCTGCTGAACTCGCTCGGGCCGTACCAGGAGGCCGGCAGTCTGCGACTCACCGACCGGCTCCGGAAGGCCGGCCATGCACCCGAGGTCATCGCCGCAGCCCTCACCCAGTCACGGCTCCGGGCGAAGGCGACGGCCAAGTTCGGCCCGTTCGCCGAGCGGATGGTCTTCACCGAAGCGGGCCTGGAGCAGGCCACCCGGCTCCAGGTGGCCGCCCGTCATGCTCGTCGCTTCGTCGACGCCGGGCTCGTGCGGATCGCCGATCTGGGCTGCGGCCTCGGCGCCGACAGCATGGCCCTGGCCACCCTCGACCGCGAGGTCACCGCCGTCGAACTCGACGAGACCACGGCCGCCGCCGCGACCCTGAATCTGCTCCCCTTTCCCAACGCGCGCGTGCTCAATACCGATGCCGGCCTGGTGGACACCGCCGCGTACGACGGCGTGTGGCTGGATCCGGCGCGGCGGACGACGACGTCGTCGGGCTCCTCCCGGCTCTTCGACCCGGAAGCCTTCTCGCCTCCTCTGTCCTTCGTGCAGGACCTCGCCGCCACGGGAAAACCCGTGGGCGTGAAGATGGGCCCCGGCATGCCGCACGCGTCGATCCCCGCGAACTGCGAGGCACAGTGGGTCTCGGTGGACGGCGCCGTCACGGAGGTGGCGCTGTGGTTCAACGCCCTGCGCCGCGAGGGTGTCCGCCGGGCCGCCCTCGTCCTCGATGCGCGGGGAGCAGCGGAAATGGTCTCCTCCACGGACTTCGGAGCCGGTGCAACGGCAGCGATCGGGGCGCCGGAGGGCTATCTCTACGAACCCGACGGCGCCGTCATCCGCGCCGAACTCGTCGCCGATCTCGCGGCGCAGCTCGACGGACACCTGCTGGACCCGAGGATCGCCTACGTCTGCGCCCCCTCGTACACGGCTACCCCGTTCGCCCGCGCCTACAGAATCCTCGAGGTGCGCCCCTACAACCTCAAGGCCCTGAAGGCGTGGGTCCGCGCAGAAGGGATCGGGGTCCTCGACATCAAGAAACGCGGCATCTCGCTCACGCCGGAGGAGGTGCGGGGCAAACTCCTGGCGGGATCGGGCAAGGGCCGAAGGAGGGCCACACTCGTGCTGACCCGGGTGGGGGACGAGCGGCTCGCGATCGTGGTCGACCCCGTTCCTGCCGAGTGACCGCGCCCGCCGAGTAGCCCTTCCTGCCCAGTAATGGGGTCACATATCCGAGGAACCCGCAACCTTGTCGGGGCAGGTACAGCCGGCGCGGAAAGGTTCCTAGACTGGAGGGTCACCCACCCGGCTCAACGGAAGGCAGGTCCATGGCGGACACCACGAAGGACACGGCAGTGCGGCACGGCGTCCTCTTCGACGTCGACGGCACACTCGTCGATTCCAACTATCTGCACACGATCGCGTGGTGGCAGTCGTTCCGCAGGTTCGGCCACGACGTCCCGATGGCCGAGATCCACCGGGCCATCGGCATGGGCGGGGACAAGCTCGTCGCACACCTGCTCGACGAGGGCCGGGATACCGACCAGGACGCCGAGATCGACTCCACGCACGGCGCCATCTTCTCCTCGTTCTGGCCTTCCCTGCGGGCGTTCGAGGGCGCCTCCGAGTTGGTGCGCCGCTGCGCGGACGACGGCCTCGTCGTCGTCCTCGCCTCCTCAGCATCGCAGGACGACGTCGATGTGAATCGTGCCGTCATCGACGCCGACGAGGCCATCACCGCCGCCACCACCACGGACGACGCCGAGAACAGCAAGCCCGCACCCGACATCCTCCAGGCAGCGCTCGACGCCGGCGGGCTGGACGCCGCGAACGTCGTCTTCGTCGGGGATTCGGTGTGGGACATCATTGCGGCCTCGGAGCTGGAGATCCCCACCATCGCCCTCGCCTCCGGCGGGACCAGTGAAGCGGAACTCCGCGACGCCGGCGCCGTCGAGGTCTACAAGGACATCAGGGCTCTGCTGGACGCGTTCGACGACGGCGCCCTGCACGCCCTGACGTCCTCGACCGAAGCGGCCTGACCCGCAGCCACCTCCGCTGACCCAGGACGACGCATCGGGGAGGACGCATGGGCAAAAAGCAGACGGAACCTCGCAGCACTCCTGCCCTCGCGGCGCTGACGACGGCGGGGCTGCCCTTCGTCGCCCGGCCCTATACGCACGTGGAGGGCGCGCCGTCCTACGGACTCGAGGCCGCCGAGGCCCTCGGCGTCAACCCGGTCCGCGTCTTCAAGACCCTGATGGTCACGGTGGACGGAACACTGGTGTGCGCCGTCGTACCCGTCAGCGGGTCGCTCGACCTGAAAGCCCTCGCCGCCGCTCTGGGCGGACGGAAGGCCGCGCTGGCCGATCCCGAGCTGGCCCGGCGTCGGACGGGCTACGTGCTCGGCGGGATCTCACCCATCGGGCAGCGGCAGCACTCCCCCGTCGTCGTCGACGCATCCGTCCTCGATCATGCAACCGTCCTCGTCTCCGGTGGCCGGCGGGGCCTGGACATCGAACTCGCACCAGGGGATCTGCTCGCCGTCACTGGTGCACAGCTCGCCGCGATCGCCGGTCCATAGCAGTCCGCGCGATAGGGTGACGTGCGTGAACCTCACCGAAGGCACCGTCCCGCTCGCCGAATCGCTCGCGCTCTACGACGCCGTCGGCTGGACCGCCTACACACGTGATCCCGATCGCCTCGAGCGCAGCCTCACCGGATCGCATCTCGTGCTGACGGTGCGCGACGACGACGGCACCCTCCTCGGACTGGCCCGCACCGTCTCCGACGACGAGTCCATCTGTTATCTGCAGGACATCCTCGTGCACCCGGGCGCCAGGCGACGCGGTGTGGGCCGCGCGCTGGTGCTGCACGTGCAGCAGCGCTATCGCCACTGCATGTTCATCGCGCTGAGCACCGATGCCGACACGACCGCCGATGCCGCCCTGTCCCACCCGTTCTACCGGTCGCTGGGCTTCAGCCCCCACCCCGAGCTGGGCCTGGCAGCCTTCGGCTATCGACCCTGACACTGCACGGCACTACCCGAGCACGGACGCCCGGTCCTTACCGGATTCGTCGCCGATGCGCACGGCCCGGCCGGAGACGGTCAATCCGCCTGTTGCCGGGATGCTCACGGTGATGACGGGCGGGCGCCCGATGTCGAACCCCTGGTGCACCGTGAGCGCCGCGGGTGGCGTGAGCCAACCGCGGTCCCGGAGATACGCCCCGAGCGCCGCGGCAGCCGATCCGGTCGCGGGATCTTCGCGCACACCACCGGGCGGGAACGGGTTGCGGGCCTCGAAGACGTCGTCGGCGAGCCGGTGGACCACCGCGACGGTGGCGCCCCACCCCTGCTCGGCCATGAAGGTTCTCAGCCCGTCGTAGTCGTAGTGGAGGGCGCGGAGCACGGCGGAGCTCTGCACGGGCACGATCGGATGGATATTGCCGGCGAACGCGAGCATCACCGGCAGATCGGCGGACAGGTCTGCTTCGTCCAGCCGCAGGTGCCGGAGCAGGTCGGCACGGACGGCGTCGTCGATCCCGCCCACCCAGGGTTCGACCGTGACGAGCGAGGCGACCAGAGCGTCCCCGATGCGCTCCGTCGTGAGCTCGAGGTCTCCCACCGGTGTGGACAGGATCAGGGCTCCGGGCCCCTCGCGCTCGGCGAGCGCGACGCCGGTCGCGATCGTCGCGTGCCCGCAGAACGGGATCTCGGACTCGGGCGCGAAGTAGCGGATCGTGACGTGGCCGGGACTCCGGTGGGTGAGGAACGCACTCTCCGCGTAGCCGAGATCTGCAGCGATGGCCTGCATCTGCGCCGGCGTGAGCTTCCCGGCGTCGAGGACGATCCCGGCCGGGTTGCCGCCGTCGGGGGTGTCGGTGAACGCGGTGTAGCGGAGGATCTCCATGCGGTGATGCTACCGGCGTCAGTCCGCCGGTCCGGAGCTCTCCACCATCGTAGGGTCCCCGGGCCTGGTATTGGTCCTCCGGTTGATCAGCCACGTGATGAACCAGAGCACCACGCCGATGAGCATGAGGCCCCCGGCGATCTGGTACTGGATGACGTCGCGTCCCACCCAGGGTCCGGCGAGGAACGCACACAGCAGCGCAGCCACGATCGGCATGGGCCCGGGGGAGGTGAAGAAGACCTTCCTGTTCGGGTCACGCTTGCCCCGCAGCACCACGCAGGCGATGTTCACCACCGTGAAGACGCACAGCAGCAGGAAGGCCGTGGTGCCCGAGAGATTGGCCACGATGTTGCTGTCCGGATCACTCGTGACGTAGACGATCAGGCCGAGGGCGAGGACCGTGGAGAAGACGATGCCGGCCCAGGGTGTCAGACGCACCGGCAGGACCTTCCCGAGCGGTCGGGGCAGGATGCCCTGCCGTGCCATCCCGTAGATCAGCCGGCTGGCCATGAGCATGTTGATCAGGGCCGTGTTGGCCACGGCGAAGACCGCCAGGAACGGGAAGATCCGCTCGATCGGGAAGCCCGGGGAGCCCTTCTGGACCACCTCGAGCAGTGCGGCTCCCTCGGCCTCGCGGATGCCCTCCAACTCGGTGGGGCTCAGTACCGTGACCACGGAGATCGCGACCAGCATGTAGAACACGACGGCGATCCCGAGTCCGGTCAGCATGGTGCGCGGGAAGATCCGCTCGGGGTTCTGGGTCTCCTCGACCATGTTGACGGAGTCCTCGAAGCCGACCATCGCGAAGAAGGCGATGGAGGTTGCAGCGGTCACAGCGAGGAACAGGCCCTTGTCCTGCTGGTCCGAGAACACGAAGATCTCGCCGATGTTGCCGTTGCCCTGCGCCATCGCGTAGAACCCGACGCCGATCACGATGCACAGCGCCGTCATCTCGACCAGGGTCAGCACCACATTGAACTTAACGCTCTCCCCGACGCCGCGCAGATTGATGACGGCGAGCAGCAGCATGAAGCCCAGCGCCACGAGGGTGATCACGCCCTGCCCGGGAGCCTCCATCCAGCCGTTGACCTCGAGCCCTCCGAAGAAGTTCTGGGCCAGGACGTTCGCCGAGGTGGAGGCACTCGTGATACCCGAGCAGACCACGGCGAAGGCCACCAGGAAGGTGACGAAGTGGATGCCGAACGCCTTGTGGGTGTAGAGCGCGGCCCCGGCGGCCTGGGGGTACTGGGTGACGAGTTCCAGATAGGACAGCGCCGTCATGGTCGCCACGAGGAAGGCGAGCAGGAAGGGGAGCCAGACGATTCCTCCTACGGTCCCCGCCATCGTCCCGGTGACCGCGTACACTCCCGCTCCGAGGATGTCGCCCACGATGAACAGCAGCAGCAGTTTCGGTCCGAGAACCCGTTTGAGTTCGGGTTCACCGGTACCGGTCGGTGTGTCGGACGCCCGTTCGGCGGATGTACTCATGCTGGCCCTCCCCTGGCTTTCCACCACACTGTGGACCCGTTCGGCCGCCTTGGCAAGAGCCCCTTCGCATGCGTCTGCCCCGAATCGGACCGTGAGCCCTCCTACTGCCGCGAGAACTGCCCCGCTGCCCGGACCTGCTCGGGCGTGGGCCGGATACCCGTGTAGAGGACGAACTGCTCCTCGGCCTGCAGCTCCGCCACCTCAGCACCCGTGATGACCGGTTTCCCTGCCTCCCGCGCCGCGATGACGAGCGGCGTCCGGGCCGGGGAGGCGACGACGTCGAACACCACCCGGGCGACGTCGATGGTGTCCTGCGGGAAGGCGAGCATGTCGGCGTCGTCGCCCGTCATGCCCAGCGGCGTCACGTTGATCAGCAGCTCCGCCGTCGACTCCCTCACCTCCGGCTGCCACGCGAAGCCGTACCGCTCGGCGAGCGCCCGGCCGGTGTGCTCGTTGCGGGCCACGATCGTCACGCGATCGAAGCCCGCATCGCGCAGTGCTGCGACGACGGCCTTGGCCATCCCGCCGGAGCCGCGCACGAGCACCGAGTACGTCGTGGGGACGGCGTGCTCGCGCAGCAGGCGTGCCACGGCCAGATAGTCGGTGTTGTAGGCGGTGAGAACGCCGTCGTCGTTGACGATCGTGTTGACGGAGTCGATGACCCGGGCCGAGGGATCGAGCTGGTCCACCAGGGCGATCACGTCCTCCTTGAACGGCATCGAGACGGCGCATCCGCGGATACCGAGCCCCCGCACACCGGCGACGGCCGCGGGAAGATCCGTGGTGGTGAAGGCCTTGTAGATGTAATTCAGACCCAACTCCTCGTAGAGATAGTTGTGGAAGCGCGTGCCGATGTTGCTGGGCCGCGCGGCCAGGGAGATGCACAGGGTCATGTCTTTGTTCAGGATGGGCACGCGCCCATTCTGCCCTGCCGGAACGCGATGATGCGGACGCCCTCGTCATGGAGCTGAACGAGTGCCCGAGGGCAGCGCCGCCTCACTACACTTGACCTCGGTCCTCCTCGCGACGGCGCACTATCGAGGCCAGATTCTTGACCACCGTCCGCACCGTTCCAGGAGCCTCCCGTGACCATCGATTTCGTGCAGTCCGCGCAGTCAACTCTCGGCGTCGAGTGGGAACTGGCCCTGGTGGACCGGGACGACGGCGAGCTGGTCTCCGTCGCGGACCGGGTGCTCCGCGGGGTCAGTGCGAATCACCCCGAACTGCAGGAGGACGAGGAGCACCCGCACATCAAGCAGGAACTCCTGCTGAACACCGTCGAGCTCATCACGGGTGTGTGCACCACGGTCGGCGAGGCGAAGGACGATCTCGCCCGTTCGCTCGCCGCCGTCCGCGAGGTCACCGACCCCATGGGCGTGGACCTGTTCTGCGCGGGCTCGCATCCGTTCAGCGTTCCGAGCGCCCAGCAGGTGACGAACCAGGAGCGCTACGCCAAGCTGATCGACCGCACGCAGTGGTGGGGCCAGCAGATGGTCCTCTACGGCGTCCATGTCCACGTGGGTCTGGACCAGCGGGACAAGGCGCTGCCCGTCGTCGACGGTCTGCTGAACTACGTGCCGCACTTCCAGGCGCTCTCGGCGTCGTCGCCGTTCTGGGGCGGCGAGGACACCGGGTACGCCTCGCAGCGGGCGCTCATGTTCCAGCAGCTGCCCACCGCCGGCCTTCCCTTCCACTTCGACGACTGGGCAGGCTACGAGTCCTACGTGCAGGACATGTTCACCACCGGGGTGATCGACTCCGTCAGCGAGATCCGCTGGGACATCCGACCGGTCCCGAATCTCGGTACCGTGGAGATGCGGGTGTGCGACGGGCTCTCCACCCTGCAGGACGTGGGCGCCGTCGCCGCCCTGACCCAGTGCCTCGTCCAGGACTTCTCCGACACCCTCGACGCCGGCGGGAGCATCCCGACCATGCAGCCCTGGCACATCCAGGAGAACAAGTGGCGGGCAGCGCGGTACGGCCTCGACGCCATCATCATCCTCGACGCCGCCGGCAACGAGCAGCTCGTCACCGATCACCTCGCCGAGGTGATCACCCGGCTGGAGCCCGTTGCCGAGAGGCTGGGCTGCAGCAGTGAACTCGCGGACGTGAAGGCCATCATGGGCCGCGGCGCCGGGTACCAGCGTCAGCGTCGTGTCGCCGAGGAGAACGGCGGAGACCTCCGCGCCGTCGTGCTCGACCTCGTGCGACAGCTCCGCGACTAGCGGGCCGTCGTTTCACGTCGTCGCAGCCGGTGCACTTTCCTCCTCTGCCGAAGGCACGTCCAGGTATCTGCTCGCCACCGGTATCCACGTGATGGTGAGAACGAGCAACACGATGCCGATGGCGATGACGGTGAGCTTCGTGCTGGCTTCCGCACCGAAGCCGATGATCGGGTTCGCGATGATTCCCACGAGACTTCCGAGGGAACTCGCAACGTTCAGCACGGTTGCCCGGCGCCCTCCGGGGATCACGCGGTTGGCGACAGCCGTGGTGATGGGGCCTCGTGCATTCATGCCGAGCACCACGAGGACGAACCCCAGGACCACCAGCGGCGCCTGCGGGGTAGCCATGAGCAGAAATCCGACAACGCCGAAGCTCATGGCGACGAACAGGGCGTACTTCCGCCCGAGAACCTGCTCGATCCGGCCGGCGTGGTGGTTGTAGAGCGCCGCCACGAGCTGCGCCCCACCACCGATGAATCCCCAGATAGCAACAGGGACATCGGTTCGCGTGAAGAGTGGCTGATTCAGCGTGAACACCGCGTTGAAGAGCACGAACGACGCGCTCGACGCGACCGCCACGTAGAGGAGGATCGGCGTCGTGAACAGGATCCGGATACCGGCTGCGAGATGTTTCACAGCAGACTCCAGCTCCTGCTCCGCGTCCTCGGGCTCCGGCCGTTGGGACGGCAGGAAGAACGCAGCGGAGGCGGCGGCGACTGCTGCCAATGCAGCTGCCAGTGCCGGCCAGCCGATATCGATCTCCGCCAGGAGCCCGCCCACGACGGCGGCACCCACCCCTGCGCTCAGCTCGAGCGAACTCAGGTGCCCGTAGACGCCGACGGACGCCCCGTCCGCATCTTCTCCGAGAGAGTCATAGATATAGGCCTCCTGCACGCCGGTGAGCATGGCGATACCGGCACCGCTGATCGCGAAGGAAACAGCGAACCCGACGAACGAGCCACTGGACGCGAACAGTATTTCCGCGACCGCGTTGAGCACGAACCCGGCAATGATCACGAAGCGGCGATCGATGCGGTCCGCGACGAGGCCGGCCGGTATCTCCGTGAGCATGATGGTCGCGACGAGGATGCTCTCGAAGACGAAGATGTCCGACAACGACTGGCCCCGGCTGAGCAGGAACAGGGCGCTGACCGGCACGTAGAAGCTCAGCCCCGCGGCTATCGTCGAGATTGCAAGGGGTGCAAGGGCACGATTCCCCCAGACGTTTCGCCAGGCAGACGTGGTGGAACTCATCGATCGACCTCATCGTCGGTATGGGGCTGGGTGGTAGGGCGCCCGGCGTTCGAACTGTGGTCAGCCCCGCTGGGCCGTCGCCTCCTGACCCTCGGCGACGAAGATGCACAACGGATGGCCGGCCGGATCGGCGTAGACGTACAGCGGTTCGTCGGCGTCGTCCGTCCGGTCGAGCAGAACTTCAGCGCCCAGCGCCAGCGCCCTGGCGTGGTGGTGCTCGAGTGCTTCCCGATCAGAGACCGTGAAGTCCACGTGCAACTGCATCGGTACCTCGTTCGAAGGCCACGTGGTTCGAGCAAGGTGCTCGACCTGCTGGAAGGCGAGCGTCGATCTGCCCTGCGAGTCGGTCAGCACGAGCCAGTCGGCATCGTCCACGATATCGGTCGTCGGAGGTTCGTCGCCCGTTCGGTACTGCAGCCCGAGAAGCTCTCGATAGAAGCCCGCCAGCTCTCGTACATCGGTGGCATCGAGGACCGTGTGGAGGAGCTGGGGGTAGTCGGGCACGCAGCAAGGGTAACCACCAGCAGAATCTTTGCGCCAGTACCGGTAGTGCGCCCGGCGTTCGAACTGTAGTCAGCCCCGCTGGGCCGTCCGGTCCCTGAACCAGTGGATCAGCTCCCGCAGGGTCGCGATGGATCGCTGCGCGTCGTCGTCGCCCTCGATGTCGGAGAGCGAGGTGCGGAAGCCGGGGATCTCGTGGAGATCCACGTCCGAGGCCGGCTCGAAGGCCATGGTCCAGTCGGGGAAGTGGCGCTGATCGATCGTCTCCTGGAAAAGGATGCGGACATCCAGGTGCCTCGTATCGGCGGCAATGATCGACATGCGTTCGCGCAGGACGTCGCTGGGTCCCTCGATGACCTGGAGGAACTGTCCGCTCCGGTAGAGAAGGACGCCGGTCAGGTCGTCCCGGGCATTGTTCCTCCGGCTCAGTGCCAGCAGCTCACCGAGTTCCTCGTCGCCGAACGGGTGGTCCGCACTGCTCGCATACACGATCGACAGCAGATCTCGGGGGAAGTTGCTCACACACCCAATGTACCGAGCATGGACAGGACCAGCGACAGCGCTTCCTGTCGTGGCCGGCCCTGGTGAAATCGTCCCAAGGCCTTGCCTGCACGGCACAATGGTGGTGGACCGCGATCACCACCGGCAAGGAAACGAGGACGATCGATGACGGATTTCGCAGGCGTGGGAGTCAGCCCCGGACGTGTGATCGGACCGGTCCGCCACATGCCGGAAGCGGTCGGTGAACCTCCCGCCGACGAGCGCAATGCCTCTCCGGAGGCGGCGAACGATGCTCTTCGGGCGGCGTCGAAGGCTGTCCAGGAAGAGCTCAAGCGCAGGGCGGACGCCGCCGAGGGCGACGCCAGTGCCGTTCTGCAGGCCACCTCCCTCATGGCCATTGATCCCATGCTGCTGAAGTCAGCCGGCAAGCTCATCGACAGGGGTGCCTCGGCGGAACGAGCGGTATGGGAGGCGGGGGCATCCGTTGCCGGGATGCTGCGCGATCTCGGCGGCTACATGGCCGAGCGCACCGCTGATGTCCTTGACGTGCGCTCGCGTATCGTCGCCGAGCTGCGCGGACTGCCTGCGCCCGGCATCCCGTCCTCCGGTGAACCGTTCATTCTCGTCGCCGAGGATCTGGCTCCCGCCGACACGGCCACCCTCGACACGGCCATGGTCCTCGCCCTCGTCACCTCCGGGGGCGGGCCGCAGTCGCACACGGCGATCATCGCCCGCTCCCTGGGCCTGCCCGCCGTCGTCGCCGCCGCCGGCGTGGACGGAATCGAGGAGGGCACCGCCGTCTTCGTCGACGGCGCCGCCGGCACCATCTCCCTCGACCCGGGCGCCGACGAGGAGGCCGCTGCGGCACAGTACCGGGCGGCAGCGGCGGCGCTCACCGTGTTCGACGGCGAGGGCGTCACGGCTGACGGCCACGAGGTCCCCCTCCTGGCCAACGTGGGCGGAGCGGAGGACGCGAAGGAGGCAGCCCTGGCGAAGGCGCAGGGGGTGGGTCTGCTGCGCACGGAGTTCTGCTTCCTCGGACGCGATACGGAGCCGACCGCCGAGGAACAGATCGAGGCGTACCGGGGCGTCTTCGACGCCTTCCCCGGCCAGAAGGTCGTGGTGCGCACCCTGGACGCGGGCGCGGACAAGCCCCTGCCGTTACTCACCGACACCACCGAGCCGAACCCGGCTCTCGGTGTCCGCGGGTACCGCACCGATCTCACCTCGCCCGGCGTCCTCGAGCGCCAGCTCGCGGCGATCGCCGATGCCGCCGCGCAGGCCAGCGCCGACGTGTGGGTCATGGCGCCCATGATCTCCACCGCCGAGGAAGCGGCGAACTTCGCCGCGCTCTGCGCGACGGCGGGCCTGCGGGTACCGGGGGTCATGGTGGAAGTGCCCTCTGCTGCCCTGACGGCGGAGGCGATCCTCGGCGAGGTCTCCTTCGCGAGCCTGGGCACCAACGACCTCACGCAGTACACCATGGCCGCCGACCGCCAGCTCGGCTCCCTGGCCGCCCTCAACAACTCCTGGCAACCCGCTCTCCTGCGCCTGGTGCGCCTCACGGTGGAGGGATCCGTCGCCGAGGGTCACGCCAAGCCCGTCGGCGTGTGCGGTGAGGCGGCCGCGGACCCAGCACTCGCCGTCGTGCTCGTGGGACTGGGGATCTCGACCCTGTCCATGACCCCGCGAGCACTCGCAGGGGTGGGTGCTGTGCTGCACAGCGTCACACTCGCCGACGCCGAGCGGATCGCCGACATCGCGCTCGCCGCGCCGAGCGCTGAGGAGGCCCGCACCCGCACACGGGCCGAACTGCCGATCCTCGACACGCTCGGCCTGTAGCGGCGGAGTTCCTGCGCGCTACCCTGCAGCGGCCAGCTGCACCGTGAGATCACCGACGACGGCGAGTAGTGCATCCCGGCCCAGGACGTCCGAGTGCGGATCCAGGCGCCGGAAGAGCATGACCGGCGCCCGAGGCGTGACGAGTTCGACGACGTCGGTCCCGGCGAGCACGGGCGTGCGGTCGTGATCCCCCGCGCTCCACTCCAGTGCGAGAGTCGGCTCGATGCGGACGATCTCGTCGTCCACCTCGTGGAACTGCTCGGCCTGCGCTGCGCCGGTCAGGACCGCATCCCCGATGGCAGCCAGATATACAGGGTCAGCTGCGGCGTCGTAGACCCAGCGCTGACCCAGGACGGGGTGGTCGATGGTGCCGATCAGATGCTCCTCCAGCTCGGCGACCGGCTCACCACGGTAGGCCAGGGGTACCTGCAGCAGTATCTCGCCGTCCCTGAGCAGCAGCGTCTCCACGCCCACCTCTCCCGCGGGATCGTCGAAGCGGTACGCCGCGATCTGCTCCGGATCGCTGACCCCCCTGGCCCAGGGCTGCCCGGGCAACCAGGGCAGCAGCACGTCCACTTTGGAGGGGTTCAGGGGTACGTCGTAGATGAAGGCCATGCTCCCAGCCTAGGCGTACCCCGCCCGGCAGGTCCTGCGGCGGACACCTGTCCGGCCTGGATGTCGGCCCACCCACATACCCTCGTCCCATGGCAGAACGACCAGGCTGGCACGGCATCCCACCCAGCGCGGACAGGTACGTCCCCCCGCTGCAGCTCGACGTTCCCGCGCACCGCGTCGTCCTGCCCGCGCGCTCGCCTGCGCTCTGGGTGGACCTCCGCTATGCGGACGGCTCCAGCCGGACCATGAAGGGCTTCGCCATGGCCTGGACCACCACCGCCGTCCTGGCGCAGTGGATCGAGTACTCGCGGGCCCGCGAGGCCTGGGTGCTCGCTACCTGCTGCCGACGTCGTACGCTCACGCCGCAGCCGACGACGCCGTCGCCCGTACGCCCCGCCTGACGGACAGCGATCCCTGCCCGCCCTCGTACAGTAGCGGGATGGACGAATCGACCGTGTGCGAGGTTCCGGGTGCGCGTGCCTAGCGCGGCCGGGTGGCACGGACTTCCGCCGACGACCCACGAGTTCGTCCCGCCCGTCCAGCTCCGGGCTCCGACCGAGGGCGTCACGGAGTCCGTTGCCCCCTCCCCTGCTCTCTGGGTCGAGCTGGAGTACCCGAACGGTTCCCGGCAGAGAGTGCGCGGCTTCGCCATGGCCTGGACCAGCACCGCGGTGCTGGCGCAGTGGATCGAGTTCTCGATCGCCCGCGAAGCGTGGGTCCGTGCCGGTCAGTGCACGCGCCGCGACCTCACCCGATCCACCCCCGACACCTGACCGGCGCCGGTAGCATCGACCTATGGAAGCGCGTACTGGAGCAGTCGAGGTGGTCCGGCGGTACTGGTCGTCGGTATGGAGCAGGGACTGGGACGGTGTGGGACGCACACTCGCCGAGGACGTCGAGGTCTTCTGGCCGGTCACGCGGGAGATCATCCGGGGACGCGACAACATGGTCGCGGTGAACTCGCAGTACCCGAACGGGTGGAGCATCGACGTCCTCAATGTCTACGACGCCGGCGAGGTGGTGGTGTCGGAGGTCCAGGTGCCGCAGGAGGACGTGGGCATCTTCCGCGTGGTGTCCATCTGGACCGTGGCCGACGGCGCCATCACAGCCGGGCGCGAGTACTGGACCCTGTACGGGGGCGAGGAAGGTCACGACTGGCGCCGCAGATACACCGACGTCGGTGATCTGTCCTCCTGAGCTGCACTCCCGCGTCCGCTTCTGTCCAGGGCACGGAGCTGTTCCCCACGGGTCGACGCTCTTCGCTAGTGTGTGAAGAGGCGAGGAGGAATGCCTAGCCGGGACAGGGCAGCGTACATGATGCCCTGTGCAGTCATTCGATTCTCAGGAGGAAGCATGGCAGATCAGCAGAAGTCCAATCATGAAGAGGGCCCCGCAGACGGAGGCGCTGCGGGCGTACCCGGTGTTCACGACGGCGGTGCCGACGGCGCAGCCGAAGGACCGGCCGACGGCGGCGCAGCAGGCGTACCCGGCGTCCAGGACGGTGGGGCCGACGGTGGCGCCGACGGTGGAGCCGATGGTGCCGCCGACGAGGGCAACCGCTCTTGAACACTGCTCGTACAGAGCTCCGGGACGCCGACACCTCAACGGGTGCCGGCGTCCTGGAGGCTCGCCTCATCGATATCGACCGCAAAAAGTTCGCCGGGGACGTCTGGGGTCGCGCAGCCCTGCTGACGCGTTCGGCCAGCGACTTCTCGGACCTACTCTCCGCCGACGCCGTCGACGAGCTCATCTCACGGCGGGGATTACGTGCGCCGTTCCTTCGCGTCGCCAAGGACGGCAGCACCCTTCCGGACTCGGCCTTCACGTCGGCTGCGGGAATCGGCGCAACCATTTCCGACCAGCTCGACGACACGGCGCTCTGGCGCACATTCGCCGACGGAGCCACCCTGGTGCTTCAGGCCCTGCACCGCACCTGGGAGCCGATTGCAGACTTCAGCGCGCGGCTGAGCGGCGAACTCGGTCACCCGATCCAGGCGAATGCGTACATCACGCCGCCGCAGAACCGCGGCTTCGATGACCACTACGACGTCCACGACGTCTTCGTGCTGCAGATCGAGGGCACGAAGCGCTGGATCATCCACGAGCCCGTGCACGCCGATCCGCTGCGGGATCAGCCATGGACGGATCGCCGCTCCATGGTGGCCGAGGCCGCCAAGGGTGAGGCCTACATCGACACTGTCCTCGAACCCGGCGATGCCCTGTACCTGCCTCGTGGATGGCTGCACGCGGCCCAGGCCCAGGGCGAGGTGTCGATCCACCTCACCCTCGGAATCCACAACTGGACCCGGTACGCCCTGGCAGAGCAGCTTGCGCAGTCCGCGCTCGCAGCGCTCCGCGACGACCCCGAGATGCGGGCCACCCTGCCACTCGGTGTGGATGGACCTGCTGATGAACTGGACCTGATCCGCGAGCGGCTGGGCGCAGCCGTATCGACGGCGGATTCCGCGCCCCTGTTCCACCGGACCCGGCGCAGTCAGGCCCGGCCGGCACCGCTGGGTCCACTGGAGCAGCTCCGTGCCGTCAGGAACCTGGAGCCGGGAACCTCCGTGCGGCTCCGTGAGTCACTGGAGGCACGACTGGAGGGCTCACGGCTGACCACCCGTGTGGGCTGGCTGGACTTCGATGAGGCTGCACTACCATCGGTGAGCCGACTGCTCGACGGCGAGGCCCGTACAGCAGGCGATCTCGGCGTCGAACTCGTGGAAAGGCTCATGCGCGCAGGGGTGTTGATTCCCGCTGACCAGTGATGTCGCGGAAGTGCCTGACTCGGTCCGCTTCTTCTGCTCGAACGCTGCCCGCGAGCGTGACGACCCGATGGCGGGCACCGCACCGCGCGGTTTCGTCTGGGTCCTGATCGAGTACCGGGGTGGATGGCCCATCAACGGTTTCGACGGCCTCGACCTGGATCCGGCGACGAAAGCGCTTGTCTTCTCGGCGGCGCAGGCCCAGCGTGCTCGGATTCTGCTGGTGAGGCGTCCTGGTCGACGAACGGCCGGAGGATCGGGCCGCTGGGCGGTTCTGCGATTCGGCAGTGCCGGCGGCTACCGCCAGCAGTGGGGCACGTGGGACCGCGACGAGGACCTGGGTGCGATTGCCGCGGCGCTGGAGGTGCCGGGAGAGCTCGGGCATCCGCCCGTCATCCTGGTTTGCACGCACGGTCAGCACGACAAGTGCTGCGCAGTACGCGGCCGGCCGGTAGGGCGTGCCCTCGGCGAGCGCTGGCCGGAGCTGGTGTGGGAGTGTGCGCACGTCGGAGGCGACAGATTCGCCGCCAACGTCGTGGTGGCGCCCGACGGCGTCTACTACGGGAACCTCGACGAGGAATCCGCCGTCAGAGTGGTGGAGAACCATTTCGCCGACCGTATCGACGGCGACCACCTGCGCGGCTACACGGATCTTTTCTCACCGCATCAGGCGGCCATAGTCGGTGCGCTCAAGCACTTCGGTCCGGGCGGCCGCGATGACTATGTCGTCGCCGGGACCGTCCGGGACGGCGATACCTGGCGCGTCCGGTTGACGCGACGGCGAGCTCGGCTGGGCGACATCGAGGTGGAGGTGCACGCTCGCCGAACACCGCCGCATCAGCTCACGTGCCGCGGTGCGCAGATGAGCTCGGCCATCGAATACGAGCTGGTGTCGATCCGGGAACTGTGAGTTCGCGGCCTCAAGGACGCTGACATCTTGTTCGACCACAGGAATCGCGCGGTGCCGGCAGGTGCGCGTGACGGGTCTCAGGCCGCGGGCAGGACAACACGCGTGACCGGCAGGGACGGGTCCGTGCCGAAGGCGATCCCGCTCGGGCTGCGCCCACTCATCACGAGCTGCGCACCGAGCGCTGCGACCATCGCACCGTTGTCGGTGCACAGCGGAATCGGCGGCACGGTCAGCGTGATGCCCGCCGCCGCGCATCGTTCCTGCGTCAGTTCGCGCAGTCGCCGGTTCGCTGCCACTCCGCCGCCGAGCAGCAGCTCGGTGATGCCGTGCTCCCGGCAGGCGAGGACGGCCTTGGCCGTGATGACGTCGACCACCGCTTCCTGGAACGATGCGGCGATGTCGGCCACCGGCACCTCGAGCCCCGCCGCCTCGTACTGCTCCACGGAGCGGGCCACCGCCGTCTTGAGTCCGCTGAAGGACCAGTCGTAGCGGTGCGGACCCGGTTCCTCCGCGGTTCCCATGTACTTCGGCTGCGAGAGTCCGCGGGGGAAGCGGATGGCCTTCGGATCGCCCTCGGCCGCGAGGCGGTCGATCGCCGGGCCGCCCGGATATCCGAGGCCGAGGATGCGCGCCGTCTTGTCGTAGGCCTCACCTGCGGCGTCGTCAATGGTGGAGCCGAGCAGTTCGACGTCGCCGGCGATGTCTTTCACGCGCAGGATCTCGGTGTGCCCGCCGGAGACGAGCAGTGCGCCGAGGGCAGGAGGAAGACCGTGGTCGACCGGCCGCCCGATCAGCCCTACGCCCACGTGCGCCACGAGGTGATTGATCGCGTACAGGGGCTTGTCGGTCGCGACGGCGAGCGCCTTCGCCGCGGACACGCCCACCATGAGTGCACCCGAGAGTCCGGGACCGGCCGTGACGGCGATGGCGTCGACGTCCTCGAGCGAGACATCGGCGTCGGCGAGAGCGGCCCGCAGCGTGGGCACGAAGGCCTCGAGATGTGCGCGCGAGGCTATCTCGGGGATGACGCCGCCGAAGCGCACGTGTTCGTCCATGGACGAGGACACCGTGTTGGTGAGGAGCTGCGTCCCCCGCACGATGCCGATGCCGGTCTCGTCGCAGGAGGACTCGATGCCCAGGATCAGTGGTTCTACAGTGGTCACGGTCTCTCTCCCGACTCTGTCAGCACGCGTTGCATGACCCATGCGTCGACGCCGTCGCGGTAGTACTTCCTCCGCGTGTGGATCTTTTCGAAGCCGTAGCGCGCGTAGAGGTCCTGCGCGCGGGGATTGTCCGCGCGCACCTCGAGCATCACGGTGTCCGCTCCCCTGCGGCGCGCCTCCTCGATCAGCTCGGTGAGCATGGCGCGGCCCATCCCCTGCCCCTCGAAGTGCGGCAGCACACCGATGGTCTGGATGTCCGCCGTCGTGTCGATGACCATGAGACCGGCGTAGCCTACGATCCGGCCGTCCACCTCCACCACGATGTAGCGCCGCGTGTCCGGCTGGAAGAACTCCGAGTAGAACAGCTCCAACGGCCAGGCGTCGGTGGGGAACAGCTTGTTCTCCAGCGACCCGATGGTCTCGATCTCCTCGTACGCGAGGTCCCGCAGGACGAAGCTCACGCCGTCGCTCGTTTCCGCGGCCCGGGCACCTGTGCGTCGGAGTCCCGCAGATACAGCGGCGACGTGTCCAGCAGCGCCTGGCCTGCGAGGAGCCGGGCGTGGGCGACGCGCCCCAGGGACGCGGCATCGGGGTCCGACGTCGTGAATCCCGGCACACCGGCGAGGTCGTCCGGATACAGACTCACCGCACGCCCGATGACCGGCAGGCCCTTTGGAACTCCCGCCGCCGGGCCTACCTGCGGACCCTGCAGGAGCTCCGGCAGCACCGCACCATGAGCAGGCGCACGATACGCGGCCCAGTAGATCTCGCCGCGCCGTGCGTCCGTTCCCACGAGGAACTCCGCGGCAGGGTCGACGGCGCCGCTGAGCGCCGCTTCGAAGGCCAGTGCATCCAGGCTCATCACGCCGTGCAGGGCCACGCCCCAGGCGAAGCCGAGCGTCCGCGCGCTCACCAGTCCGGCGCGCAGACCCGTGAAGGGGCCGGGTCCCACCCCTGCGATGATCGCGTCGAGGTCGGTGCCCGCCACCCCGGCGTCGGCGAGGACCCCCCGGACGGCGGGTGCGAGGACCTCGGCGTGCGAGCGCGTGTCGGCACTGGCGAACCGGCCGACGACGACGTCGTCGCTCAGGAGCGCCACGGTGGCCGCGGCGGAGGTGTCGAGGGCGAGGAGGAGCACCCGGTAATTCTAGTCGAGCGACAGTGCCGGAGGCCCTCCGCGCCACCGTTCTCCGAAGCCTGCGAGGGTGATGCTGCGCACTTCGTCCTCGCCGTCGTCGTCGAATGCGGTGACCGGCTTCCCGGCAGCCGCGGCTCCGGCGGGCGCTGTCCCATCGGTTCCCCGCGGGCGGGCGATGTCGATGTGCAGCCTGCTGCGGCTGAGGTGCTCCACGCGGTCGGTGCCCCACTCGACCACCGTCACATTACCCGGCATGGTCGCCTCGAGATCGAGATCGTCGACGGCCGCAGCGCTCTCGAGACGATACGCGTCCACGTGGATGAGCCCTGGTCCTCTACCGATGGCGGAATGCTGGCGGACGAGGACGAAGGTGGGCGAGATGATGCGGTCCACCACCCCGAGACCGAGTCCCAGACCCTGCGTGAAGGTGGTCTTGCCGGCGCCGAGTTCCCCGGCGAGGACCACGAGATCGCCGGGCCGGAGCTCCGGTGCCAGGCGAGCGGCGAAGGCCTGCAGCTCGGCGGCCGAGCCGATCCGGTATACCTGGGACCACTCAGGCGCGCGCGTCATCGTCCACTCCGGCGTCGTCCGCTGCGCTGGCCCCTGAAGGGGCGCCGTTACTTCCGGCGTCCCCCGCGTCCCCCGCGTCCCCAGCGTCGTCGACGTGGAGATGGACGCGCTCCACGCGGTCGCTGATCCGCGTGACGATCTCGTAGTTGATCGTCTGTGCGGCGGCTGCCCAGTCCTCCACGGCGGGAGCCTGCCCTCCACCGAACAGCACCGCCCGCTTGCCCAGCGGACTCTCGGGCGAATCGACCAGGCCTGTGGCGCCGAAGTCGATGACGAGCTGGTCCATGGCGATCCGCCCCACCACCGGGTAGATCCTCTCCCCCACGAGGACGGGCGCGCCGGTCGCGATGCGGGGTACGCCGTCGCCGTACCCGACCGGGATGAGCCCGAGAGTGGTCGCTTCATGCGTCCGGTAGGCGTGCCCGTAGGAGACACCCTGTCCGCCAGGAACTTCCTTGCACGTGGAGACGGTGGCGCTGAAGGTCATCACGGGTCGCAGGCCGAGCTCGGCGGAGCCCTGATCGGCGAACGGCGACAAACCGTAGATGCCCAGACCCACGCGTACCAGGTCGAAGTGGCAGTCGGGGCGGGAGAAGGTGGCGGGCGTATTGGCCAGATGGCGGATCTCGACGTCGATCCCAGCATTCTCGGCGGCCGTGACGGCCTCACGGAACAGCTCGACCTGCCGGTCCGTCTCGGGTCGCGCGGGTTCGTCGGCGGTGGCGAGGTGCGAGAAGATCCCGACGACGCGGAGCACACCCTCGTCCTGGTAACCCACGGCCCGACCGAGCAGTTCGTCCCACTCCTGTGCCGGGCAGCCGTTGCGGCCCAACCCGGTATCGATCTTCAGGTGCACGATCGCGGGACGTTCGAGCTCGCGCGCAGCGGCCACCACGTGATCGAGCTCCCAGCCGGAGATGCCCAGATCCAGGCCGTGCTCCACCCCCGCGACGAAGTCGGAGTGCGATGTGTGGAGCCAGGCGAGGATGGGCGCTTCGATACCGGCCCTGCGCAGTGCGACGCCCTCGCTGATGTGGGCCACACCGAGCCACGCGGCGCCTGCCTCGAGCGCGGCACGGGCCACCGGGATGGCCCCGTGGCCGTACGCGTCGGCCTTGACCACCGCCATGACACGCGCGGGGGCCGCGACATCACGCAGATGCCTGATGTTGTGGCGTAGGGCAGCGAGGTCGATCTCCACGGCTCGCTCGGGAAAGGTCACCGGCTTATTCTGCCAGCTTGGAGGGAGCATCCGCAGGCTTGCGCTCGCGCGCACGGGGCGCGAGGATCGAAGGCGTGTTCGAATCGTCGTCCTCCGCTCCCGCGTGCGTGGTGCCCGACGACGGCGGGACGCCGTGCGGTGACCCGGCAGGGGAAGGACCTTTCCGGATCTGCCCTCCGCACATTGCTCTCGTGGCGGAGTGGGCCGGCGCACAGTGGGGAACAGCTGATCTGCTGCCGAGCCCGTGCCGGGCCTGCGGCTCGCGCATCGGTATCCACTACCCGGCCGGCTGGGTGTGCGGAGCCTGCGAATGGCGCGTCGGCGACGTGCTCGACGACGGTCTCCCACCCCCGCGCGTCGACGTCGTCTACTACCTCCGCTTCAGGGACCGCATCAAGATCGGGACGACGGCGAATCCGCGTCAGCGCCTGAGTCGCATCTGGCATGACGAACTCCTGGCCTTCGAGCGCGGCGACCGGCTCGTCGAGCGTCGCCGTCATGAGCAGTTCGCCCAGTGGCGCCGGGACGGGTCGGAGTGGTTCGAGGCCTCGACCGAGCTCACCGAGCATGTGGATCGGCTCTCCGCGGGGATCGATGATCCGTGGGCGCTGTATCTGCGCTGGCTCGGGGAGGTGGCAGCGCTGCGCGGCTGATCCCCGTGGCAGGTGCGCTACTGTCGGACATCAGTGATCCTGCGAGGAAGGACGCCCGTGCCATGCAGAAGATGTCCCTGACCGCGCTCGCCCGGCACCAGCTGGGGATAGCGCGCACGAGCAGTAGCGGCCGTAGCGCGAGCACGGTGTACGGCGGGCACGAGCGCGTGATGCGCCAGACGATGATCGCCCTGCGCGCCGGCTCGGTCATGAGCGAACACGAGAACCCCGGAGACGCCACGGTGCACGTCCTCAGCGGCCGTGTGCGGCTCGTCGCGGGATCGGACGAGTGGGAGGGTTCGGGCGGTGATCTCCTGATCGTGCCCGAGCGCCGGCACTCCCTGGAGGCCGACGAGGATTCGGTGGTCCTGCTGTCGGTGGCCAAGCGGACGTGAGATCCCGATCGCCGGAGCCCTGCCTGCCTCCCTGCCAACCACGTAACAGGGTCAGGGCTGCACCACGGTCCTGTCGATGGTGACTGTCCCGGGTGAGCAAGGGGTGTCCGTGCCGGAACGAGTAGTGATTGCAGGGCGCCTGTCCTGGCGCGTCTCAGGCATCGTGCTGACCATCGTCGCCCTGCACGTGCTGAGCTGGGGTACCTTCTTCGCCGTGGTCCAGCCGCAGCGGCTCGCGATGGACGATGGAGTGACCGTCTTCGGCGTCGGGCTGGCCGTCACGGCCTATCTGGTGGGTGTCCGTCATGCCTTCGACGCGGACCATATCGCAGCCATCGACAATACGACGCGGAAGCTCGCCGCAGGCGGGCGCAGCCCCGCGAGCACGGGATTCTGGTTCGCGCTCGGCCACTCGACCGTCGTCATTCTCACCGTCGCCCTGCTCAGCGCCGGGCTGAACGTCCTTGCGGGCCAGCTCACGGACGACGGCTCCGCGCTGAAACAGTTCACCGGCATCTGGGGGCCCGCGGTGTCCGGACTGTTCCTGCTCCTGATCGGGATGATCAATCTCGTCTCCCTCGCAGGGGTGCGTCGGGCGCACCAGCGGTTGAGGGCCGGCACCTATGACAGCGCGGAGTTCGATGCGCTCCTGGACAAGCGGGGACTGCTGAACCGTCTGGTCGGGCCGCTCGCCCGCCGCATCGACCAACCGTCGAAGATGTACCCGCTGGGCCTGCTCTTCGGTCTGGGCTTCGATACGGCAACCACCATCGGCCTGTTCGTCGTCGCAGGCGGCGCCGCCATCACCCTGCCGTGGTACGCGGTGATGGTGCTGCCGCTGCTCTTCGCCGCCGGAATGGTCCTGTTCGACAGTCTCGACGGTCTCCTGATGAGCCGCGTGTACCGGTGGGCCTTCCAGCAGCCCGCCCGCAAGATCCTGTACAACTACATCGTCACCTCGGTGTCGGTGGCCATCGCGTTCATCGTGGCCTTCGTGGTCCTCGGCGGTCTCCTGAGTGCACTGCTCGACGTCGGCTCGGGGCCGCTCGCCTGGATCGGCGCCGTGGACCTGGAGAACTTCGGCCTCGTCGTCGTCGGGCTCTTCGCCATCACCTGGCTCGCCGCGATGCTCGTGGGTAACGCTCGGAAGCACAGAGGGTGATTCTGCGTCCTCCTCCCGACACCCCGCTCCTTCAGCATGCGTCTGCGACCGAGGGGTCGGCCACGTGATGTATACGGCTCCGGCTACGATGCTCCATCGACGGGGCGTGCTTGCTTCGTCTCCGCTGCTTCCGGATCAGGCTTTTTCCCCAGAATGAGCTTGTGCACCCCATTCTGGTAGGCAACCGCGCCCAGAACCAGAACAACGCCTGCTATCTGGATGGCGGTCGGGATCTCGGAGAAGAGAATTGCCGCGATGAAGATGGTGGACACAGGCGACAGGAGCAGCAATCCGGCCGACAGGGTCGGGTCCATGTTGACAGACCCGATCTGGACGAAGGTCCACGCCAAAGCCTGCCCCAGGGCAGCAAGTGCAATCATTGCGATCCAGTTCTGGAGGGTGATGGGATCACCATTGACGCCTTCGGCCGGCTGCGGTAGAGCACCATCGACGAGCATCCCCTGGGTGAAGTTGAATCCCTCGCCCCGAATCACCATGAAGATGATAGGCGCTACACCCTGGAAGACGGAGACGATCATGATGGGTTGAACGTACTTTCCCGGGCTCACCCGTGTGGCCTTACGGGACGTATAAAGGTAGGTGCCATAGGCAATGCCCGATACCACCCCAAGGAGCGTCCCCAGGACGGCGACCGGGAAACCGTACACCTCTGCAGGACCATCGCCCGGCTCGGATGTATTGAATACTCCGCCGACCGCCGCAATGCCGACTGCCATGACCGGCAGCACGAACCAATATGACCTCGGGATGCGCTCCTTGTCGATAAAGAATGCCAGCAGCGGAAGAATGAGTACCTGTAGATTCAACAACACCGAGGCGATGCCCGCGCCGACGTAGAAGATCGAGTAGTTCCACGCCGTGAAGTCGATGCCAAGGATCAGGCCTGCGACAATGGACCAGATAATCCCGCGTTTTCCCAGGCCTCCTTTTTTACGTATTTCCCACAACATGAAGGGGAGGAGAAAAATGAGGGCCAACCAACAGCGAAGTACGACGGAAGTGGCGGGTTCGAAGTTGGAAGCCTTGACCCAAATTCCGGAAAAGGCGAGGGCTGCAGTTCCGATGAGAAGAACGGTAACGGCTTTACCGTAACTAATCTTATTCACGGGAGCGTCGTTATTATTAGACACCGATGCCATAGGGGACCTCTATCGGGTTGAGACAGGATGATGACACTGGACGAGAAGGAGCACGGTACTGGTGGAAATGTACTCACCGAGCATTGGCACTCCATTTTTCAAGCTATCACGGGGGCGCTTGACATGAAATAAAGAAGACATTCGTAACCATTGTGGTGTAACGCGGCGACACTGTGGTAGGATGCGGCGAACAATGCAGAATCATACCATCAACAGCACTTCCAGCGGAAGTGCAGCACCACGTGTTGATTCAATGGGAGACGTGAAAGTCTGCTGGTATGGTTTTATGAATAGTTAGATCACTTTGGTGTAGCTAAATTAGGAGTGACATGCATCTGACAGCACGTGAGCAGGAAAAGCTGCTGATCGTCGTAGCAGCGGACGTCGCGCGTCGCCGTAAGGAACGGGGCGTCAAGCTCAACCACCCGGAAGCGATCGCTTTCATCACCGCTGAACTCATGGAGGGAGCCCGGGACGGCGTTTCGGTGGCGGAACTCATGAGCCACGGTACGGAAATCCTGAGCAAGGACGACGTCATGGACGGCGTGGCCGAGATGATCAGCGACATCCAGGTCGAAGTGACATTCCCCGATGGCACCAAACTCGTCACAGTGCATACTCCCATTCGTTAAAACTCCAGTAGAGAAGAGCTGTTCCATGAAGCCTGGTGAGTACTTCATCGACAACGAAGCCATGATTATCATCAATGAGGGCCGCGACGCCGTCAGTGTGGACATCGTCAACACGGGGGATCGTGCTGTCCAAGTGGGTTCCCATTTTCACTTCGCCGAGATCAATGAAGCAGTTGAATTCGATCGAGAAGCGGCCCACGGTCGTCGCCTCGACATTCCAGCGGGGTCGGCAGTCCGGCTGGAACCGGGCGATAAGCGCAGCGTCAAGCTCATCGAGTACGCCGGAAGCCGCAGAGTCTACGGCTTCAACGACAAGGTCAACGGTTCCCTCTGAGTTTTTCGGAAACTGCTGACGGCCCTCTTCGTACAGCCCCATCTGATCTGTTAAGGAATATTACTCATGTCTTTTGAAATTTCCCGGAAACAGTACGCCGAAATGTATGGCCCCACCACCGGCGACGGGGTCCGTCTGGCGGATACGAATCTGGTGCTCCGCATCGAGCAGGATCTGACGACGTACGGCGAAGAGGTCGGGTTCGGGGGAGGCAAAGTCATCCGTGACGGCATGGGCCAGAATGGTCGCCTTACACGTAGTGAGGGTTGCCCGGACACGGTAATCACCAATGTCATCATCGTCGACCATTCTGGCGTCTACAAAGCCGACATCGGCATCCAGGGCGGCTATATCTCAGGCATCGGCAGGGCCGGCAATCCGGACATCCAGGACAACATCAAAATACCGATCGGCGTCAACACAGAGGTGATCGGTGGCGAGCATATGATCGTCACAGCCGGCTGCATCGACAGCCACATCCACTACATCTCGCCGCAGCAGGTCGACACCGCTCTGAGCAACGGCACCACGACCTTCATCGGCGGCGGAACCGGACCGGCTACGGGCTCGAACGCCACCACGGTCACACCTGGCGCTTGGCACACCCACCGCATGCTGGAAGCAACCCAGCAACTGCCGGTGAATATCGGCATCCTGGGGAAGGGCCACGGCTTTGCCGAGACCCCGGTGGCAGACCAGATCCGTGCTGGAGCCATCGGTCTGAAACTGCACGAGGACTGGGGATCCACACGCTCCAGCATCAACACCGCGCTGACGATCGCTGACAAGATGGACATCCAGGTGGCCCTCCACGCCGACACGCTCAACGAGGGCGGTTTCGTGGAAGACACCATCCGGGCCTTCGACGGCCGCGTCATCCACTCCTTCCACACCGAGGGCGCCGGCGGCGGTCATGCCCCGGACATCATCAAGATCGCCGGCCTGTCGAACGTACTGCCTGCATCGACCAATCCCACGCTGCCCTACACGCGCAACACCGTTGATGAGCACCTCGACATGCTGATGGTGGCGCACAACCTCAATCCAGACCTACCCGAAGATTCCGCCTTCGCTGACTCGCGTATCCGTGGCGAGACAATTGCCGCGGAGGATGTGCTGCAGGACATGGGCGTGTTCTCGATCACCTCATCCGACTCCCAGGCCATGGGCCGTGTCGGGGAAGTTGTCCTGAGGACCTGGCAGGTCGCACACCAGATGAAGGATCAGCGGGGAGCGCTGGAAGGCGATTCCGAGGGAAACGACAACAACCGGATCAAGCGCTACGTGGCCAAGTACACGATCAACCCGGCCATCGCCCACGGCATCTCCAACACTGTGGGTTCCGTGGAGACCGGCAAGTTCGCCGACCTGGTTCTCTGGGATCCGAAGTTCTTCGGTGTCAAGCCCAAGCTCGTCCTCAAGGGCGGTCAGATTGCGTACGCGGAGATGGGCGACTCGAACGGCTCGATCCCGACACCGCAGCCCGTGACCCACCGTCGGATGTTCGGTGCCATGGGCTCCGCCGTCGCGTCATCCTCGCTGACCTTCCTCCCCACGGCAGCCCTCGAGGATGACCTGCCCAGCCGATTGCGAGGCGATCGGACGTACGTGGAGGCTCGCGGCATGCGGAACATCAGCAAGAAGGACCTCGTCCACAACACGGCGACGCCGAAGATCGAGGTCGATCCCCAGACCTACGAGGTGCGAGTGGACGGTGAGGTCATCAGTTCCAAACCATCCGCTGAGGTCCCCATGGCGCAGCGGTACTTCCTCTTCTGATCGGTCGGCCCGCCCCGGGGAAACCTCAGCCCGGGGCGGTCCGATCGTGCTTGCAGCACACGTGTGCAGCTTCATGTGCCGGTAGTGTGGACGACCCTACGATGGAGATTTTTTCGTGCTCATAACGCAGACTTTTGGTAACCGCTCGTCCCTGTCCGAGCGGGATTTGCAATTGGCCACAGAGGAACGCGTGGCGATGGACAATCTTTCCCTGGTGAAGCGAGTACAGCGCCTGACCACCGACGCAGGCAGGGAGGTCGGTCTGCGCCTCCCCTCGTCGGTTCGTGAGCTGCGCCATGGAGATATTCTCCATCACTCCGACGGCGTGCTCATCACGGTGGACGTGGCCCCGACAGACGTCCTGGTCATTCGCCCCGGATCGACCCTGGAAATGGGCAGGATCGCTCATTCGTTGGGCAACCGTCACCTACAGGCCCAGTTCTTCGGCGACGACAGCGACTACGGAGAGACTGTCATGGTTGTGCAGTACGACCACACGGTCGAACACTTCCTCGACCACGAACAAACGCACTACACCCGCGAGATGCGCGTACTGCCGGAGGCGTTCCGCCATGCAGAGCACTCCCACTGACGGTCGCGCGCAGCTGGTGATGATGCATCTCACCGATTCCGCGCTACCCACCGGTGGGTTCAGTCATTCATTCGGTCTGGAAACCTACCTCCACCGTGAACTGGTCACCTCCGCCGAAAATTTCGCTACGTGGTTGCGCGGCTATATCCATCAGTCCGCCTACAACGACGCCCTGGTCGCGTGTCTTGCGGCCAAGGTCGCGAAGCAGCCCTTTGACGATTCGCTGCGCGACCAGCTCAGACGACTGGACCAGCTCGCCCACATCACCCTTATTCCGCGGCAGATCCGGACCGCCAACTCAGCGATGGGACAGCGAATGGCGAAGATCGCTCCTGCCGTGCTCCCCGACTCCCCGGTATTGTCCTACTACTGTGCCGGTGTGCTGGCAGGAGACATGTTTGGATCGCCGGCGCTGACCCACGGTCTGACTCTTTCTGCCGCCGGATTCGATGTCACGTCGGCAGTGCGGAGCTATCTCATGCAGATGACCACGTCACTGACGACCAATGCCATCCGGGGAATCCCCCTGGGCCAGGATTCGGGTCAGCGCATCCTGAGTGAGATGCACCAAGTGATCGAGGACACCGTCACGGTCGTGGCTACACTCGATTACATCGATCTCGGTACCACCTCGCCGGGGCTCGAGATCGCTCAGATGACCCACGAGACCCACCGCTCCCGAATGTTCATGTCCTGATGCCGCTCCGGCGCGCCATCGCACCCGAAAGGAACTTCATCTCCATGGAACCCATCCGTATTGGCATCGGCGGCCCTGTCGGGTCCGGTAAGACCCAGCTCATCGAGCGCGTTACACGCGCTCTGGACGGCAAAGTCGCCACGGCGGCGATCACCAATGACATCTACACACTCGAGGACGCGAAAATCTTGGCGCGTAATTCGGTGTTGCCCGAAGACCGCATCATCGGAGTGGAAACCGGCGGCTGTCCACATACGGCCATCCGTGAAGACACATCGATGAATGATGCCGCCTACCAGGAGATCTGCCGCCGACACCCCGATCTCGAGGTTGTCTTCATCGAGTCCGGCGGCGACAACCTCTCCGCCACCTTCTCGCCGGAGCTGGTCGATTTTTCCATCTACATCATCGACGTCGCTCAGGGTGAGAAGATCCCCCGAAAGGCCGGGCAGGGCATGATCAAGTCCGATCTATTCATCATCAACAAGACCGACCTCGCACCCTATGTGGGGGCCGACCTCAACGTCATGGCCTCGGACTCCAAGCAGTTCAGAGGAGACAAACCGTTCGTCATGACGAACCTGAAAACCGACGACGGGCTTGATGACGTCCTGGCGTGGATCTTCAACGACGTTCTCATGAGGGATCTTGTCTGAACAGGAAGCGCCACTACTCACCACCGCCCTCGATCCGCAGGTCCACATCCTTCGTGAACCGGTGGGGCGACTGGACCTGCGCGTGGCTCGGCGCGGGGATCGCTCTGTCGCGATCAAGCAATTCCATCAGGGAGCGCTCCGTGTGATGCGTCCGCACTATCTGGATGAATCAGGGCAGGTCAGCTACACGATCATCAACCCCGGTGGAGCCTACTTCGGGGGCGACGACTACCACGTGGTCGTCGAGGTGGAGGAGGGAGCTTCACTGCTCCTGACGAGCCAGTCCGCAACGAAGGTGTACAAGACGCCTGGGAACTACGCTCTCCAGGACTTCCGTATCACACTGGGTCCGGGCGCGGTCCTGGAGTATGTTCCGGATCAGCTGATCGCGTACCAGGGCGCAACCTTCTCGCAGCATACGACGGTCGACATGGATTCGCGCGCGTCCCTGTTCATGTCGGAGATCATCACCCCGGGTTGGTCCCCGACTGGTGCGCTGTTCACGTACGACGAGGTGCGCTTGCGAACCTCCGTATCCGTGGACGGTGAGCTGACTGTGATCGACAATCTCCTCGTCCGGCCTGGGATCGGTGAACTGACTGACCACTCACTGCTGTTCCTCGAGGATCACACTCACGTCGCGACAGTACTTGCCCTCGATCAGGCCGTCGATGACGTACTGCTCGAGGAGCTACGGGAGTACCTGAATTCGCTGGAATTCAGCACCCCCGTCCGCTTCGGGTCGACCCTCACCTCAGGCCGTGGATTGGCCGTGCGAGCCATAGGGTCCTATACCGAGGATCTTCATCTCCTGATCACCGCGGTGGCGAACTTCCTCCGTGCCACGCTCCGAACCCAGGGGCCGCTGCATCTTCGCAAGTACTAGGCCGAACCGCTGGAGTCGCATCGGCGATTGGAGGAGGTGGCCGAACGACATTATTCGAATAAGGGCCTGGTCAACCTGCTCATTTCTGGTCAGCAATGCTGACTGGTCCTTTGTCGTCCGACTCAGGTTTCGTTCGACACGTCCTGGTCGGGCTCGTCGTCCGGTTCCACGATCACCGGGCCGCCGTCGTCCTTCCACCTGTGGATCTGCTTCTCCGGGACCGTGGCGTCAGGCTCCTGCTGCTCTTTTTTTCCCATAACCCCATGCTAGGGGTGTACCCGTGCTGCAGCAAGGACGAGCGAGGCGTCCTCAACGATCCGCTTCGAGGCCCTGAATCGATTAGTCTGGGCATTCCGTCCCGAAAGCGCCGATCCGCTTCCTCCACCGCTCGAAAAGGACTTCAATGCCGTCCACACCAATGACCTCCACCAGACGAACGATCTTGGGCACGACTGCCTCGTCGCTCCTTCTCCTCTCAGCCCTGACATCCTGCTCCTCGTCCGACGACGATCGGACCGGGGCGATTGCCGTCGGGGAGAACGGCTCGGTGGGTTCCGTCAATCTTCTCAGCGTCCTGCTCGTCACCGAGGCCGAAGGCGAGCCTGCCCGTCTCCTCGGGACCCTGGAGAACGAGACGGATCAGTCGGTGGAGGTCACCATCACCGACGACGACGACGAAGTGGTCATCGCCCTCGAGCCGGACGAACAGTTCTCGCTGCTGCACAACGAGACCATTCTCGACACGGCAGACGGCGCTCCGGGGTCGAACACGACCATCACCGCAGCAACGAGCGACGACACGACGGATCTGCTCGTGCCTGTCCTCGATGGAACACTCGATCAATACCGTCAGTACGTCCCGGAGTGATGCACCTACGGGACAGCGGGGCGAAGGTGGTGAGTTCGGGATAAGCCCCCCATCCCCCTTGTCTGCGGCTCTTGAACCGACCGGCAGGAGAGTGTGCTGCAGCGGAAGCCAGAGCGGACCACTTCCAGCATCCCTCAGACCCCTCAGCGAAAGTGTTCGAGAAAGCGACCCGAGGATGAAAAGCACCATCGCCGCCGCACGGCCGGCTGAGCATCTGCGTGCCGACCCGCTGGGGCGGGCTCGCCGGCGCGGCAGGAACACGGTCTGGGTGCTCACTCTCTGCCTCCTGCTCGTCATAAGCCTGCTCATGGCCGTCGCCCTGGGACCGGTCACCGTCGCCCCTGGAACCGTGGCCGAACTCCTGGTCTCGCACCTCGGTAAGCTCGACCGCCGGAACACCCTGGATGCAACGGCGTCAGCGATCGTCTGGGACGTTCGCCTGCCTCGGGCGCTCCTGGGTGCAGCTGTTGGTGCGGGCCTGGCCATGTGCGGCGCAGCGCTTCAGGCGATGGTCCGGAACATGCTCGCGGACCCGTATCTGTTGGGGATCAACTCGGGAGCGTCCAGTGGCGCCGCCGCCATGATCCTCTTCGGAGTCGGACTGGGGATCGGCGAACACGCCCTTTCTGTCAGTGCCTTCGCCGGCGCCCTGATCGCATCCCTGCTCGTGTATCTCATCGCGCGTTCTGCGGGCCGCGTGACCTCCATGAGACTGCTTCTGGCAGGAGTGGCGATCGGCTACGCCCTCACAGCCGTCACGAGCTTTCTGATCTTCGCCTCCGGCTCGACCGAAGGAGCACGGTCCGTCATGTTCTGGCTCCTCGGGTCCCTCGCACTGGCCACGTGGGGAAGCCCGCTGGGCGTGGTCGTGATCGTGGTCCTGTTCACCGGCACGATTCTCACTCTGTGGGGTCGACGGCTCGATGCCCTGGCCATCGGGGACGAGACAGCACATATCCTCGGCATCTCCCCGGCACGGTTCCGCACCCAGCTACTGGTGATCGTTTCCCTGTGCATCGGCGTGGTGGTCGCCGCTTCCGGCAGCATCGGGTTCGTGGGCCTGGTCATTCCACACCTCGCCCGCCGTCTCGTGGGCGCGGCCCACGTCTGGGCTGTCCCACTATCAGGTCTCCTGGGAGCCATCTTCCTGGTATGGGCGGACCTCGTGGCCAGAACCCTGTTGCAGCCGCAGGAGTTGCCCATCGGAATCATCACTGCTTTCATCGGCGCCCCCTTCCTGCTCTACCTGATCCGTCGCATGCATCCCGGGTCCTGACCTCCGGCCCTTCTGCCGACCACTACCCGAATTACCGAACGAGGAGTCCCATGAAGAACTTGACCGCTTTTTCTCTGGCCCTTGCGGGTGCTCTGTCGCTGACGCTTGCGGGGTGCTCGAGCACCAATGACCCTGAAGCCGCAGCCGTGGAATCAGCAGGATATCCTCTGACCATCATGAATTGCGGCAAGGAGGTCGTCCTCGATGCGCCTCCGGAACGGGTCGTCCTGCTCGACAGCTCACCCGTCACCTTCCTGCATCTTCTCGATGTCATGGACAGGGTCGTGGCGCGGGCAGGCACCTACCCTTCCGAGTACTACGACGCCGAGACCCAGGCCGAAATCGACCGCGTTCCCCTGTTGACGGACAAACTGGACACCTCTGGGCATTTGCAGATCTCTCAGGAAGTCGTGATGGCCCAGAAGCCGGACCTGATCCTGGGTACGGCTGAGGGCATGAACCGCGAGACGCTTGCGGCTTCAGGCATTCCCCTGTTGGAGGAACCGTCCTTCTGCCCCGAGCCCCCGGAGGATGCTGCTTTCGCGGACATCGGGGACCAGATGGAAACGTACGCGCGAGCTTTCGGGATCGAGGAGCGAGGACTCGAGTTGGCCCAGGAGCTCGACGACCGCGTGCAGGAGATCTCCGCAACGGTCCCGGACGGTGAGACGCGTACCGCCGCAGTGCTCTACCCGACTGTCGGCGGTGGCGTGACCTACGCCTACGGCACCGGATCGATGGCTCATCCCCAGCTGGAGGCAGCAGGATTCACCAATGTCTTCGCCGACGAGGACCAGCGCGTCTTCGAGGTCAGCAGAGAGGAGTTGATCGGACGGGACCCCGATGTGCTGATCCTTCTGCATACGGCAGGGGACCCGGCCGAAATTGCCAGCGCCATCACATCACTGACAGGCGTGCAGTCCATGACCGCGGTCGCCAACGATGACATCATGGTTCAGCTGTTCAATTTCACCGAACCGGCCTCTCCGCTGTCCATCGCCGGCCTGGAAAATATCATCGAACGGTTCGACGAGTGATCTCCGCATCCGGGATTTCGTTCGCCTACGGGAACCGGAAGGTTCTCGATCGTGTGGACCTGAGTGTCCGTCATGGAGAAGTGCTAGGCATCGTCGGCCCCAACGGCAGTGGCAAGACCACGCTGCTGCGGGCCCTGTACGGTTCGTTGGTCCCGAGCACCGGAACTGTCCACCTAGATGCTTCCACCCTGGACGAGTTGACCGCTCGACAGATCGCGCAGACCGTGTCGGTGGTCGTCCAGGAGACTCCCGGCGATCTTCCGCTGCTGGTATCCGATATGGTCCTCCTGGGCAGGACCCCCTATCGAAGGAGGTCGAGCCGCAGTGCAGACAATGACGACCAGATCGCCGCTGATGCTCTGGACCGGGTCGGGATGCTGGCGTCGGCGGGGAAGGGTTTCGACGAACTCTCCGGCGGGGAGCGGCAAAGAGTCCTGATCGCCCGGGCCCTGGCACAGCAGACCACACACCTGCTCCTGGACGAACCGACCAATCACCTCGACGTGCGCTACCAGCACGAGGTCCTCGACCTTGTACGCAGTCTCGCCCGAAGCAGCAACCACGCCGTCGCCGTGATCCTTCATGATCTGAATCTTGCCGCCACCTACTGCGACCGCTTACTGCTGTTAAACCACGGTCGGGTGGTCGCTGCAGGAACCCCGTCCGAGGTCCTGGTCAGGGAGCACCTCGAACCGGTGTACCAGATCAGTGTTCGGCGCCTCGAGCTCGACGACGGCTTCCAGCTGGTGTTCCGCGCCGCTCCCCGCTGGGACCACCAACTCCGGAATGCCGATGCGGTCGACCCAGGACGCCGCACGACGTTCCGGCCCTGAGCCGCGCCGTACCGGGCGAACCAGCAGGGACTGGTTCAGTAGCGGAAAATGGCGGAGACGCTGCTGTCGGGGTCGGCGCCGTCCGCCGTCGCGTGGACCAGGCCGCCGTTGTTCATCGTAGCCACGGCGGCGGCCTCGATCTGCTCGCACTCGGCGTACCGCTGGTCCTCCCCCAGCAGCACGATGGCATGCGGATCATCGGTCACCCGCTCCCAGCACCATGGATCCGCCTGGACGAACAGGGTGTCGACCCGGCCGTTCACAGCGGCTTCCTGGACGTCGTCCAGCTCACTCGACGCCCGTCCGGTTCCCTGAAGTTCCCTGAACTGCTCGACCAGTCGGGATCTGTCATCGATCAGCTGCTGCTCGATGAGCGGCCACGCGAACTGATGCAGTTCTTCCTTGGAAAGAGGATCCGGATTGCGGAGCACGGCTTCGTCGAGAACCTGCTGATACTCCGAGATGCCGCGATAGGCACTCACGATGGGTTCGAGCCCTGCGAGCACCAGCTTCGTTCCGTCGTCCCCCAGTTCTGTCCGCAGACCCGTGTTCAGCTCTCGCAGGAAGGTCACCAGCTCGTCCCGCTTGTAATCCTTGTCCGAGGCACCATGCCCGAAGAACACCGCAGAACCGGACCCGGCGCTCGCCGGTCGGGTCATCGTGTCGGAGCGGGGATCGGGATCCTCCACGACTTCGCGCAGCGCCGTGGGTACGTCCCCCAGGTCGACTTCGTCGATCGAATGGCGGTCGGCCCGGAACAGGCGGGTGTCCTGCTGGCTCAGGGCCAGGAGGAGGAATACCTCGTTGCCCGTCAGGAGCCTCAGTGCCGGTCCGAGCACCAGGCGGTCGCCTATAGTGGCGAGCTCGGGAACACTGGCCGGTACACTGTAGCTGCGATGCCATCCCGGACGCAGGAACAGTGCCACTCCGTCGCGCATGTGCTGCCACGCCCAGGAGTCGTCCTGCAGTTCCTGCGCGGGCGCCAGCAGTTCTTCGACGTCGCTACTCCTCATGCGCTCCATGAGTTTCTCCCGGACCGCTGTGAGCAGATTCTTCCAGCGCAGCTGATCGGCTCGCGATTGATCTCCTGACCGGTGGGTGGGCATGAACATCGAGATCTGCACTGCAGCCGGATCGGCCGCGGCCAGAAGGGGTAGATCGGCACCTGTCATCATGTCCACTGTTGTCTCCTCATTGCTGGTAGCCCAGCGTCTGCACGCTCACTGTTCGTCCGCGCGCCGCTTGTTGTCTCCTCCCACCCAACCCCGGATCGGCGCTGCAGTCCAGTGCAGAAGGTCCCCGAACGCCGACGGTAGCGTAGGTCCTGTGAACGCGACCGAGAATCTGTACTCCCTGCTGCTGAGGCGGGACGCGGAGGCGGAGCAGGCTCTGCCCGCCGATGTCCGGCGCGATGTGCCACGTAATGGGCTGCGCCTGGTGGCGGCAAATGCCCTGCAGTCCTCCGGTGACCAGACGGTCAACGCGTCGACAGTGCTGCCGTGGCTCTTCGAGGCACTCGGTGTCCCCACCGCACTGACCGGGGTGCTCGTCCCCATCCGCGAGTCCGGCTCTATGCTCCCGCAGGCCTTCCTGACGCCGCTGGTGCTGCGCGCGCGCCACCGCAAGTGGGTCTTCGTTGCCGGTGCGCTCGTCCAGGCGGTAGCGGTGTCGCTCATGGCGGCAACAGCTGCCCTCGGCAGTGGCCTGGCTGCCGGGCTCACCATCGTGGCCCTGCTGGCGGTCTTCTCGCTCGGGAGATGCCTGTGCTCCATCTCCTCCAAGGACGTCCAGGGCCGAACCGTGCCCAAGGGGAACCGCGGTCAGATCAACGGGCTGGCGACGACGGCCTCCGGGCTGGTGGCGATAACCCTAGGATTGGGCATCCGGTTCCTCGGCGACCAGGAGGTGGACGCCGGTCAGCTCGCCTGGCTGCTGGCAGGCGGTGCCGTGCTCTGGGCCCTGGTGGCTGTTCTCTACAGCGGCATCCGCGAGCCGGCCGGCCAGGAACGCCTCGCGCGCGAGCCCGGTGACGTAGAGGGCTGGTTCGCCCGGACCACCACCCTGCTGCGTGAGGACCGCGACTTCCGGCGTTTCGTCGTCGTGCGCAGCTTCCTGCTGGTCTCCGCACTGAGCCCGCCCTTCGTGGTGGCGCTGGCGGTGGATACGGGCAGCGACGGTCTGGCTGGTCTGGGTGGCTTCATCATCGCCTCCGGTCTGGCCGCGCTGCTGGGTGGAAGGATCTTCGGTCGGCTGGCCGACAGGTCGAGTCGGACGCTGATGACGGCCGGCGCCGGAACCGCCTCGGCGATCATCGTCGTCCTGGTGGTGATCGTGTCCCTGCCCGACTTCTCCGGCGACTCGACCGCCGGTTCGCTGGTGTTCATCGGCAGCTATCTCCTGCTGACCCTGATGCACACCGGCGTCCGGGTGGCGCGCAAGACGTACATCGTCGACATGGCAGAGGGTGATCGGCGCACCACCTATGTGGCGGTATCGAACTCCGCGATGGGACTCGTCCTGCTCGTCGTCGGTGGCATCAGCTCCCTGCTGGCGATCCTCGGTATCGTGTGGGCGCTCGGGTTCCTCGCGCTCATGGGACTGGTGGGAGTGTTCGCCGGAGCCCGGCTGCCCGAGGTCTCCCGTAGGTAGTCAGCGGGCCTGCTCGACGACCAGGGAGCCGTGAGGCGGCAGCCGCACCGTGTCGGCGAGGAACTCCGCACCCTCCACCGTGGACAGCAGGACGTCGGCCTCCGTTGCCGCCAGAGGCATCGCGGACGCCTCGTCTC
>JARIBG010000186.1 GCA_029257465.1 Arthrobacter sp. | reverse complement strand
ACATCTGAGCGGGACGACACTGATTTCTGTTAATATGTGCCCCGGCCCGCTCGGGGTCGGGGGCACTTCTTCGTCAGGCAGCGGTCAGTGGGTGTCGACGCCTTCGACCTCGGACCTGTCCTCTCCCCACATCGTGTGGAACGTGCCCTCCGCGTCCACGCGGTTGTAGGTGTGGGCACCGAAGAGATCGCGCAATCCCTGGGTCAGGGCTGCGGGCAGGCGCTCACGGCGCAGCCCGTCGTAGTAGGCGAGCGAGGCCGAGAACACCGGAACGGGAATGCCGAGCTGCACCGCGGTGGAGACCACGCGGCGCCACGCCGGCACCGCGCCTGCGATCGCCGCGGTGAAGGCCGGTGCCAGCAGAAGATTGGCGGGGCGGTCCTCACCCACGTAGGCCTTCATGATGTCGTCGAGCAGTTCGGCCCGGATGATGCAGCCGGCCCGCCACAGGGAGGCGATCTCGTCGAGCTTCAGCTCCCAGCCGTACTCCGCAGCCGCAGCGGTGAGCATGTCGATCCCCTGCGCATAGCTGACCAGCTTCGAGGCATAGAGGGCCAGGCGCACGTCCTCGACGAAGTCCTCGGGAAGCTCGATCTCCCCCTCGTGACCCGCCAGCGCCTCCTGCGCCAGGAGTCGCTGGTCCTGCTGCGACGACAGCGCCCGAGCGAAGACCGACTCGGCAATGCCCGAGGTCGGGCTCCCGAGCTCCAGCGCGGAGACGACGGTCCACCGGCCCGTGCCCTTCTGTCCGGCAGCATCGACGACGACGTCCACGAAGGGCTTGCCGGTCTTCTCGTCCGTATGACCCAGCACCTCGGCGGTGATCTCGATCAGGTAGGAGGACAGTGTGCCGGTATTCCAGTCGGCGAAGATCTTCGCCTGTTCGGCGGGCTCGATCCCGGCACCGGAGCGCAGGAGGTCGAACGCCTCACCGATGACCTGCATGTCGGCGTACTCGATGCCGTTGTGAACCATCTTCACGAAGTGACCGGCGCCGTCCGTGCCGATCCAGCGGCAGCAGGGCTCCCCGTCGTACTTGGCGGAGATCTTCTCGAGCATCGGACCGACCCAGTCGTAGGACTCACGTGATCCGCCGGGCATGATGGAGGGGCCGAGCAGCGCGCCCTCCTCACCACCGGAGACACCCACACCGACGAAGTGCAGATCCTGCTCGGACAGTGCCGCCTCGCGTCGCCGGGTGTGCTCGAAGTGCGAGTTACCGCCGTCGATCACGATGTCGCCCGGTTCGAGCAGCGGCGTCAACTGATCGATCACCGAATCCACCGGCGCCCCGGCCTTGACCATGATCAGGACGCGGCGGGGCTTCTCGAGCGAATCGACGAGCTCCTGGAGCGTCTCGGTGCGCACGAAGTCGCCTTCGTCGCCGTGCTCCTCCAGCAGGGTGTCCGTCTTCTCGATGGATCTGTTGTGCAGTGCCACGGTGTAGCCGTTGCGGGCGAGGTTACGGGCGAGATTGGCCCCCATCACTGCCAGGCCTGTGACGCCGATCTGTGCGCTCAAAGTGTTCTCCGTCGTTTGTCAGTCGGATGCGTGGTGCCGCGTGTGCGAGTGCTTCGATGCACTGCCGAGCGAGCCTTCCGATCGACCCCAGACTATTACCGTCCAGGCACGCCTGCCAGACACTGTCCTGTTCCCGACCGCAGTGCGGGTTGACACCAGAGGGAGCGGACCGTCCGGCTGGGACGCGGGGAGTATACGTGAAACAATGGTCAGCGATGCCTGACGTGACGATATCCCCTGATTCCCCCGCAGCCCCTTCCACACGCCGCCAGGTGCGGCCCGAGGTCGAGGGTTCACAGCCGGTCGTCTCCAGTGACGGGCGTCCGCTGCTGCAGTTCAAGTCCCCCCGGGTCAGCCAGCCCCCGGTCCACCTCGCCGACCTCACCCTTGCCGAGCGACAGGACAGGCTGAAGGAGCTCGGACATCCGGGCTTCCGCGCCAAGCAGCTGTCCACACACTACTTCTCCCACTCCACGACCGACCCCGAGCAGATGAGCGATCTGCCCAAGGCAGGGCGCGCGGAACTCGTGAGGGCGATGTTCCCGCAGCTGCTCACCGAGGTCAAGCGACTGACCACGGACAACGGCGACACCATCAAGTTCCTGTGGCGGTTGTTCGACGGCGCACTCGTGGAGTCCGTGCTGATGCGCTACCCCGGGCGCGTGACCCTCTGCGTCTCCTCGCAGTGCGGCTGCGGCATGAACTGCCCGTTCTGCGCGACCGGCCAGGCAGGCCTGACACGCAACATGTCGACCGCGGAGATCGTCGACCAGGTGGTCGCCGCGAACCGTGCCCTGGCCGAGAACGCGCTCGGCGGCCTGCGGACGGACGGTGGGCACGATGCCCCGCGTGTCACCAACATCGTCTTCATGGGCATGGGCGAGCCGCTGGCGAACTACAAGCGCGTGATGGGCGCGCTGCACCGGTTCGTGGACGATTCCCCCGAGGGCCTCGGGATGTCGGCCCGCAACATCACGGTCTCGACGGTCGGACTGGTGCCTGCCATCAACAAGCTCGCCGCGGAGTCGATCCCGGTGACGTTCGCACTCTCGCTCCACGCGCCCGACGACGAGCTGCGCGACGAGCTCATTCCCGTCAACACCCGCTGGAAGGTCGATGAGGCGATCGATGCCGCGTACAACTACTACCGGACCACGGGGCGCCGGGTGAGCATCGAGTACGCCCTCATCAAGGACATGAACGATCACGGCTGGCGCGCGGATCTGCTGGCGAAGAAGCTCAACCAGCGCGGGCGGGGATGGGTGCACGTCAACCCGATCCCGCTGAATCCGACGCCGGGCTCCATCTGGACGTCATCGGAGCCTTCGGTATCAGCCGAGTTCATCGATCGTCTCCGTGCGGCCGGCATCCCGACCACCCTGCGTGACACGCGGGGCAAGGAGATCGATGGAGCATGCGGCCAGCTTGCAGCCGAGGTGTGAGGAGAGTGTCGAGGTGGCGGTGTGACGAGCGCAGCCGGTATAGTCGATTCTCGTGATGCAGGGCGGTCGCACCAGGACCGCCACGCTGCTCAGGGTCTTTAGCTCAGCTGGTAGAGCGCCACGTTTACACCGTGGATGTCATCGGTTCGATCCCGGTAGGACCCACCACCCAGGCCTCCCGAGGTCCCGACCACTCGGTCGCAAAGTTCCCTGCGTCCAGCCGTGGGCTGATCCCGTCACGGTTTCCTGATGATCTCCACGATCTTCTCGACCAGCACGATGACCAGCAGGGCCGCTCCCAGCAGGAACATGGACGCCAACCACCAAGCCGGTCCGCTCGTATCGGTCGCCGCCCCCACTCCCAGGCGCCGAGCGGCTATGCACAGGGCGATCAGGGAGGCACCGACGACGAAGATGATTGTCCTATGGTCCCACCGCCTTGCTCGCCGCATGGTTCCAGCATAGGCTCCGACCCTCAGCGGACCGCGCTCACTCCGGCGGGCTCGCCGTCGACGAAGGCAATCACTACAGGCCCGGAACAGTACCGCGTGCACGGATCGGTGGGTGGACTACTCGCCTTCGCTCTGATCGTTCACGTGTCCGGCGGACAGATCGGGCAACTGCTCCGCGAGGTAGGTCAGCGACTCGGAGACCCCGACCTCGATCTTTAGGGATGCGAACTCGTCACCGCGTGTCCAGCCCCGATTGATGATGACCACGGGTTTGCCCTGCTTCGCGGCGTGCCGGACGAAACGCAGACCACTCATGACCGTCAGCGAGGAGCCTGCGACCAGGAGGGCACCGGCGTCGTCGACCAGGGCATAGGCTGACGCGACGCGCTCCTTGGGGACGTTCTCACCGAAATAGACGAAGTCGGGCTTGAGCATCCCTCCGCAGACGGGACAGGGTGCCATGGTGAAATCACCAGTGTCATCAACGTCCGCATCGGCATCCGGGGCGACATCGCCCGCGTCCGATTCGCGCTCGAGGTACCCGGGGTTGAGTTCCTCGAGGATCTCCGCGACACGGCTGCGGGGGAAGACCGAGGCGCACTGGAGGCAGATCACACGATCGAAGGTGCCGTGCAGGTCGATGACCTTGAGGCTACCGGCCGAGGAATGAAGTTTGTCCACGTTCTGTGTGATGAGGCCGGTCAGCAGACCACGATGCTCCATCCGCGCCACGGCGGCGTGACCGGCATTGGGATCCGCCCGGCGCAGATGACGCCAGCCCACGTGGTTCCGCGCCCAGTACCGACGGCGCAACGATTCGTCACCCACGAACTGCTGGTACGTCATGGGGCTGCGCTTTACCGATCCCGGACCTCGGTAATCGGGTATCCCGGAATCAGTACTCAGGCCGGCCCCTGTCAGGACGGCGAGCGGCAACCCACTGAGCAGTACTACGGCTCGGTCCAGGAGCTCCCGTTCACTCGGGTCGAGTGGAGCGAGCATCCAGGCGGGCGGAGTACTGACGAATCCGGTGAGGCCGAGCCGCGGATGAGATTCGGGCCCGGGTAGCACTTCTTCCCCGGCAGCAGCGCTACCCGGCTCGGTCACAGTGCGTCTTCGACCAGACTGAGGGCCTGCGCGTACTCGGTGATCGGCCGCCCCTGCCCATGAGGAGAGGTGATGACGGCGCGAACGGTACCGCTTCCGTCGAGGACGTAGCTGATCCGCTCCGCGTACCCGTGTACCTCGTCGAAGGCGTCGAAGGCGCGTGTCACCGAACCGTGCGGCCAGAAGTCAGCGAGTAGATCGAACGAGATGTCATTGGTCTCAGCGAATGCACGCAGTGTGTACTTGTGATCCACCGCGATGGCAACGAGTGAGATACCTGCGGCGTCGAAGATGTCCAGGTTGTCCCGGAGTTCACCGAGCTCATCGGTGCAGATCCTGGAGAAGGCGAAGGGGAAGAACACGACGACAGCGCCACCGCTGAGAGACGCGCTCTCGACGGTCTCACCGAACTGGTTGGCCAGGGCGAAATCCGGTGAGGCGTCCCCGACATCGAGCGCCATGACCTACTGCTTCCGACTGACGAGCCGCGTCGCGGCCCACTCACCGGATACCCCGGCGGAGGAGGTGGAATGCAGACCCGCCGTCGGCGCGGATTCGGCGATGTCAGCCGGAGCGACGTAGCCGGGGCGTCCCGACTTGGGCGTCAGGAGCCAGACCACACCACCCGCATCGAGGGATGTGAGGGAATCGACGAGGGCATCGACCAGATCACCGTCACCGCTGCGCCACCACAGGATCACACCGTCGACGACATCCTGGTCGTCCTCCGTGAGCAGCTCGCCGCCGACTCCGCCTTCCAGGTCTTCGCGGAAGTCGAAGTCGACGTCGTCGTCGTAGCCGAGTTCCTGAACAAGGTCTCCGTTCTTGAAACCCAACTTGCCTGCCACGTCGACCGCAGTGGCGGCTTCAGCCTCGCTCACTTAGCTCCTCCTGAAAAGTCGGACCGTCGTCCGACGCGTCCCCGGGTTCATGCTCATTGCTACCAGCCAACACCTTTATACGCCACGCATCAAGCCAGTAGGAGGTTTTCGCCCTCGTAGGAGAAGCCCTTGTGCACCGCGGCACTCCACGCGGAACCATGCCGGCGCCGGTGCCGCGATCCGCTCGGGCGGCGTTCCAGCTACGCACCGGCCGGATCGCGGCGATAGAGTGAAGCAGTATATGGCCGCTGCGCCGACGCCCGGCGGCCCCGCATGCAAATCTGCGTCAGCCCTCGGGGTGGCGTCAGGCATAAAGCGACACGGGCGCAGGTCCGTGGAAGTGGAGAGATATCGCGTGGCTGCAGAACAAGGTACAGCGGACATCCTGAGTGGTCTGACGGTTGGTGCTTCGGATGGGGATCCGGAGGAGACGGCTGAGTGGATCGAGTCGTTGGATGAGTTGGTTCGTGTTCGGGGTACGGAGCGTGCGCAGTTCATCATGCGGTCGTTGCTGCAGCGTGCGGGTGCGCAGTCGGTGGGTGTGCCGATGGTCACGACGACGGATTATGTGAACACGATTCCGGCTGATCAGGAGCCGGTGTTCCCGGGGGATGAGGATATCGAGCGTAAGTATCGTGCGTGGTTGCGGTGGAACGCGGCGGTGATGGTGCATCGGGCGCAGCGCCCGGAGATCGGTGTGGGTGGTCATATTTCCACGTATGCGGGGGCTGCGACGTTGTATGAGGTGGGGTACAACCATTTCTTCAAGGGCAGGAATCACCCTTCGGGTGGGGATCAGGTGTTTTTCCAAGGTCATGCCTCGCCTGGGATGTATGCGCGGTCATTCCTTGAGGGGCGTTTGTCGGAGGAGGATCTGGATGGTTTCCGGCAGGAGAAGTCCCGGGAGGGTCATGGCCTGTCGTCGTATCCGCATCCGCGTCTGATGCCGGAGTTCTGGGAGTTCCCGACGGTGTCGATGGGTTTGGGGCCGATGAATGCGATCTATCAGGCGCAGTCGAACCGGTATCTGCACGATCGTGGGTTCAAGGACACCTCGGACCAGCAGGTGTGGGCGTTCCTGGGTGATGGTGAGATGGACGAGCCGGAATCGCGGGGTCTGTTGCAGTTGGCGGCGAACGAGAATCTGGACAACCTGAATTTCGTGATCAACTGCAATCTGCAGCGCCTGGACGGGCCGGTGCGTGGTAACGGGAAGATCATGCAGGAGTTGGAGGCGTTCTTCCGCGGTGCCGGGTGGAATGTGATCAAGGTCGTGTGGGGCCGGGAGTGGGATGAGTTGTTGTCCAGGGATGAGGACGGGGCCCTGGTGGACATCATGAATGAGACCCCGGACGGGGATTACCAGACGTACAAGGCCGAGTCCGGTGGGTTCGTCCGTGATCATTTCTTCGCGAAGTCCGCGCAGACCAAGGCGATGGTCGAGGACATGACCGATGAGCAGATCTGGAATCTCAAGCGTGGCGGGCACGATTACCGGAAGGTGTACGCCGCGTACAAGGCGGCGTCGGAGTTCAAGGGCAAGCCCACGGTGATCCTGGCCAAGACGGTCAAGGGGTACGGTCTGGGCCCGCATTTCGAGGCCCGTAATGCGACACACCAGATGAAGAAGCTCACCAACGAGGACCTCAAGGCGTTCCGTGATCATCTGCGGATCCCGGTCACCGACGCCCAGATCGACGACGATCTCTACAACGCACCGTACTACCGCCCGGATGCTGATTCGCCCGAGATCACGTACCTGCTCGAGCGTCGGCGTGAGCTCGGCGGGTTCGTGCCCGAGCGGCGCACCACACACGCCGAGGTGGTGCTTCCGGCGAACAAGACGTACGAGATGGCCCGGAAGGGTTCGGGCAAGCAGTTGGCGGCCACGACGATGGCGTTCGTGCGGATCCTGAAGGATCTGACCCGGGACAAGGAATTCGGGGAGCGGATCGTGCCGATCATCCCGGACGAGGCACGCACCTTCGGCATGGACTCGTTCTTCCCGACCGCGAAGATCTACAACCCCAAGGGCCAGAACTACCTGTCCGTGGACCGGGATCTGATCCTCGCGTACAAGGAATCCGTGCAGGGCCAGATCCTCCACGCGGGCATCAACGAGGCCGGGTCCGTCGCGGCGTTCACCGCCGCCGGGACCTCCTACGCCACCCACGGGGAACCCTTGATCCCGATCTACGTGTTCTACTCCATGTTCGGTTTCCAGCGCACCGGCGACTCTTTGTGGGCCGCCGGGGACCAGATGGCCCGCGGGTTCATCATCGGCGCCACCGCAGGGCGGACCACGCTCACCGGGGAGGGCCTGCAGCACGCCGACGGGCACTCACCGCTGCTGGCCTCCACCAACCCGGCCGTGGTGTCCTACGATCCGGCGTTCGGGTACGAGATCGGGCGCATCATGCAGGACGGGCTGAACCGGATGTACGGGGACATCGGCGACAAGCCAGAGTCCTTCCGCAACGTCATGTACTACCTCACCGTCTACAACGAGCCCATCCTGCAACCGGCCGAACCTGCGGACCTCGACGTCGAAGGCCTCCTCCGGGGCATCTACCGGCTCAAGCCCGCCACCACCGAAGGACCTGCCACCCAGCTGCTGGCCTCCGGCGTCGCCGTACCCTGGGCACTCGAGGCCCAGGACATCCTCGCCCAGGACTGGGGGGTGGCAGCCGACGTGTGGTCGGTGACCTCGTGGAACGAACTGCGCCGCGACGGACTCGACGCCGAGGAAGATGCCTTCCTCAACCCCGACAAGGAAGCACGTACCCCCTTCGTCACCGCCCAACTCAAGGACGCCGCCGGGCCGATCATCGCGGTCACCGACTTCATGAAAGCCGTCCCCGACCAGATCCGCCAGTTCCTGCCCAACGACTTCGCGACCCTCGGAGCCGACGGCTTCGGTTTCTCCGACACCCGCCAAGCCGCACGCCGATACTTCAAGATCGACACCCACTCCATCGTCGTCCGAGCCCTGGAAATGCTCGTCCGCAGTGGTGACATCGACGCCGGCATCCCCCAGCAAGCCATCGACAAATACCGGCTGCACGACATCAACGCAGGCACCACCGGCACCACCGGAGGCGACGCCTGACCGACATAGCAGTGCTGCAGGCACCACCGGGTGCGACGGCGGGGACAACTTTCGAGGTTGTGTCCCGCCGTCGTGCTTTTTGTAGCCTTCACACAAATTCAGGGGGGCCCGGTGCAGGCCGTATGCTCTGAGGATGCCGCCTGCAGACGACCCCGCGAAGCTCACCCGCGGCGCTGGGGCGACCAATGCGGGGAGCACCCCGCCGGACCCGGCGACGGTGGAGAAACTGCGCGCCACCATCGGCTCCCTGTCCACGGCCACTCTCCGGCAGCTCGACGCCGATCTGCCCTGGTATCGCGGCCTTCGCCCCGACGAGCGGTCAGCCCTCGGGATGGTGGCCCAGAAGGGCATCGCGTCCTTCGTCAACTGGTACCAGAAGCCCGTCTCACCGGCCTGGGTGCTCAGTGACGTCTTCGGCACCGCGCCGACGGACCTGACGAGGTCCATCAGCCTGCAGAAAGCGCTGCAGCTGATCCGCGTGGTGGTCCAGGTGGTGGAGGACCAGGTGCCCTTCCTCGCGCCCGCACCGGACCAGGGACCGCTGCGGGAGGCTGTGCTGCGCTACTCACGCGAGGTCGCCTTCGCCGCAGCGGACGTCTACGCCCGTGCTGCCGAGACCCGTGGCTCCTGGGACACCCGCCTCGAGGCACTCGTCGTCGATGCCATCCTGCGCGGCGAGAGCTCGGACGCGCTGCGTTCCCGGATCGCTGCCGTGGGCTGGAAGTCGCAGGCCCGCATCACGGTGATGGTGGGCAGCGCGCCCCAGGACCCCGACGCCGGTCTGCTCAACGAGCTCCGGCGCATCACCGGACGTCTGGCGGAGGACGTGCTCGTGGGGATCCAGGGCGAGCGCCTCATCCTCGTCCTGGGCGGGGTGCGGGATCCGGCGAAGGCCCATCCGAGGATCAGCGAGCTGTTCGGTCCGGGCGCCGTCGTGTTCGGACCCGAGGCCGCCTCGCTGGTGACGGCCAGCAGTTCGGCGCAGGCCGCCTTCGCAGGTCTGACCGCGGCGCGGGCATGGTCCGGCGCGCCGCGACCCGTCTCGTCGGAGGATCTGTGGCCGGAGCGGGTGATCTCGGGAGACGACACCGCACGCTCGGCACTGGTTCGCACCATCTATCTGCCACTGCTGGCGGCGTCGAACGGCCTCGAACAGACCCTGTCCTCCTATCTCGAACTGGGGCACTCCCTCGAAGCCACGTCGAGAGCGCTCTTCGTCCACGCCAATACCGTGCGCTACCGGCTGCGCCGCGTCTGCGACGTCACCGGCTGGGACCCCCTCCTTCCCCGCGAGGCGTACGTCCTGCAGACCGCACTGGTCGTGGGACGCCTCACGCAGGCCGACGGTTCGCCGGTCGGCTCCGGTCAGACCGGGCCGGGGGTGCCTGCGGGGCACTCCCCCCGGTCCGGCTCCGGCGGCAGGGCCCGGACCACAGCTGCCGGGCGGTCCGCTACCTTGTAGACTTCCTACAACGAGGCACAACCAGCTTGGTTCGGCCGAACACGCAGTAATGCACCCCCGATTTGGAAAGCTGAGAGAGTGCTTGCAATTGCCTGCCCCGGACAGGGCTCACAGACCCCGGGCTTCCTGAGCCCCTGGCTCGAGTTGCCGGGCGTCCGGGATCACCTCGAGCGCCTCAGCGACCGGGCAGGACTGGACCTCGTCCGTCACGGTACGGAATCCGACGAGGAGACCATCAAGGACACGGCGGTCGCCCAACCGCTCATCGTCGCCGCGGGCCTCGTCACGGCGCGCCTGCTCCTCGAGGACCACGTGCTCACCGCCGCCACCGTCGTCGCCGGCCACTCCGTAGGAGAGCTGACCGCCTCGGCGGTCGCCGGCGCGCTGTCGGAGGACGACGCCGTGAGGTTCGTCCGGGTCCGCGCCGATGCCATGGCCGAGGCCGCCGCAACCACACCGACCGGCATGAGTGCGGTGCTCGGAGGTGACCCGGGCGAGGTGGCAGCTCGTCTGGCGGAACTCGGACTCACGGCGGCGAACGCCAATGGCGGCGGACAGGTCGTCGCGGCAGGCACACTGGAACAACTCGCCATCCTCGCGGAGAAGCCGCCGGCGAAGGCCCGTGTGATCACCCTCAAGGTCGCCGGAGCGTTCCACACCCACCACATGTCGCCGGCGGTCACCGCCCTCGGCGAACTGCGTCCCTCGCTCGAGCCGACGGATCCGGTAGCGACACTCCTCTCGAACTACGACGGCAGGCCCGTCATCAGGGGCGAGGGCAATCTCGACAGCCTCATCGCCCAGGTATCGCGACCGGTCCGCTGGGACCTCTGCATGGACTCGATGCAGCAGATGGGTATCACCGGCGTCATCGAGGTGTCCCCGGCAGGAACGCTCACCGGACTCGTGAAGCGTGGAATGCGTGGAACCGCGGCCCTGGCCGTAAAGTCTCCCGAGGACCTGGACGCTGCCCGCCGCTTCATCGAGGAGCACTCCCGCACCACGGATCCCGATCCGTCCCCCACACACGAAGGATTTCAGTGAGTATCACCGCCATCAAACAGACTCCCCTCCGCGAACACACGCGGATCCACGGCGTCGGCGCGTACCGCCCCGAGATCATCGTCACGAACGACGACGTCTGCCAGTGGATCGATTCCTCCGACGAGTGGATCCGGCAACGGACGGGAATCGTGACCCGGCACCGCGCGCCGCGGGAGGTGAGCGTCATCGACATGGCCGAGGCGGCCTCGCGGGAGGCACTTGCCGCCGCAGGGGTCGAGGCGTCCCAGCTCGGTGCCGTGCTGGTCTCCACCGTGACACATCCCTATGCCACGCCCTCCGCGGCGGCCCAGCTGACGGACCGGCTCGGTGCCACCCCGGCACCGGCCTATGACATCTCCGCGGCCTGCGCCGGGTACTGCTACGGGATCGCCCAGGCAGACGCGCTCGTCCACGCCGGAACAGCGGACTACGTCCTCGTGGTCGGCGTCGAGAAGCTCTCGGACTTCATCGACAACTCCGATCGCACCATTTCCTTCCTGCTCGGTGACGGAGCCGGCGCCGTCGTCATCGGTCCTGCGGAATCGGCCGGTATCGGACCGACGGTATGGGGCTCCGACGGCAGCAAGCACGAGGCCATCCGGATGGATCGTTCACTGCTCGATGTCCGCGACTATGCGCTCGGGGCGGTCGCGACCGACGCCGAACGCGACCAGGACGTCGACGCCGGACGCCAGAGCCTCTGGCCCACCATGCGCCAGGACGGACCGGCGGTCTTCCGCTGGGCGGTCTGGGAGATGGCGAAGGCCGCGCAGAGTGCACTCGACGCCGCTGGCGTCTCCGCCGACGACCTGGCCGTCTTCCTGCCGCATCAGGCCAATATCCGTATCGTCGATGAGATGGTCAAGCAGCTCGAACTCCCGGACCACGTCCATGTGGCACGGGATATCGTCGATGCGGGGAACACCTCCGCAGCCTCGATCCCGCTTGCCATGCATCGCACCCTGCAGGAGCAGCCCTCACTCAGCGGCAAGCTCGCACTGCAGATCGGTTTCGGCGCCGGTCTCGTCTTCGGCGCCCAGGTCGTCGTCCTGCCCTAGTCCCCCAGCCCGGATCGCGACAGCGCGGTCTGCTCATCCCCCGCCGGTCCACCGGCACCTACAGAGAAGGAGCCATCATGGCAAGCAACGAAGAAATCCTGGCCGGTCTCGCAGAGATCGTCAACGAGGAGACGGGTCTGGCACCCGAGTCCGTCGAGATGGAGAAGTCCTTCACCGACGACCTGGACATCGACTCGATCTCCATGATGACCATCGTCGTCAACGCCGAGGAGAAGTTCGGCGTGCGCATTCCCGACGAAGAGGTCAAGAACCTGAAGACCGTCGGCGACGCCGTCAACTTCATCTCGGGCGCCCAGGCCTAGCAGCTCCGGTCCCGACCCTGCGGCCGCTCCCGGTACACCCGTGGGCGGCCGCGGTCGTCAGCTCCTCGCCCCGGTGCAGCCGGTGCGCATTCCCCGCTTCGAAAGAGTGACCATGCCACGCAAAGTCGTCATCACCGGACTCGGTGCAACCACCCCGATCGGCGGGGACGTACCCACCATGTGGGCCAGTGCACTCAAGGGTGTATCGGGCGCCCGGACCATCGAAGCGGACTGGGTGCAGGAGTACGAGCTTCCCGTGACCTTCGCCGCGCAGATCGCCACGCCGGCGTCGGAGGTGCTCTCGCGCGTGGAATCCAAGCGTATGGACCCGTCCACGCAGTTCGCCGTGGTCGCAGCGAGGGAAGCGTGGCGTGATTCGGGTATCGAGGAGGTCGACAAGGATCGACTCGCCGTCGCGTTCGCGACCGGTATCGGCGGCGTCTGGACCCTGCTCGATGCCTGGGACACGCTTCGTGAGAAGGGACCGCGCAGGGTGCTGCCGATGACAGTCCCGATGCTCATGCCGAACGGCCCCGCTGCTGCGGTCAGCCTCGACCTCGGTGCCCGGGCCGGTGCCCACACCCCGGTCTCGGCCTGCGCCTCGGGTACGGAGGCCCTCCACCAGGGGCTCGAACTCATCCGTTCCGGCAAGGCCGACGTCGTCGTCTGCGGTGGTGCCGAGGCCGCCATCCACCCCATGCCGATCGCCGCCTTCGCCTCCATGCAGGCTCTGTCGCGGCGCAACAGCGACCCGGAACTCGCCTCACGCCCCTATGACACCGACCGCGACGGCTTCGTCATGGGTGAGGGAGCGGGTGCGCTCGTCATCGAAGCGGAGGAGCATGCGCTGGCACGCGGCGCGCGGATCTACGCCGAACTCGCCGGCACCTCCGTCACGGCCGATGCCTACCACATCACCGCACCCGACCCCGAGGGGCTCGGAGCGACCCGCGCACTCAAGGCCGCGCTCTTCGATGCGCGCGCGCAAGCGGACGACGTCGTCCACATCAATGCCCATGCCACCTCGACGCCGGTGGGCGACAAGCCCGAGTACACGGCTCTGAAGGCCGCCCTGGGTAAGCACCTCGACACGGTGGCGGTGTCCGCGACCAAGTCGCAGACCGGTCATCTGCTGGGTGCCTCGGGCGCGGTGGAGGCGATCATGACCGTGCTGGCACTGCATGAGCGCAAGACACCCGTGACGATCAACCTCGACCACCAGGACCCCGAGATCCCCCTCGACATCGTCACGTCACCGCGCGACCTGCCCTCGGGAGACATCCTCGCCCTGAGCAACTCGTTCGGCTTCGGTGGACACAACGCCGTGATCGTGCTGCGCAGCATCTGAACCGGTCGCGGCCCATGCGTCCGTCCCGCGCGGCACGTCTTCTGTCCGAGAAGTACGTGCCGCGCGGAACAGTACCCAGCGGCGAGGGTTCCGGCTCCTCTAGCCCACCTGGTGGAGCCAGCGTACGGGAGCACCCTCCGCAGCATGGCGGAACGGCTCGAGCTCCTCGTCCCAGGACTCCCCGAGCGCGAGGGAGAGTTCGTGGTAGACGGCGGCGGGGTCTCCCGCTCCAGCCTCGTAGGCGTACCGGATGCGATCCTCGGAGATCATGATGTTGCCGTGGACATCGGTCGTCGCGTGGAAGATCCCCAGTTCAGGGGTGTACGACCAACGCCCGCCGTCAGCACCGGCGCTCTGCTCCTCGGTGACCTCGAAGCGGAGGGCCCAGCCCCGGATGGCCGACGCCAGCCGGGATCCCGAACCCTGGGCGCCTGTCCAGGGCAGCTCGGCGCGCAGCATCGAGGGAGCGGCCGGCTGAGCGGTCCACTCCATGTCGATGCGCTTGTCGAGCACCGACCCGAGCGCCCACTCGATGTGGGGGCACAGCGCGGCCGGGGCCGAGTGCACGTACAGGACGCCGCGCGCCATCACAACAGACATTCCATCCTCCATAGCTGTAGGTACGTCTTCCCCAACGACCTTCAGTGATGGACGGAACTGCTGTTTTCTCGCGCCGGTCGGCCACCGGACCCGCAGGATCTCGAGCTCGGCGCCAACTATCGCTCATTGTGCCCGAGAAGGATGATTTTCGCCACCTACGCCGGGCACGGCTCTGGCAGAGCCGACGGTCCGGTGTCCTGCGACGTGCCCGCAGGGCATCTCACGCCCGCGGATGGGCCTGTTCGTACCTCCGCCGGAGCCGGTCCACCGAGACGTGCGTGTAGAGCTGTGTGGTCGCGAGGCTCGAGTGACCCAGAAGCTCCTGTACCGACCGGAGATCGGCACCGCCGTCGAGCAGGTGTGTCGCCGCGCTGTGGCGGAGCGCGTGCGGTCCGCGCGCGGCGGTGTCGCCCAGAGCATCCAGCGCCTCCCCGACCAGGGACCGCACGGTGCGCTGGTCGATCCGCCCACCCCGCCGACCGAGGAACAGGGCGGCGCCGCTGCGGTCCGTCACCCAGTGGGGTCGTCCGCGCCGCAGCCAGTCGTCGACCGCCCGCGCTGCCGGCACGCCGTACGGGACCGTCCGCTCCTTGTCGCCCTTGCCCAGCACCACGAGCGTGCGGCGCTCCGCATCGAGATCGTCGACGTCCAGGCCGACGAGCTCCCCGACGCGCACCCCCGTCCCGTAGAGCAGCTCCAGCAGGGCCCGGGTGAGGAGCGCGCGCGGGTCTCCCTCGCGGGCTTGCTCATCGAGGGCCGCGAAGAGAGCCGCGGCCTGCGGCTGGCTCAGGACCTCGGGCAGGGCGCTGGTACGCTTCGGTGCCCGCAGCCGCAGGGCAGGATTCACCGGCACCAGGTTCTCCCGCACTGCCCAGTCCATGAAGGTACGGACCGATGCGGCCCGTCGGGCGACCGTGGAGCGGGAGAGACCGGCGGCGTCCAGTGCACCGAGCCAGGCGCGGAAGTGGCGTAGCTCGAGGTCCTCCAGACGAGATGCCCCGGCAGCGGCGGCGTGCGTCAGGAAAAGATCGACATCGACGTGGTAGGCGCGTCTGGTGTGGGCCGACCGGTTGCGCTCCCGGGTCAGGTAGTCGCAGAACTGGTCGAGCACAGCCGCGAACTGATCCGCACCTGCTGGACCGGCGCCCGCCATGC
>JARIBG010000173.1 GCA_029257465.1 Arthrobacter sp. | reverse complement strand
ACGCAGTGCAGCGGCCGCACGGCGCAGCGCCGCTCCACGGTCTGCGGGACTGGTCGCGGCCCAGCCCGCCTGGACCGCTCGGGCCAGCTCGAGAGCGGTGCCGACCTCGGCCGGCGTGGCACAGGGCAGCCTGCCGACCTCACTGCCGTCGTCCGGGTCGTGGATGGTGATGGACTGCTCGTCCTGCTCGGCACGAGGAGAGTGCAGCTGGGCGTCGATGGACAGTGTGCTCCTCGAAGTGGATCCGTCCTGCAGCAGCGGCGTCGCCCTGCACGTCTACTGGTCCCGTACCCGGTTTCCGAGCCTTCACACAGAACGGTAGCCGATTTTGTCGCAGCGTCCCGGCTCGTCCCGGGCACCTAGCATGGTGGCTGGGGGCGGGCCGCCCCGGAGGGCGCGGTCCGTGTCCTGACATGGAACACCAGGACCAGGAACAAAGGAAACACGGCATGCAGCAGGCAGAGACGACGGCGGACTTCGGTGGGCGCCAGGACACGGCCAGAGCGATCGGTCCGCTCCTCGAACCTTTCGAGGACATCCGCCGCATCGCCGTCCTGCGCGGCGGCGGACTGGGGGATCTGATGTTCGCGCTCCCGGCCATCGCGGCGCTGAAGCACCGGTATCCGGACGCCGCGATCACCCTGCTCGGCATGCCTGCCCATGCAGCCCTGCTGACGGGCAGACCCGGGCCCGTGTCCGAGGTCCTGGAACTGCCGGTCTCCCCCGGCGTGCGCCCGGGAGAAGCCGACACCGACGCCGTCGATCAGTTCTTCTCGGCAGTCCGTGGCTCCTTCGACCTGGCGGTGCAGCTGCACGGGGGTGGGCGGAACTCCAATCCCTTCCTGCTGCGGCTCGGGGCGCGCCACACCATCGGTACACGCACGCACGACGCCGTCGGGCTGGAGCGGACCATCCCCTACGTCTACTACCAGCACGAGGTGTCCCGCGCGCTGGAGGTCGTGGGTCTGGCCGGTGCCGTACCCGTGGATCTCGAGCCCCGACTGCAGCTCGGCCCGGACGACGCCGGGCGGGCACGGGCACTGATGCCGCCGGGGCCGGTGATCACCCTGCATCCCGGGGCCACGGACCCACGGCGTCGCTGGCCGGCGTCGTCGTTCGCGGAGGTGGCCGTGCGCGCCGCGGCGGACGGCTGCGAGGTCCTCGTGGTGGGCGACGCCACGGACGTCCCGGCGGCGGAGGACATTGTCCGCCTGGCTCTCGGACGAGCCCCGGCGGCGTCGATCCGCTCCCTGGCCGGTCAGCTCGAGCTCGGCGAGCTCCTGGGGGTGCTGGCGGGCAGCGACGTCATGGTCGGCAACGACAGCGGACCCAGGCACCTCGCCCAGGCTCTCGGTACGCCGACGGTCGGCGTCTTCTGGATCGGGAACCTGATCAACGCGGGGCCGGCGGGTCGCACGCTCCACCGCGCGCACTTCTCCTGGGCAACCCGGTGCGAGACCTGCGGCGCTGATCTGCGCCAGGTGGGCTGGACGGCGGAGCGCTGTGAGCACGATGACTCACTCGTCGCGTCCATCCAGCCCGACGCCGTCCACGCGGACGTGGCCGACCTCAGGGCCACGAGCCTTCTTCTGCGTGGGCGATGACCATCTCACGGATCTCGCAGCTCTTCGGCTGTGAGAGCGCGAAAAGGATGGCCTCGGCGACGCGCTCGGGATCGTTCAGCCGCGAGTCGTCCTGGGGCTTGTACTGTTCGTCCCGATCGTCGAAGAATCTGGTCTTCATGCCGCCGGGGATGATGGTGGTCACTCCGAGCTGACCCGCGGTCTCCGCCGCTAGCGCCTGGGAGAAGCCCATCACGCCGAACTTCGACGCGCAGTAGGCGGTGGCGTCGCCGACGGCCTTGATGCCGAGCGTCGAGGCGATCGTGACGACCCGCCCGTGGGACTGCTTCAGATAGGGCAGAGCGGCGCGAGTAGTCGAGGCGGTGCCCATGAGATTGACGCCGATGACCTTCTCCCACTCATCGGCCGCCACGGTGTCCAGGGCTCCGCAGCGGTCGATCCCGGCTGCGGTGACGACGGCGTCGAGCCCGTCGAGCATCTCCGCCGCCGCCTGGACCGCCGCCTCGACGGCTGTGCGGTCCGCGACGTCGACCTCGAAGGCCTTCACGCCACTGACACGGCTGATGTCGCGGTCGAGCACGACGGCGGTCCCGCCGGCCGCGATGACGCCCTGCACGATCGCCGCGCCGAGGCCGGAGCCTCCGCCGGTCACCAGGACGCGCCCGGGGTTGAAGCTGCTGGTCCGAGTGTTCTCGGTCATGGTGTTCTCTGTCATGGTGTTCCCTTCGGTGGAGGTGTCCGGACGGACCGGACGAGGATCTGCCAACTGCTCACCCCACGCGGGCGAGTGCAGCTGCAAGTTTCGTGGTGGAGCGCGCGGGGATGTAGGGCACGGTGACGGTCCTGCCACCCCAGCTGCTCATCAGGGCGGCCTCCGGGAGGTCTTCCGCGGCGTAGTCGCCGCCCTTGACCCAGATGTCCGGCTGCAGGCGCGAGATCGCGTTCTCCGGCGTGGACTCCGTGAAGACGAGGACGGCGTCGACGCACTCGAGCGCGGTCAGCAGTTCGGCGCGGTCGTCCTGCTTGATGATCGGCCGGTGCTCCCCCTTCAGTCCGCGCACGGAGTCGTCGGAGTTCAGGCACACGATGAGGCAGTCGCCGAGCTGCCGTGCCGCGGCGAGCGTCCGGGCGTGTCCGGCGTGCAGGAGATCGAAGCACCCACCGGTCGCGACCACCGTGCCACCGGCGCTGCGGGTGCGCCGTACCACGTCCAGGGCGTCGAGACCGTCGACGGGCAGCTGCAGCGGCGCCGCTCCCTGCCCGCTGCCGAGCATCGCGAGACCGCCGTGGCCGAGGAAGGACGCCGCTGCCTCGGTGGCCTGCAGGGCCGCGGCGTCGATCTTTGCACCCTCGGCGAGTCCGACGGCGAGTGCGACGGCGAACCTGTCGCCGGCCCCGCAGGGGTCAGCTGCATCCACCCGCGGCGCGGGCACCACCTGGGGCAGCAGACCCGGGGCCGCGACGAGGGCACCGTGCTCGCCCATGGTGACGATGACGGCTCGGCTTCCCCAGATCTCCAGCAGCACATCAGCGGCCGCCGCCGCGGCGGCGGTCCCGGAGTCGCGGACCTCGGCGAAGCGCAGGGCCTCACCCAGATTGGGGGTCACGGCGGCGAGTCCTTGGATCGGCATCGCACCGAGCGGGTGGGGATCCCAGATGACGGGGGTGGAGTCCACGAGCGCCTCGAGGTGTGCGCGCAGCTCCGCATTGGCGAGCAGACCACGACCGTAGTCGGCGGCGATGATCGCGTCCGCTCCGGCAAGGGCAGCGAGCATGTCCTGCGTACACTCCGGTGCCGGAGGTGGCGCGCAGCCCTCGTCGAAGCGCACCACGGCCTGACCCGACGCCCTGATGCGGGTCTTCACCGGGGTGGGGGCTCCGGAGGGACCGGCGACGACGTCGATGCCGTCGAGTTCGGTGCGCAGGAGCCCGGCGGCGTCGTCGTCCCCGAGGACCGTCACGAGGACGGCATCGTGACCTTCGCGCTGCACCATCCGCGCCACGAGCCCGGCTCCTCCGGCACGGCGCCGGACGGCGTCGACCTCGACGACGGGCACGGGCGCGTCCGGTGACAGGCGCCCGGCCCCGCCGGACAGATCGGTGTCGAGCAGGACGTCCCCGACCACGACGATCCTCATCGCTGGTTCTCCTGACGCGGCTGGTTCTCCTGACACTGCTGGTCCTCCCGGCAGCGGCGCACCTCGGCGTCGAACGCGCGGCACACGGCGTGCAGGGCGATCAGGTGGCCCTCCTGGGCGCTGGCGGAGACGGCATCGATTGCCACGAAGGAGTCCACGCACTCTGTCAGCGGATTGGGGCCCGCACCCGTCAGCGCCCAGGTGGTGATACCGGCGGCCCGTGCCGCCTCCACCGCCCGCAGCAGATTGGGGCTCCTGCCACTGGTGCTGAAGAGCATGAGGATGTCTCCCTCACGGCCGTGCGCTCTCACCTGGCGGGCGAACATCTGCTCGAAGCCGTAGTCGTTGGCGATCGCGGTGACCGCGGAGCTCTCGGCGTGCAGCGAGATGGCGGAGAACGGCTCGCGGTCACCGTCGAAGCGGCCCACGAGCTCCGCCGTCAGGTGCTGCGCCTCGGCGGCCGAACCACCGTTGCCGGCGGCGAGCAGCCGCTGACCTGCCAGCAGGCGCGTCGCCATGTCCACGCCCCATCCCGCGAGCGTGCCGACACTGTGCTCCAGCGACCTCAGCGCCGGGGTCAGCGCACGCAGGTGCTCGACGACGAGCCGCTCGGAATCCTGGAGCGCGGCGTCGGGCGTCCTGACGACGGCGGGTGGTGGGCCCGGCGTGCGGGCGTCGATGTCCGATAGGTCCGTGGTCACAGTACCCGGCCTCCTGTGCTCTCGAGTGGGCGCGCAACACTGCGCTGCGCTGCGGCTGATGTAGGCGGAATGGCAGGGGTGGACGATCCGGCGGGGCTGGATCCTGCGCCCAGGACGGCGAGGTAGGCCCGCTCCGTGTCGGCGGCGATCCGGTCCCACGAATAGCGCGCCAGGACCCGCTGGTACCCGTTCTCGCCCAGCTCGCGGGCGCGGGCGGGATCAGCGAGGACGGCAGCGATGGCGGTGGCGATCGCGGCGGGGTCCTGCGGCTGCGCGTGGAGTCCGGTGGCGCCGTCGACGACGGTGTCCAGCAGGCCGCCCACGGCAGCCGCGATGACGGGGACGCCGCAGGCCATGGCCTCCAGCGGCACGATGCCGAACGGTTCGTACCAGGGCGCGCAGACGACGGCGTCGGCACTGCGCAGGACGGCCGGCATCTGCGCCCGGGACACCTGCCCCCGGAGGATCACCCGGTCCGCGACACCGAGCTCCGCGGCCAGCGCGAGGAGTCGCTGCGCCTCGGGATCGTCCTGCAGACCCGCAGAATTCCCTGCACCGCCCACGATCACGAGTTCGACGTCGTCCCGGTCGAGGTGCGCGAGGGCGCGGATGGCCAGATCCATGCCCTTGCGGGGTACCAGTCTGCCGACGCTGACGATGCGGTGTGCACGCCCGCGCTCCTGCACGGGACCGTGAGGGCTGAAGAGGTCCAGGTCGACGCCGCAGGGAGCGATGGAGACCCTGCTGCCCGGAACTCCCATCGCTGCCAGCTCGAGCACCTCGTCGGAGCAGGTCGCGACCACGTGGTCGGCGCTGCGACCCACCCTGGCCTCGAGGGCGAGCCGCTCCGGCGGGCTGGTGTCCTCAGCTCCCTGGTGGCGTCGCTTCACGGTTCCGAGGGCGTGGAAGGTCTGGACGACCCGCACCGGTGTACCCGCGCGTCCGGCCTGCCGGGCTGCATCGAGTGCCGCCAGTCCCGACATCCAGAAGTGCCCGTGGACGACGTCGGGCACCTCCTGACCCCAGTCCGCGACGATGCCGTCGGCCAGTGCGCCCATGTACGGCAGCAGCAGATCCTTGGACACGGCGCGCGCAGGCCCGGCGTCGATGTGGACCACCTCGAGCCCGGGGTGCGTACGGACGCGCTCGGGCAGGGCCGGGTCATCGCGGCGCGTGTAGACGGTGACGTCGTGTCCTCGGCGCGCCAGGGCCAGCGAGAGCTCGGCAACATGGACGTTCTGTCCGCCGGCGTCGACCCCGCCGAGGGCCGCCAGCGGGCTTGCGTGCTCCGACACCATGGAGATTCTCACGATGCGCTCCTCTGTGTGAGCAGCAGGGATCGCTGCCTCGATGATTCCTCGTCCAGGACGGCGTCCCAGTCGGTGAGGAACCGGGCGAGCCCGTACCTGGCCAGCGCGGCCTCGCGGGCCACGAGTCCGCGTGCACGTGCCTCGTCGGGGTCCTCGATCAGGTGCGCCGCCGTCCTGAGGAGCTCCTCGACGCTGGTCGAGACGGCGCCGGCCCCTTGGGGCACGGCGCGGATTGCCTCGGTGGTCGCGAGCACCAGGACGGGGAGCCCGATGTGCATGGCCTCCAGCAGGGACAGTCCCAGCGAGGTCCAGCGCAACGGGTGGACGTAGGCGCGCGAGCGTCCCAGCCTGGCGTGCAGCTGCCCCGTCGGGAGGTCGCCTCCGATCCGCAGTTCGCCGGGCCCGAGATCCAGCGCGTCGCCCAGGGTGTCCGTGCCCATCCCGAAGACCTCCAGGGGCGCGATCCCGGCGAACCGCGGCAGCAGATCGGTTCCGGTGATCCGGCCGCGCCGGACAGGTTCGTTGACGACGACCGCGAGCTGCTGCGCCTCCCCGGAGTAGAGGTAGCCCGGATCGACGATCCCGTGCTCGATGACCGTGGTCCTGGCCCTTCCGCTGTCCCAGAAGAGCTCATTGAAGTGGGTCACGTGGATCACCGGGATGTCGGTCTGCTCCGCCAGCGGGTGGACGGTACCCACGACGTCGCCGCGCGGCGTGTTGTGCTCGACGAACACTGCTGGCAGATCCCGGCCCGGTGTGCGCCCGAGGAGCCTCTCGCACTCGGCGATCTCCTCGACCCGCTGGAGCACGACGACGTCGATCCCGGCCTCCGCGAGCTCCTCCGGTGCGACCTCGACCACCGAGGCGGGCCAGTCGCGGCCGGCCCTGCCGAGCCCCCACGGGCCGCCGCCGGGTCGGGTGGGCAGCACATAGGTGTGCGCGCCCCTGACGAAGGCGTCGGTCCACCCTCCGTGGACGTGCCAGAGCAGGATCCTCATCGCTTTCCCCTCGTGTGTCTGCGGCCGTCGGTGCGGCCGATGCTGCGGCGCGAGCCGAGCGACGATATTCCGGAGCTGAGCCGGAGGACGGCGTCGACGACGTCCTCCGGGGAGACAGTGGACAGGCAGGGGTGGCCCTGGACGGGGCACACCCTGGCCCGGCTGAGCGCGCAGGCGGCATCCTGATCACCGAGTAGTTCCACGGGGACACGATACGGTGCCCAACGGACGGCCGGGACGACGGGTGCGAACAGACACACCACGGGCGTGCCCACCGCAGCGGCCAGATGCGCGGGACCGGTGTTGCCCGTGATCATGACGGAGGCTCCCGCCAGCACGGCTCCGAGGGTGGCCAGGTCCGTCCTGCCACCGAGATCGAGGGCCTCAGGACCTGCCACGGTGGCGGTCAGCCCGGTCTCGCCCGGCCCACCGGTGACGACCACACGGAACCCCGCTGCGATGAGGAGTCCGACGGCCGCCGCGTGATGCAGGGGTGGCCAGGCCCTCGCCGGTACGGCAGCACCGGGATGCACCACCACGTAGGGACCCTCCCCGACGAGGTGTGCGACATCCGCGCTGTCCGGCAGGCCTGCGACCCGGAGTCGGCCGTCGTCGTCGTCCGGCAGAACGTACCCCGCAGCCTCCGCGATCCTCAGGGCCCGCTCGGCCTCGGGCTGGTCCTCGTCGAAGTCCTCCCCCGGCTTCAGGCGGACGTCGAGGAGGGACCCGGCGTAGTCGACGGAGGCTCCCGCGATGCGGCGTACCCCGGCCAGACGCAGCAGCAGGGCCAGCGGCAAGGGTGACTGATGGAACGAGGTCAGGATCACGGCCTCGTCCACGCCGAGGGCCTTCACGGCGTCGTGGAGTTCACCGATCAGTTCCGGGGTGGGCTCGGGGGCGGGATCCACGATCCAGGGAGCGGACCAGGTCACGACGTCGACCACGCCCGGCAACAGTCGGCCGGCAGCAGTTCCCTGAGGCCCGCACAGCAGGACGACGTCGTTGGGTGAGTCGTCGTGGTCCCCCGCAGCGACGGCCCGCACGGCCGGTCCCGCGAGCAGGACGTCGCCGGCGCTGTCCAGACGCGCCACGAGGACACGGCGCCTCATGCGGTTCCCGCCCACAGGAGTGCCACGGCGTCGGACAGGCTTCCGGCGACGGCGGGGGCCGAACGGATCTCCTCCCCGAGGGTCACGTCGGTGGGGACGAGCACGCCGCGTGCTCCGGCGGCGCCCGCCGCGCCCATGTCCGCTCCGATGTCGCCGATCACCGCGACGTCGGCCGGGTCGAGCCCCAGCCGCTCGCTCGCCGACAGGATCATCCCGGGACGTGGCTTGCGGCACGGGCACGCGTCCTCGGTTCCGTGGGGGCAGATCTCCCAGACATCGAAGGGGCCGAGCAGTTCCTCCACCCTCGCATTGACGGCGTCGACCTGCTCCCGCGTGACGAGGCCGCGAGCTATCCCCGATTGATTGGTGACGACGCCGACGCCCACGCCCTTTGAGCGGAGGCGGTCGAGGACCTCCCGGGCGCCCGGCATGAGCTCCACCAGCGAGGGATCGCCGTTGTAGGGCACATCCCTGACGATGGTCCCGTCGCGATCGAACAGGACCGCCCGTGGGGCGGTCCGCGGGAATCCGGGTGAGAAGTCCATACAGACCTAGTTCCCGCGAAAGAGCACCACCAAACACTTCGGGACGAACTTCTTCTCCTCGCTCGCCCTCGCTACCGTCCTGACCGACCGTGCTTCCCTGCCGTCCCTGCCGTCCGTACCGTCCAGGGCTCCGCTGCACCTCTGGCAGGATGAACGGCATGACCTCCGAGGGCACCGTCCCCACGATCGCCCCGCAGCACCAGGTACCGGCCTCCACTCCCCCGCCCGACGGTCGCCCGGAGCTGCTCGCTCTGCGGGCGCTGAAACTCGGCGATCTCCTCGTGGCCGTCCCGGCACTGAAGGGACTGCGCCGCGCCTTCCCCGAGTATCGGATCCTCTACGCTGCCCAGGAGTGGCTCCGGCCCGTCGTCGGCCTGATCGACGCGATCGATGACCTGCTGCCGACGCACGGCCTGGACGATCCCCTGCCGATCCAGCGCGGGAGGATCGACATCGCGGTGAATCTGCACGGCAACGGCGCGGAGAGCCGGGGACGGCTCGAGGAGATCGATGCGAACCGGCGGATGGGTCACTGCTCGCCCGGGTGGGAGGGCCCTGCGTGGCGCGACGGCGCCCTCGAGCGCGAGCGCTGGGCGTCCCTGGTCTCCTGGCACGGAGCGCCGGCCGATCCGCTGGACTGCCGGATCCGGGTACCCAGCGGCGGCAGCCCGGCTCCGGACGCCGTCGTCGTGCATGTAGGAGCCGCGTACGGGAGCCGGCTGTGGCCCGTCGAGCGCTTCGCGGAAGTGGCCCGCAGCCTCGCGGCCTCCGGGCATCGGATCCTGTTCACCGGGAGTGAGAAGGAACGACCGCGGGCGCTGGCCGTCGCCGACGCCGCGGGTCTGGCGGAGGACACGGTGGCTGCGGGAACGCTACCGCTCGACGAGTTCGCGGGGCTGATCTCCGGCGCAGCCCTGGTCATCTCGGCCGATACGGGTGCCGCACATCTCGCGTCGGCATACGCACGTCCGTCGGTCGTGTTGTTCGGTCCGGCGCCGCCGTCCGAGTGGGGACCGCCGCCGGGTCCTCACACCGTCCTGACGGATCCCTCGGTGCGCGTCGGGGAAACCTTCTCGCCGACGCCTGATCCTGCTCTGCTGGCCGTCACCGTGGACCAGGTACTCGCGGCAGCCGCGGATCACGGGGTGGAGTAGAGCTACACCACCCGCCGCGCCGTCCCGATGCCGCGCACCCGCTGGACGGCCCCCGCTGCAGGGCCCTCCTGCGCCGGGGCGGCGAGCAGCTTCTTCTGCAGTTTCACGAGAATCCGAGCCAAGGCGCGCGAGACCTGCATCTGCGACATCCCCAGCGAGTCGGCGATCACCTGCTGGGTCTGTTCCATGAAGTAGCGGCGGTACAGCAGCTCCTTCTCGCTCTGCTCCAGCCCGTTCACCGCGCCCCGCAGCGAGATCATGTCGTCGCTGCGCTCCGTCCCGGAGGACTCGGCCGCGAGGGTATCGGACCAGCCCGCTCCGTCGGGCGCGTCGAGGGACTCGGGCCGGAGGCTGGACTGGGATGCCTGCGCCTCGAGGATCTTGGCTTCGGGCCAGCCCAGTTCGAGCCCCAGTTCATGGGCGGTCGCTTCCCGGCCGAGCCGCTGCGCCATGGCGGGGGCGGCCCTGGCGATCTCGGTGCGCAGATCCTGGACCTGCCTCGGCGGCCGGATCACCCAGCACGAGTCGCGCAGGTACCGCTTGATCTCACCGCTGATCGTCGGTACGGCGAAGGACGCGAACGGCACCCCGCGTGCCGGCTCGTACCGCTGCACGGCCTTGATGAGTCCGAGGTAGGCGACCTGCCGGATGTCCGAGGCCTCGGGTCCGGATGACGCGAAGGAGCGTGCAACGGATTCGGCGATGTCCAGGTGCCGCAGGGCGATGTCGTCCTGCAACGCCGCTGTCAGATCCGCTCCGGGGCGTCTGGCCGTGGTGGTACCGAGGGGAGGCGGCCCGACGGCGGACAGGTCCACGGCGTCGTCCGGTGCTGGGGAGGCGGCGGGGCCGTGCATACTGTTCTCCGTCGTCGGGGGGACATTCACTTCTCCCAACACAACAGCAGCGCGGTGACAAAGCAACTTCTACCGCCCGGTCCGCACGCTTCGCACTCCCGAGTTCCCTTTCCACCGCCGGGAAGCTATAGGGACGTGCGATCCGCCGGTGCCTCGGGCACAGCTTCCGGGTCGGCGTCGCTGCCGGCGAGGTCCCGGGTCCGCTCCGGGCCGCCCAGTTCGCTGACGATACCGGTCAGGTGCTGCCGCAGTTCGTCCGCCACGAGGGCGCCTCCGGCCACGAGGGTCCGTTCGATGTCATCGGCGTCGTCGAGCACCCGGCGCCCGATGGCGGAGATGGACACCGACGGCGAGCCCTGCGTCCTCTCCGACCCAGCCAGTTCCCGCAGCACGCAGCCTCTCGATTCGAGATGGGACAGGATCCCGTCCATGCTCTGGCCCTGCACCCTGACCCACTGGGCAAGACTCGCCTGCGTCATCCCGCCCTGCTCCGCGAGGACCCCCAGTGCGATCACGTCGGCATCGGTGACGCCGAGCTGGACCAGCCGCTCCCTCCACGCCTGCTCCACCAGACGCGCCGCCGTCGTCAGCAGACGACTCGTGGACCATTGATCCAGATCGCGCATGGCACCCCTCTCTCGTCCGGACGTGCAGCCCCGGGTGCCCGATCCGAGCTCCATGATAGCTAGGCTGTACCCCGGTTCCTGCAGCCATCCACCTCCACTCCGGAGGGTGCACCGGCGCGGAGGTGACCCCCCCGATGACCAGGAGGACGCATGACGCAGCAGCTCGAACCGGGTACCGTGGCCCCGGACTTCACCCTCGCCGACGCCGAGGGCACCCCCGTGAGCCTGTCGTCGTACAGGGGCAGGGAGGTCATCGTGTACTTCTACCCGGCGGCCGCCACACCGGGGTGCACCACCCAGGCTTGCGACTTCCGCGACAATCTGGCCTCACTCGGCGCCGCAGGCTTCACGGTGCTGGGCATCTCCCCGGATCCGGTGCAAAAGCTTGCGGCATTCGCCGAGCAGGAGGCGCTGACCTTCCCCCTGCTCTCCGACGAGGACCACGCCGTCGCGGAAGCCTACGGCGCCTGGGGAGAGAAGAAGAATTACGGCAGGACCTACGACGGACTCATCCGCTCCACCGTCGTGCTCGACGCCGAGGGGAAGGTCTCGCTCGCCCAGTACAACGTGAAGGCCACCGGCCACGTCGCGAAGCTCCGGCGGGATCTCGGGATCGACCGATAGGGATCGGTGCGCCGGAAGGACGGGCGGTGGCGCTAGAGTTGCAGCAGGGACGCATCTGAGCAGCAAGCGTTCGCGCGCGAGTGGCGGAATTGGCAGACGCGCTGGATTTAGGTTCCAGTGTCTTCGGACGTGGGGGTTCAAGTCCCCTCTTGCGCACAGGGAACGGCACGCCGGCCACGACGCCGCAGCGGATCGACGCCGTCTTGACCCCTGGTCGCGCCAGGACCCGGGTCAGCACTGCGTATGGCCGGTCCCGCACTCGTCGCAGAACAGCGTCTCTGACTCCTCCCCGCAGCACTGGCACCGGTGCTCCGTAGACGTGGCACGAGGGGCGGTCATGGTCCTGGAATCTGTCATGGACGTACGTTAGGTCGGGCCCCGTCACTGTGGCACGAGTAGCCACTACCTGCCAGCACCGGAGCGCACCTGGGAATTCTGGTCTTTTCTCCTCACCGCACCCATCCACCCCCACCGGCCGCCCGAATGAGCTGTGAGACATCGACACGGTGTGTTCCACCGCACGTTCCAGACCGCAGGCAGTCGCCGGGTCGTATCCAAGGAGAAGCTCATGATCATCACCAAGCGCAGGAATCTCTCGATCCTCGGCATCGCTGCCGTTTCCATGCTCGGTCTCGCGGGCTGCGCCGGCGACGACGCTGCGTCCGAGACCAGCGAGACCAGCATGGCCGCCGAGAGCAGCATGGCCAGTGAGACCAGCATGGCGCCTGAGAGCAGCATGGCGACCGAGAGCAGCATGGCGACCATGGAGCCCTCCGCGTCCGCCGACGCCATGATGGATCCCACCGCCAACCTGGTCGGCGCCGGGTGCGAGGACTATTCGGCGCAGGTGCCCGACGGCGACGGATCAGTGGCCGGGATGGCACTGTCTCCGGTGGCCACTGCTGCCTCGAACAACCCGATGCTGACCCAGCTCACGGCCGCCATCTCCGGCGAGCTCAATCCTGATGTCGATCTCGTCGACACCCTCAACGGCGGCGAGTTCACCGTCTTCGCGCCGGTGGACACGGCCTTCGAGGCACTGCCCGCCGACACCGTCGAGGGCCTCAAGACGGACACCGAGACTCTGAACAGCATCCTCACCTACCACGTCGTCGAGGGCAAGATGCAGCCCGCCGACATCGAGGGAACCACCCAGACCACGCTCCAGGGCGAGGATCTCGAGGTCACCGGCTCGGGAGACGACCTCATGGTCAATGGTGCCAGTGTGATCTGCGGAGGAGTCCAGACCTCCAACGGCGTCGTGTACCTGATCGACACGGTCATGATGCCACCCGCCAACTAGCCGTTCTTCCCACAGATCTCCCTGGCACACACCTCTAACATGTTCCAGGGATACCGGGCGGACCCTCTCACCCCTTCCGGTGAGGGGGTCCGCTCTTCTGTTCCCGGCCGACGCGTGGCCAGTGAACAGGAGGACGGACAGGAGGACGGACAGTCCCATCACCTACACTGAAGTCTTCATCCCTTCCTATCGGAGATCCGCCTGTGAACAACGCTGCCGGGCGTAGCCCTCGTCGCACCAGTGCGGCGTCCGGCAGACGCTCACTCGTGGTCGCACTGGCCGCCGCTCTGATGCTCACCTCGTGCACCGCGGACGATCCGGCACCCCAACCCCTCAGCAGCAGTTCGGTCACGGTCGATCTCGCGACCTTCACTTTCGGAGCGGCCGCCGACCCCCAGACGCTCGACCCGGCGCTCGCCAACGACACGGAGTCGTACCGGGTGACGCGCCAGGTGATGGAGACCCTGGTGGGCATCGATCCACTCACATCCGAGCCCACGCCCCTCCTCGCCGAGTCCTGGGAGGAGAGCGACGATGGACGCACCTACGAGTTCACGCTGCGCGAGGACGTTCTGTTCCAGGACGGGCAACCCTTCGACGCCGCGGCCGTGTGTGCGAACTTCGAACGCTGGTACTCCCTTCCACCCGCCGCGCAGCAGGACACCCCGCGCCTGCCGTTCGAGAACGTGTTCAGGGCATTCTCGGACCAGCCCGACCTCAGCCTCTACGAGGGCTGCACGGTGTCCTCCCGGTACACTCTCACGCTGCAGCTCTCCCGCCGGATGACCTCCCTGGTCCCGGCACTGGCCGCCCCGGCCTTCGCGATCGGTTCCCCTGCCGCCCTCGCAGCGGACGGGGCCGGCAAGCTGAGCAGAAACGGTGCCCGGTTCGCGAAAGCTCCCATCGGCACGGGTCCGTTCGAGCTGGTCAGCTGGGAATCCGGGGAGGTGCAGCTCGACTCCTTCGACGACTACTGGGGAGAGCACGGCGACGTGGACCACGTGGTCTTCACCACCATCGCCGATGCGGGGTCCCGCGCGCGAGCCCTCACCGCGGGCCGGATCGACGGGTACGACTTCGTCTCCGTGGACAGCGCCGTCGACCTCGCCCGGAACGGCCTGCAGTTCCTGCAGCGTGACCCCTACTCCGTGCTGTACCTCGGGATGAACCAGGACTTCCCCGGTGTCGACGACCCCCTCTTCCGGCAGGCGGTCGCCCACGCCATCGACAAGTCCGCGCTCATCGAGGGACGGTTCCTGGAGGGAACGAAGTCGGCCCGCCAGTTCCTCCCGGAGAAACTGGGGATCGGCAACGAGACGGTGACCGACTACGGATACGACCCCGCACGGGCCAGGAAGCTTCTGAAGGAAGCGGGCTACGACGGGCGGGAGCTCCCCTTCTACTACCCGCGCAACGTTTCCCGTCCGTATCTGCCCTCACCCGAGAAGACGTACGCCGAACTGAGCCGCCAACTCGTCGCCGCGGGCTTCAACATCAGGCCCGTCCCCATCGACTGGAGCGAGGGCTACGTCGATGCCGTCCAGCAACCCGGTGACAGGGCCTTCCACCTCCTGGGCTGGAGCGGAACCTATCAGGATCCGGACAACTTCATCGGGTCCCTCTTCGGCGGCTACAACGACGAGTTCGCCTACGACGATCCGCAACTGGTCAGCAAGATCATCCGGGCACGCAGTCTCCCCGCCGGGCAGGAGCGCGCCGACGCCTACGCGGACATCAGCTCCCAGCTCTCGGACCGGCTTCCGGCCGTGCCGTTGGCACTGCCCATCTCCGCCCTGGCCATGAGCCCGCGCGTGCTGAGCTATCCCGTGAGCCCCCTGATGCACGAGGTCTTCAATCGCATCGATCTCGCCGATGTGGAACCGGACCGGACCCCCTTCGGATGAACCCCGCACGGCTCCTCGACGGAGGCACACCATAATTTATAGAAGGTCACCACCAGACGCTACGCTTTGTCTGCTAGTACCTCGCGTCTGGAGACACCGTTGATCAAGAACAAACAGGGCACACCCGCCAGGACCACCGACGTCGTCCTGATCGGTGGTGGGATCATGAGCGCCACGCTCGGATCCTTCCTCCGTCAGCTGCAGCCCGAGTGGAACATCTCCCTGTTCGAACGGCTCGACGTCGTGGGTCTCGAGAGCTCCGACCCCTGGAACAACGCCGGTACAGGGCATTCGGCGCTCTGCGAGCTGAACTACTCGCCCGCCGGGCCCGACGGCTCCGTGGATCCTGCCAAGGCCGTGGCCATCAACGAGCAGTTCCAGGTCTCGCGTCAGTTCTGGACCCACATGGTCTCCGAGGGACACGTGGGTGATCCGCGCACCTTCATCAACCAGGTCCCCCACATGAGCTTCGTCTGGGGTCAGGCGAACGCCGACTACCTGCGTCGGCGTCATGAGGCCCTCAAGCCGCAACCGCTCTTCAGCTCCATGGAGTTCAGCGAGGACCAGGACACCATCGCCGGCTGGACCCCACTGCTGATGAAGGGCCGCAACCCGTCCCAGCCCGTGGCCGCCTCCCGCGTCGAAGGAGGTACCGACGTCGACTTCGGCTCCCTCACCCGCCAGCTGACCAGCTACCTCGAGGGAACCGGTGTCGACCTGCACTTCGGATTCGACGTGCTCGACGTCGAACGCGCCTCCGACGGCCGCTGGGACGTCAAGGTCAAGGACAGGGCCTCGGCTGAGACCACCACGGTCACCACGAAGTTCATCTTCATCGGTGCCGGTGGCGGTGCGCTCCATCTCCTGCAGCGCAGCGGCATCCCCGAGGGCAGGGGTTTCGCCGGGTTCCCGGTCTCGGGTCAGTTCCTCCGCTGCACCGATCCCGAGATCGTCGATCAGCACGATGCGAAGGTCTACGGGCAGGCGTCCGTCGGCGCTCCCCCGATGTCCGTCCCGCATCTTGACACCCGCTTCGTGAAGGGTGAGCGCTCGCTGCTCTTCGGGCCCTACGCCGGCTTCTCCACGAAGTTCCTCAAGGAGGGCTCCTACCTGGATCTGCCGACGTCCATCCGCCCGTCGAATCTCGTCCCGATGCTCGCGGTGGCCAAGGACAATCTGGCCCTCACGAAGTACCTCGTCACCGAGGTCCTGAAGAGCCGCGACGCCAAGAACGAGGCGCTGAACGAATTCCTCCCGTCCGCCGATGGTGATCGCTGGGAACTGATCTCTGCCGGCCAGCGTGTACAGGTCATCAAGAAGGCGCCCAAGAAGGGCGGCATCCTGCAGTTCGGTACGGAGGTCATCACCTCCTCCGACGGTTCGGTGGGGGCCCTGCTGGGCGCCTCTCCGGGAGCCTCCACGGCTGCACCGATCATGGTGGAACTGCTCAAGCGCTGCTTCCCCGGCAACTTCTCCGCCTGGGAGCCGAAGCTCAAGGAGATGCTCCCCGGGTACGGCGTCAAGCTCAACGAGAATCCAGGTCTGGCCGCAGAGGTCCAGTCGCTGACCGATTCGGTCCTCAAACTCAAGTAGCAGGCGGCGGAGCCGGCCAGGCCACCGTTCGCACCTAAGGCAGGTTCCACTTGTTCCGTCTGGCTCAGCTCTCCCTTGCCAACCGCGCCCTCATAGCGCTCATCACCATCCTGGCCTCGGTCTTCGGCTTCATCACGCTCGGGTCGCTGAAGCAGGAACTCATCCCGTCTCTGGAGTTCCCGCAGATCACGGTGCTCTCCACGGTGACCGGGGCATCACCGGAGTATCTCGACCAACAGGTGAGTGAACCCCTCGAGGCCGCCCTGAGCGGTGTCGAGGGCCTCGAGTCGTCGTCGTCGACCTCACGTACCAGCGTCTCGACCGTCAACCTCGTCTTCGTCTACGGGACAGACCTGGACCGGGCGCGCGCCCAGGTGGACCGCGCCATCTCGGCGGTCCG
>JARIBG010000169.1 GCA_029257465.1 Arthrobacter sp. | reverse complement strand
CTAGTGCGGGTGGCCTTTCGGAGCATCGTATCCTCATGAACACCAAGACCTTCAGCACGACTGCGCGCCGCGGCTTCGCAGCGATCGCCCTCACCGGACTCGCCCTCGGCTCCGCCGCCGGAACAGCGAATGCTGTCCCTGGAAGCGACTGGGATGCCCTCGCCGGGTGCGAGAGCAATGGCCAGTGGGACATCAACACCGGCAATGGTTTCTCCGGCGGACTGCAGTTCCAGAAGTCCACCTGGGACGCCTTCGGCGGCCAGGGTAACCCGCAGGACGCTACCCGCGAGCAGCAGATCGCCGTTGCGGAGAATGTCCTCGAGGGCCAGGGCTGGGGCGCATGGCCCGCCTGCTCGGCCAAGCTCAGCCTCAGCAGTACAGCAGAGCCCGGTGCCGTCTCCTTCGGCCAGGCGTCCGTAGCTCAGGCACCGGTCGGCCAGGCGTCCGTAGCTCAGGCACCGGTCGTCCAGGCACCCGTTGCCCCTGCGCCGGTCGTCCAGGCACCGGTCGTCCAGGCACCCGTTGCCCCGGCGCCGGTCGTTCAGGCCCCCGTCCAGGCACCTGTAGCGCAGGCGCCCGTCGCCGCACCGGTCGAGGCCCCCGTCGCAGCACCGGTCGTCCAGGCTCCTGTTGCAGCACCGGTCGTCCAGGCACCGGTCGTCCAGGCTCCTGTTGCAGCACCTGTCGTCCTGAGCGGCGAGACCTACCTGATCCAGTACGGCGACACGCTCAGCGAGCTCGCCCAGCACCTCGGCGTCGTCGGCGGCTGGCAGACACTGTACGCCGCGAACACCGATACCATCGTCGATCCCAACCTGATCTACGCCGGTCACATGCTGAACCTCCCGGCCTAGTCCCACCCCACCTCGTCGGCACTGCCGACGAGCGACAGAACCCCCGTCCTTTGCTGGACGGGGGTTCTGTCGTTACCGGGCCGCAAGAGCCGATCAGGTGCAGGAGGCGGCGTCGACGTCGATCGTCAGCGGATGAGGCACCGCGTACTCACGCTCGGCACTCGAGAAGGCGACGACGATGTTCTCGGCATGACCGTGTGAGGCGCCCTCGGCGAGCTCGACGGTGACGATGATGTTCACATGGGCATCGGGCTCCAACTCGAAGCCCTCGGCCTCGACGGGTGGGCCTATGGGCTCCGGAGCCTTGGTCGGCGTCGGGGCTGCGGCGTGCGCATCATGTCCGCCCTTCGCGGCTCCGCCGTGGTGATGGCCCTCGCGATTGGCGGTCTGCACCTTGGCGGAGAGCACCGTCAGGTCCTCGGGGTCACCGAGCGCCATCTCTCCGAACGTGAACGTCTCCAGGGTGGGATTGTGCAGCATCACGGTGTAGCTCAGTCGGCTGTCCTTGGGTTGCACCCCGCAGAGGGCAGCGCCGTCGGCGCCCACATTGAGGGGGTCCTCGCTCACACCTGACCCGACCGGATCAGTCTTGGTCCCATTGACTGCGACCTCGGCAGAGGTCTTGCCTGCGCTGTTGACCCCCAGGGGATCATCCTCCGCGGCCCCGCAGCCGGCAAGTGCCAGGCAGGCGCTGAACGCGACGAACAACAGGCCGGCGCTGCGCCGGTGTGATGAGGTGATCAGGAGTCTCACGATAGATCCGTCCGAGTCGGCCGGACGGCGAGCCCGCCGGCGATGGTAGCTGTGATTCGGCACACTGCATGCTCAGGCTTGGTGCGGATCCCATATAGTCCGCAGGGAACCCGTAGACCCACGTCCTCGATGGTGCCGACAAAGCCGAGGATTCTACTGTCGTTGTGTTTGGTGGGTCGATCCTCTAGTAATGGATATATGACAGTGATCCTGAGAGCCCTCGAAACAGCTGTACCCGACACCATCATGGTTCAGCCGCAGGTTCGAGACGTGTTCGCGGCGCAGCCGGATCTCACCCGGCTCGGCCGACGCCTCGTGGGTGCCGCCTTCGACTCCTCCGGGATCGAGACCCGCTACACCGCACTGGAGGAGCTCACCGTCGAGAAGGCGTTCGACAACCCGGTCTTCTTCGACCAGAAACAGATGCAGATCCTGACGCCGAGCACCAAGACCCGCAACGAGCTCTACGCCCAGGAGGGCACGAAACTCTTCGTCGAGGCGGCCCGCAAAGCCCTCGACGCCGCCGCGGGCATCGAGGCCGCGGATGTCACCCACGTGGTGACGGTGTCCTGCACAGGCTTTTTCGCTCCCGGTCCGGACTACAAGATCGTTCGTGCGCTCGATCTCGATCCGGCCGTGCAGCGGTACCACCTCGGATTCATGGGCTGCTACGCCGCTTTCCCCGCCCTACGCGCGGCCAAAGCCTTCTGCGACGCCGATCCCGACGCCGTCGTCCTCGTGGTCTCCGCCGAACTGTGCTCCCTGCATGTGCGCTCGTCGAACAATCCCGACACCATCGTGGGGTCGTCGCTGTTCGCCGACGGCGCCGCTGCAGCGATCATCTCGGCCCGCGATCTCCCCGTGGAAGCTCCGGCGCTCACCCTCGATCACTTCGAGACGGTCCTCACCCCCGTGGGCGAGGAATCGATGGCCTGGAACATCGGCGACGAGGGCTTCGAGATGGTCCTGGGAACGTACGTCCCCCACATCATCGACGAGCACATCATCGGCGCCCTCGAACCCCTGCTGGCTCATGATGATTCCCTGCAGGGCCTCGAGTACACGGACATCGAGCACTGGGCCATCCACCCCGGCGGCCGCAGCATCCTCGACAAGGTGGAGGCGAAACTCGGGCTGACCACCGAACAGCTCGTCCCCGCGCGAGAGACACTGCGTGACTACGGCAACATGAGCAGCGCGACCGTCATGTTCGTGCTCAAGAACATCATGGAACAGCCTGCCTCGGACGGGAACGATCGGATCTGCTCCATGGCGTTCGGCCCCGGACTGACCGTCGAGACGGCCCTGCTCACGCGGATCGGGGCACGCTCGGCCGAGGCCGGCGCCGAGACGACCGCCAATGCATCGGAGAAGACCGGGGCAACGGACGACGACGCTGCGGTACCCGCCGACCTCGAGCCGATCCTGACGAACGCAGGCGCATGAGGCCAGCGGGCTTCCTCGCCCGGCGGGACACCGACGCCATCGAGGAGATGGACCGACCCGACTGCGATCTCGACAGACTCGACCGGACCTATGCGCAGTTCGGGCTCGTCAACGCCGTCGTCTCGGGATGGCGTGGCACGTACACGTCCCTGCTCCGCCCCACGTTCTCGCGGGATCGCGTGAACACCCTGCTCGATGTCGGCTCCGGCGGCGGTGACGTGCCACGGGCCCTGGCCCGGTGGGCGCGGCTCGACGGCTTCGACCTCGAGGTGACGGCGATCGACCCCGACGAGCGGGCCCACGCGTACGCGACCCGGTTGCCGCCGCTGCCCGGGCTCACCTTCCGTCGGGCCTTGAGTTCGGAGCTCGTGGCCGAGGGGAGCACGTTCGACGCCGTGGTGTCCAACCATGTGCTCCATCACCTCGACGCCGACGAGTTCAACGGTCTCCTCGACGACTCGGAACAGCTGGCACGCCGGGTGGCGGTCCACAGCGACATCGCCCGGCACCCGGCGGGCTACGCGCTGTTCTCGGTGGGGACGCTGCCGCTTCCGGGGTCCTTCATCCGTGAGGACGGCCTCACGTCCATCCGCCGCAGTTACACCCCGGACGAACTGCGCACGGCGGTCACCGGTCGGGACACATGGGAGGTCCGCACCCGGGTGCCCTTCATCAATCTCCTCGTACTCGAGCGCCCCGGCGCAAGGGCCTCTGCACAGGGGGACGCCGATCATGCATGACGTGATCGTCGTCGGGGGCGGCCCCGTGGGACTGTACACGGCGCTGCTCCTGCGCCGGGAAGGGCTCGACGTCGTCGTCCTCGAGCGCCGCACCGAGCGCGGCACCCACTCCCGCGCCATCGGCATCCACCCGCCGGCCCTGCGCGCACTGGACTCGGCCGGGGTAGCCGACGAGCTCCGTCAGCGCGGGGTGCTCATCCGGCAGGGCATTGCCCGGAGCGACGGACGGCATGTGGGAACCCTCTCCTTCTCGGCGCTGCCGGGCAGGGAGCAGTACGTCCTCGCCGTCCCGCAGGCCACGACGGAGGAGATCCTCGAACACCGGCTCGAGCAGGAGTTCCCCGGCACCCTCAGGCGCGGCGTGTCGCTGGTGACCACGAACGACGCCGGCGATCGGATCCTGGCCGTGACGAGGACCCAGGGCGAGGACGCCGTCCTCGAGGCCAGACTGATCGTGGCCGCCGACGGCGCTCGCAGCTCGGTGAGGGACGACGCCGGGATCCGGGCACGCCCGCACCGCTATCCGGACTGCTACGTGATGGGCGACTTCCGGGACGACACGCACGACGGCGACGACGCCGTCCTGTACCTGGAGAGCGGCGGGATCGTGGAATCCTTCCCCCTCCCCGGCGGGCTCCGCCGCTGGGTGGTCCGGGTCGGGTCACCGGTGGAAAGACCGACTGTGGAGCATCTCGCCGCCCTGGTCCGCGAACGGACGGGGGTCGCCGTCGATCACACGACCAATTCGATGATCAGCGCCTTCGAGGTGCGCTCCCGGCTCGCCGATCGGTTCGTCGCAGGACGCACCGTGCTGGTCGGCGACGCCGCCCATGAGGTCTCCCCGATCGGCGGGCAGGGGATGAACCTCGGGTGGCTGGACGCCGAGCGACTCGTCCCCATCATCGCGGCGTCGCTGCAGCACGGTGAGGATGTCGCTGCGCGGCTCAGCGAGTACGAGAGGGAGCGCAGACGCCAGGCGGCCCTGGCACGCCGGAAGGCCCATCTCAACATGGCGCTCGGCAGGCCGTTGCCCCCCGTCGTGATGCGGACCCGCAATGCCGTCCTGTCAGCCCTGATCCGGAATCGGACGGTGCACGGCCAGGTGGCACGGGCCTTCACGATGCAGTGACGGGACCGGAACGGACGAGGCCCCCGCATCCCGCCGTCGTACACCTCGATGGGTGCCGACAGCGGGCCGCAGGGGCCTCGTGGACCGGAAGGTCCTACTTCTTGAGCAGGCCCTTCACGATGTTCTCGGGACGCTGCATCTCGCCCTGCTTGGCGCCCATGACGATGACGGCACCGCTGAAGACCGGCAGCAGCCACTGAACGACCTTCAGCTGCTTCTGGGCCTTGGCGAGTTCGTCACTCGCGCCGGCGTGGGGCTCGGTGACTCCCTGACCACCCTCGTGGGCGAGCTCGCCGACCTTCTTGCCGAGGATGCCCGAGTACAGCGACAGTGCCATTCCTGACAGGGTCACGACGGACTTCCAGACGGTGTTGGAACCGACGCTGTCCTGACCCTTGACGCGTCCCTTGTTGGCTCCGATGAGCCCGAGGCCGCCGATACCGTGAACCGCGAATGCAGCGATCTGCACCGGGGTCCACTTCGCCCAGCCGAGGGCGGACAGACGCGTGCGTTCCTTCGGATCCTTCGCCTTCGCGGTTGCGCCGTTCAGGCCGACAGCGCCCATGAGCGTTCCGCCGAACCAGGCTGCGGCGCCCAGATCGTGGGCCGATCGTGCCAAAAGGTTTCCTGCCATGATGTAGAGCTCCTTAGATGTTGGTTGACCTACCCTCTACGTTTATCAGCCAGCTTACGATTAAGCTATTGCAACATCATAAAAATCGCCCCCTGTGACCCGTCACACCACGTGTTAGGAAAGGCCGTATCGATGGCAGCTGCGTCGCACGATCTCGACGAGATCTGGCCCGAGTGGAAGGAGGCGGTCAACATGACCGCATCCGAACTCAA
>JARIBG010000165.1 GCA_029257465.1 Arthrobacter sp. | reverse complement strand
AAGAGCGGGAGGCCGACGTGGCACCGAAGAAAGTACTCGCCGTCGTACTGGCAGGCGGGGAGGGCAAACGGCTGATGCCGCTGACGGCGGACAGGGCCAAACCGGCCGTCCCCTTCGCCGGCAGCTACCGGCTCATCGACTTCGCCCTGTCGAATCTCGTCAATTCCCGGTACCTGCAGATCGTGGTCCTCACGCAGTACAAGTCGCACAGCCTCGACCGTCACGTGTCCGAGACGTGGCGCATGTCGACCCTGCTGCAGAACTACGTGGCCTCGGTGCCCGCCCAGCAGCGCAGGGGCAAGAGCTGGTTCCTCGGCAGCGCCAACGCGATCTACCAGTCGCTGAATCTGATCCACGACGCCCAGCCGGACATCGTGGTGGTGATCGGCGCCGATCACGTGTACCGCATGGACTTCGAGCAGATGGTGGATGCACATATCGACAGTGGTGCCTCGGTCAGTGTCGCCGCCGTCCGTCAGCCGATGAATCTCGTCGACCAGTTCGGGGTCATCGAGGTGGACCCTGCCGACCGCGGACGCATCAAAGCCTTCGTCGAGAAGCCGTCGAGTACTCCCGGTCTACCCGATGACCCGGACAGCTTCCTGGCCTCCATGGGCAACTACGTCTTCACCACCGAGGCCCTCCTGAAGGCCCTCGAGGAGGACGCCGCGCGGCTCGACACGAAGCACGACATGGGCGGGGACATCATCCCGTACTTCGTCGAGCGCAACGACGCCGCCGTGTACGACTTCACGCTGAACGAGATCCCCGGCTCCACCGACCGTGACCGCCAGTACTGGCGCGACGTCGGGACGATGGACTCGTACTACGACGCCAACATGGATCTCATCTCCCCCCTGCCCCTGTTCAATCTGTACAACCTGAAGTGGCCCATCTACACGCGCCAGAGCATCTCCCCGCCCGCGAAGTTCGTGCGCAGCGCCTCCGGTCGCTCCGGCGAGGCACACGACTCGATCGTCTCGGCGGGTGTGGTCGTCTCGGGAGGTGCCGTGCAGTCCTCCGTGCTCGCCACCGACGTCTTCATCGCCGAGGCCGCCGAGGTGACCGGCTGTGTCCTGCTCGACAAGGTCCAGGTCGGTGCCGGAGCCGTGGTGCGGCGCGCGATCATCGACAAGAACGTCAGGATCCCCGCCGGTGCCAGAATCGGCGTGGACGCCGAGCTGGACCGCAGCCGCGGTTTCGCCGTGACGGACTCGGGACTGACGATCATCAGCAAGGGCCAGGTCGTGGAGCCGGGCTGAGACGGTACGCCGGCGACTGCATGGTTGAATGACCGGATGAAGAACGAGAATCTGGGCCGGGACGAGGCCTCCGCCCGTTCGGCACTGCTGGCGACCGAGAGCTACAGCGTCGACCTGGACCTCTCGGGGGCTCGCACCACTGACGAGACGACCTACCCGAGCACCACCACGGTGGTCTTCACGTGCAACGAGCCCGGCGCCAGCACCTTCCTCGACTTCATCGGCGACGTCGTCGGCGTCGAGCTCAATGGTGAAGCACTCGATCCGTCGACGGCCAGTGACGGCGCCCGCGTGAGACTCCCCGGGCTGGCGGCGCACAACACGGTGACGGTCCGCGGACTGGCCCGCTACAGCACCAGCGGCGAGGGCCTGCACCGGTTCGTGGATCCGGTGGACGGGGAGACCTACCTCTACACGCAGTACGAGCCGGCGGACGCACGGCGCGTCTTCGCCTGCTTCGAGCAACCTGATCTGAAGGCCTCGTTCACCTTCGCTGTCGTGGCCCCCAGCGACTGGACGGTCGCCTCCAACGGTGCCGAGGCCGACGTCGTCGCCATGGAGGAGTTCCCGACCCCGGTCTCCCGCTGGAGCTTCGCCCCGACCCTGCGCATCTCCACCTACATCACCACCGTGCTCGCCGGACCGTACCATCGGGTCGCCGATGCGTGGACCGGGAGGCCGGGTACCAAGGCTGAGGGTCTCGAGGTTCCCCTCGCCCTGTACTGCCGGCGCTCCCTCAGGAGCTCCCTCGACGAGGCCGAGAACTTCGACACCACCAAGCGGGGGCTCGATTTCTTCCACGAGGTCTTCGACTACCCCTACCCCTTCGGCAAGTACGCTCAGGCGTTCGTCCCCGAATACAATCTGGGTGCGATGGAGAACCCCGGACTGGTGACCTTCACGGAGGACTACCTCTTCCGGTCCGCAGCCACCGAGGCGCAGCGCGAGGCGCGGGCTACCACGATCATGCACGAGATGGCCCACATGTGGTTCGGGGATCTGGTGACCATGTCCTGGTGGGACGATCTCTGGCTGAAGGAATCCTTCGCCGACTACATGGGCTCGCTCGCCGTGGCGGAGGCCACGCGCTGGAGCAGCTCGTGGGTGAGCTTCGCGAACCGCCGGAAGGCCTGGGCCTACGTGCAGGACCAGCTCCCGACGACGCACCCGATCGTCGCGGACATCCCGGATCTGGAGGCCGCGAAACAGAACTTCGACGGCATCACCTACGCCAAGGGTGCCTCGGTGCTCAAGCAGCTCGTGGCGTACGTGGGCCGGGACGCCTTCTTCTCCGCCGCGCGTCAGTACTTCACCAGGCACGCCTACGCGAACACCACGCTCGCCGATCTCCTCGAGGTCCTCACCGACGCCACCGGCCAGGATCTCGCGGCCTGGTCCAGGGCGTGGCTGCTGACCTCCGGTGTTCCGTCGCTGCGGGCGGAGGTCACCGTCGACGACGGCGGTCGCCTCACGGGTGTCGCGATCGTCCAGGATGCCACCGACCCGGTCACCGGGGAGCAGCAGCCGCGCCCGCACCGCATACGGGTGGGGCTGTATCGTTTCGACGCCGATGGCTGGCTGGTGCGTGAGTCCTCGGAGGCCGTGACGGTCGAGGGCGCGAGGACGCCGGTCCCCGCACTCGTGGGCCGCACCCAGCCGGATCTGCTCCTCGTCAACGACGACGATCTCACCTACGCCCGGATCTCCTTCGACGAGCGCTCCCTCTCGACGCTGCTGAGCAAGGTGCACCGGCTCCGGGATCCGCTGGCCAGGGCCACGTGCCTCGGCGCCCTGTGGTCGAGCACACGGGATGCGGGCCTTTCGGTCCCCGCCTATCTCGGCGCCGTACTGCTCGCCGCTCCCGCAGAGACGGACGTGGGAGTTCTCCAGGTCCTCCTGGCCAACGCGCACGCGGCGATCGAGACCTTCGCGCCGGCCCCCCAGCGCCCCGAACTCCACGACCGGTTGGGCGCGTGTCTGAGCGACGGGCTGCGCACGGCGCACCCCGGTTCCGATCTGCAACTCGTCTGGGCGCGGGCACTCGCGCTCGCGGCCCGCAGCGCCACGACGTCGGCCGATGCCGTGCGGGCGGTACTCGACGGCGAACCGGTCCCCGGGCTGCGCCTGGACGCCGAACTGCGTTGGCTCTTCCTCCAGGGGCTCGCCGCGCAGGGTCGCATCCTCCCGGGCGAACTCGAAGCCGAACGGGAGGCGGACGCGACGGCATCGGGGCGGGCGGAGTTCACCCTCGCCTCAGCGGCTATCCCCGACGCCGCCCTCAAGAAGGCCACCTGGGAAGAAGCCGTCCACGACGACCAGCTCTCGAACACCCTGCTCAGCGCCGCGATCGAGGGCTTCGCACTGGGGCCCCGGGACCTGCTGGTCAGCTACGAAGAACCTTACTTCGAGATGCTCCGCACGGTCTGGGGCACCCGCGGCATCGAGATGGCCAGCAGGATCGTGCGCGGTCTCTACCCGCGCCGGCAGGATCTCGGATCCACACCTGGCAGCCATCCCGTCGTCGTGCGCACGGACGCCTGGCTCACCAGGAACGCCGACGCCCCTGCGGCCCTCCGCCGCATCATCGTCGAGGAGCGCGACCACCTGCTGCGCTCACTGCGGGCGCAGGCTCAGGGAACGCGGTAGAGCCACTCGTCGGTGCCGAACTTCTGCTCCACGAGCTCCTCGGCACGGCGCAGTTCATCGGCCGACAGCGTTGCGTCCACGGCACTGTAGCGGCGGCGGAACGTCTCGGTCATGACGTCGATGATCTCCTCGCGCGAGATGCCCGTCTGGCGCCGCAGGGGGTCCACGCGCTTCTTGGCGCTCCCGGCACCCTTGTCGGAGAGTTTCTCCTTACCGATCCGCAGCACCTCGAGCATCTTGTCGGCGTCGATGTCGTAGCTCATGGTGACGTGGTGCAGCATGCCGCCGTCGGCCAGGCGCTTCTGTGCGGCCCCACCGATCTTGCCGATCCCCGTCGCGATGTCGTTCAGCGGCTGGTACCAGGCCTCGATACCGAGTGTCCCGAGTGCCTCCATGACCCAGGCGTCGAGGAACGGGTAGGAGTCGGCGAAGCTGAGGCCGTCCACGAGGGACTGGGGGATGTAGAGGGAGTACGTGATGGCGTTGCCGTGCTCCATGAACATCGCCCCGCCGCCACTGATCCTTCGCACCACGGTGACCCCGTGGCGCTCGGCGCCGTCCGGGTCGATCTCGTTGCGCATGGACTGGAAGCTGCCGATCACCACGGACGGCGCCTCCCACTCCCAGAAGCGCAGTGTCGGGTTCCGCAGGCCGGCGCCGACGTCGTGGGTCAGCACCTCGTCCATGGCGACGTGCATCGCCGTCGGCAGCGGCGTGGGAGGAATGATCTCCCACTGGTGGTCGGAGAAGCCCGATGCCCTGCCCAGGGCACGGCGGACAGCGGTCGCGATGGCCACGGCCGAGAATCCGAAGAGGACGACGGACGGGTCCAGGCGCGCCGTGACTGCCGCGGCCAGCTCGCCGGGAGCGGTATCGGCGGGCAGCCCCTCGAGAGCCGCGTTGATGTCGAGCAGGGCCTCGTCGGGTTCGAGGAAGAAATCGCCGTTGACGGATACCTCCGCGAGGCGTCCGTCGCGGACCGAGAGATCGACGGCGGTGAGCTTGCCTCCCGGTGTCTTGTACTCGCCGTGCAGGTGCTCGGTCTGATCTGTCGGGGCCATCGCTGCTCTCCTCCATGGACCCCTGCTGGGGGCCGATCGTGATGCTGGTGGGTTAAACGGGAGAAGCCACGCCGCACGGGCGTGACTTCTCCTCGTGGACGGGGCGCTCGACGCCGCTCGTCCGAGTAGTCGCTGGGCTACTTCTTGCCGCCGAAGCCCTTGAAGCGCGCGTTGAAGCGCTCCACACGACCCGCGGAGTCCATGATGCGCTGCTTGCCCGTATAGAACGGGTGCGACTCCGAGGAGATCTCGACCTCGATGAGCGGGTACGTGTTACCGTCCTCCCACTCGATGGTCTTGGACGATCCTGCCGTCGACTTCGTCAGGAATGCCTTGTCGGAGGCCAGATCGCGGAACACGATCGACTGGTACTTGGGGTGGATGTCAGACTTCACGGGACTACCTTCTCTGGATGCCTGGATTTTGCCAGGCACTGGTGGTTGAAAGGGTGGCGACAGGGCCAGCTGTCCATACTAGCGCAGACGGTGGTCCGGTCGCGAGAGCGGCCTGCTCCCACGGGTCAGGGGCGGCACTGCCAGAAGGCGACGGCGGCCGCGGCGGCCACGTTCAGCGAGTCCACTCCGGCATGCATGGGAATCCTCAGGGTGACGTCGGCGCGCTCGAGGGCGCCGATGCTCAGCCCGTCACCCTCCGTGCCGAGCAGCAGGGCCAGACGCTCGGGCCCCCGCCCGTCGAACTCGTCGAGGGGTGTGGCCTCGGCGCCGAGCCCCAGGGCGGCGAGGGTGAAGCCCTCGCGGCGGAGGTACCCGAGGTCGTCCGGCCAGGAGGTGAGCCTCAGCCAGGGCACCTGGAAGACACCGCCCATACTGACCCGGACCGCGCGGCGGTACAGCGGATCGGCGCTGCGCGGACTGAGCAGGACGGCGTCGACGCCGAGCGCTGCCGCCGAGCGGAAGACCGCGCCGAGGTTGGTGTGGTCGATCATGTCCTCGATCACGGCGACCCGCCGCGCGGAGTCCAGGACGCCGGACAGGGTGCGAGGTGCCGGTCGGTGCATCGCCGCCAGAGCGCCGCGGTGCAGCTGGAACCCCGTGATCGCCTCGAGCGTGGCCTCGGACGCGACGAACGCCGGGACGTCGGGGAACCGGTCGAGAACGTCTTCGAGAGAGGGTATCCAGGACCGGGTGAGGAGGAAGGACCGCGGCGCGTGGCCGGCGTCGACCGCACGCCGCAGGACCTTCGGGCCCTCCGCGATATAGAGGCCCTCGCGGGGTTCCTTCACGAGGCGCAGCTGCACATCGGTGAGCCGGCGGTAGTCCGAGATACGCTGGTCCTCAGGACCGGGGAGGTCGACCAGCGGCATCAGTCGCTCGCCGGAGGTGCCGGGCGCCCGCCGGTCCGCCCGGTCACGCGCGGGCGACGGCGCTGTAGCGGCCGTTCTCCTCGGTGACCCTCAGCTCGATGTCGAACGCGGCGCCGAGATGCTCCTCGGTCAGCACGTCCCCCAGCGCTCCGGCGGAGACCACCACGCCGTCACGCAGCAGCATCGCGTGCGTGAAGCCGGGCGGGACCTCCTCCAGGTGATGCGTCACCAGGACCATCGCCGGGGCGGCCTCGTCGCGCGCCAGCTCACTGAGCCGCCGGATCAGGTCCTCCCGGCCGGCGAGATCGAGACCGGCAGCCGGTTCATCCAGGAGTAACAGTTCCGGATCGGCCATGAGCGCCCGGGCGATCTGCACGCGTTTGCGCTCGCCCTCGCTCAGCGAGCCGAACGGCCTGCTCATGAAGCGGGACACCCCCCAGGTGTCGAGCAGCCGCAGGGCGCGTCGCTCGTCGAGGCGTTCGTACTCCTCCCGCCAGCGGCCAGTCACTCCGTAGGAGGCGGTCACGACGACGTCGAGCACGGTCTCCTGCTCCGGGACCTGGGCGGCGAGTGCGGCCGACGCGAGCCCGATCCGGGGGCGCAGCTCGAAGACATCGACGGCGCCCATGACCTCGTCGAGGATCCCCACCATGCCGCTCGTGGGATGCAATCTCGCGCCGGCGAGCTGCAGAAGAGTGGTCTTGCCCGCGCCGTTGGGGCCCATGACCACCCAGCGCTCACCCTCGCCGACCTGCCAGTCGATGCCGTCGAGCAGCGTCTTGCCACCCCTGACGAGGCTCACTCCCGCCAGTTCCAGAACATCGCTCATGGTCCTAGACACTAGGCTAAGGACCGGCTCCGTGGCGAAATCGGCGGACCCCACGCGCGGGCAGCAGCACGGGTCGGCAGCAGCCGACGCCGGGACGGCGGGACAGGAACGGATCGATGACGGAGAACCTCCGGGTGGTGGCGTATGCGGGGCGGCTCGACGACGGACACCGCGCCTCGCTCGTCGAGGCACTGCGCGGCTCGGGCCGGGTCAGCGACGTATCACGGGCTCGGGAGCCGACGTTCGACGTCCTGACCCTGGAGCTCACCCCTGATGCTGCGGTGACCTCGATCCGGGCCGCGCTGTCCAGGTGGAGCTCGACGACGGGCAGCGGTGCCGCGATCGTCCCGGCACCCGTCCATCTCCCCGGACCGAAGCTGCTCATCCTCGACGTGGACTCGACCCTCATCAAGCAGGAGGTCATCGACGTGCTCGCCGCCCACGCGGGCCGGGAGGCGGAGGTCGCTGCGGTGACGGAGGCGGCGATGCGCGGCGAGATCGACTTCAGCCGGTCGCTGCACCGGCGGGTCCTCGCGCTGCAGGGCCTGCCGGTCTCGGTGATCGACGACGTCGTCGACCGGATCGAGCTCAGCGAGGGCGCCGAGGCGCTCGTGAACGCCTACCACGACGCCGGACACCCCGTCGGCGTCGTCTCGGGGGGCTTCTCCCAGGTCCTGGCACCCCTCGCTGCCCGGCTCCGCCTCACCTTCGCCGAGGCGAACGACCTGGAGATCGTCGACGGGCGTCTGACCGGTCGTCTCTCGGGCGCCGTCGTCGATCGCCGTGCTAAGGAGCGGGTGCTGCGGCGGGAGGCCGCCCGGGCGGGCGTGCCGCTGGCCGCGACACTCGCCGTGGGCGATGGTGCGAACGATCTCGACATGCTGGCCGCGGCAGGTCTCGGCGTGGCGTTCAATGCCAAGCCCGCCGTCCGCCGGGCGGCCGGGGCGGCGCTGGATCTCCCCGATCTCGACGTCGTCCGGCATCTGTCGGGTCTGTAGGAGCGCCTCAGCTCTTGGCGAGGAAGTCCTCCGCGCCGCCGACGTACTCGGTGTGCCCGGTGGGCACATCGGCAGTGGCCATCCTGACGATCTCCGTGGCGAACTCGGCCACCGAGTACAGCCGCCCGGCCTCCTGACGCCGGGCCTCGATGGCACCGGGGGTGGCGCGGTCCAGCAGGGTGGCGGTGACGGTGCCCTCGATCATGTCGCCGGAGACGACCACGAACGAGATGCCCCTGGCCTCCAGCTCGGGGATCAGAGCCCGCAGGGCGTCCTCGCCCGCGCGCTTGCTGCGCGCCACCGGCTCGTAGGCCTCCATGGTCTCGACCTTCTCCACGAAGTGCGCCTGGTGACTCGTGATGAAGACCACGCGGGATCCCCGCGGCATGACCTCGATGGCCGCGGTGAGCATGGCCACCTGCGCGTCGCGGTTCAGCCGCAGCGCGTAGTCCTCCCCCATCGCCGACTCCATGCCACCGGAGGCGTTGAGGATCAGCAGGTCCAGGCCGCCGAAGGTCGACACGGCAGCGTCGACGAGCGCCGCAGGGCCCTCGGGTGTCGTCAGATCCGCCCCGACGGCAACGGCTCTGCCCCCGGCGGCCTCGATCCCCGTGACCACCTTCGTGGCGCGCGGAGCCTTCTGCCGGTAGTTGACGACGACGGCGGCTCCCTGCGCCGCGAGTTGACCGGCGACGTCGGCGCCGATGCCGCGAGAGGATCCGGTGACGATCGCTGTGGTGCCCTGGAGGGAGGTCATGCTGCTCCTTGTGGTGGGGATGAATGGTTCCGTCGTGCCGTGCAGGTGGTCGTGCGCGTGGGCTCGTGCAGGTGGGTCGGGAGGGCCTCAGTGGCCCATGCCGAGCCCGCCGTCGACGGGGATGACCGCGCCGGAGATGTAACCGGCCGCGTCCCCTGCGAGCCAGGACACCACACCGGCGACCTCCTCGGGTGAGGCGAAGCGCCCGGCCGGAATGGTGGCGAGATAGCTCTTACGTATGTCCTCGGGCAGCTCGGCGGTCATGTCGGTGTCGATGAACCCCGGCGCGACGACGTTCGCCGTGATCCCGCGGGAGCCCAGTTCCCGTGTGATGGAACGGGCCATCCCGACGAGGCCTGCCTTCGAGGCGGAGTAGTTGATCTGGCCCGGCGCCCCGTACAGTCCGGTCACACTCGAGATCAGGATGATCCGCCCACGCTTCAGCCGGATCATCCCGCGCGAGGCACGCTTGACAACCCGGAAAGCACCCGAGAGATTCGTGTCGATCACGTCGGTGAAGTCGCTCTCGCTCATCCGCAGGAGCAGCGTATCCCGGGTGATCCCTGCATTGGCCACGAGGACCTCCACCGGACCATGCTCCGCCTCGACCCGGGTGAAGGCCGCGTCGATCTGCTCCTCACTGGTCACATCGGCCTGTACGCCGAACACGCCCTCGGGAATGTCACCTTTTCGGTAGGTGATGGCAACCCTGTCGCCGTTGGCTACGAATAACTTTGCGATAGCAAGTCCGATTCCGCGGTTGCCTCCGGTGATCAGAACACTCCGACCGCTCGTCGTCTTGCTCTGTGCATCAGGTGCCAAGGGGAAACTCCTCTGTCTGCGGGCCGAAGGCGGTCCGTGGTGTTCTCTCGGTCGACGGGAGGACACGAGTCGAACTGTCCCGACGATCCTAACGAAGCATCCCTCGACTTCTGGAACGGGCCCGGGAGTGAGATAATGGAGGGAGTCTTCTTGGAGTGTGATGAGTAAGCAAACCAAGCACAACCCAGACATCCACAGCATCTCCGATGCTCGTGAATCCCATACCGACGAGATGCGCAGCAGGATGATCCGGTACTCGGTGTCCATGGGGATCCGGCTCGTGTGTTTCGTCCTCGTGTTCGTCGTCCCCTATCTCTGGCTCCAATGGGTCATGATTGCGGGCGCGGTCTTCCTGCCCTACTTCGCCGTCATCCTCGCGAACGGTGGCAGCGACACCAGCAGCATCCGCCACAGCGACGCCCTGATCGAGCGCGCCCCGGTGCGGGAACTCGAGGCGAAGGTCAGCGACGCGGACGCCTCCGACGACGCGACCGTCCTCAGCGGCGAGATCATCGATGATCAGGCCCCGGTTCCCTACCCCTCCCACTCCTCCCCCACCACTACTGCAGGCAGCACGACCACTGCGGGCAGCACGGTCGCCGATGCCTGACCCGTCCGCCTCCGGGTCGTCGACCGATCCCGGACCCGCCACGACGGCGGGTCTGGGTCTGTTCGGTGCGCCGCGGCAGCATGACGGCGAACGCGTCTGCTCCCGGAAGGGTTGCCGCGCCGATGCGCAGTGGCAGCTCCTGTGGAACAACCCGCGGATCCACACCCCCGAGCGACGGAAGGCCTGGGCTGCGTGCACGGATCATCGGGTGTGGTTCGAGGAGTATCTGGGTGAGCGTGGTCTGTGGAAGCAGACTCTTCCCCTCGTCGCCGGCCAGCCGATGGAGACCCGCTAGGTGTACCGCTTCCTCTTCTCCGCGCGCTGGCTCGGTTGGTTCGCGCTGGTGATGCTGATCGCCGCCGGGTGCGTGGGCCTGGGCCGCTGGCAGTTCGAACGCCGCGAGGCAGTCGTCGAGAACATCGAGCGCATCGAGGCGAACTACGACGCGGTCCCGGAGCAGTACGAGCCCGGCACAAGACTCCTGGACAGCTTCGATCCGGCCCGGGAGTGGACGCCCGTCACGTTCGTGGGCCGCTATGATCTCGCCAACCAAGTGGTCGTCCGCAACCGGCCCCTGAACGGACAGCCCGGGTACGAGGTCCTCACGCCGCTGAGGCTCGAGGACGGAACGGCGGTGATCATCGACCGTGGGTGGCTGCCCATCGGCAACGCGGAGGCCGGCCGGCCGGACCAGGTTCCGGCGCCGCCACCGGGAGAGGTGGAGGTCACGGCGCGGATCAAGCCCGGCGAGCCCCCCGTCAATCGCGGTGCCCCCGAGGGTCAGGTGGCCTCGATAGATCTTCCATCCCTGGGCGACGGCCTCGACTATCCGCTGCAGGAAGCGGCCTACGGGCTGTTGGCCCTGGAACGGCCGGCTGCGGCGCAGACACCGATCGCCGCTCCGAAACCCTCCATCGACGAGGGCCCCCATCTGTCGTACGCGCTGCAGTGGTTCGCCTTCGGCGTCCTGGCGTTCGTGGGCCTCGGCTACGCTGCCCGGCAGCAGCGACGCAGTGACGCCGAACGCTACGGCGCCGCTCCCGCGGAAACGGTACGACGGCGGCGGCCCTCCGCCGAGGAGGAGGAGGACGCCATCCTCGACGCGCAGGGTCCGGGCGTGGGGAAGCGTTAGGCCAGCGTGACCAGTTCGAGGTAGTCCTGGTTCCACAGGTCCTCGACGCCGTCGGGCAGCATGACGACGCGCTCGGGATCGAGGGCATCGACGGCGCCCTCGTCGTGGCTGACCATGACCACCGCGCCGCTGTAGTTCTTCAGGGCACCGAGGATCTCCGCGCGGCTGGCAGGATCGAGGTTGTTCGTGGGCTCGTCGAGCAGCAGGACGTTCGCCGACGACGCCACGATGGTCGCCAATGCCAGCCGGGTCTTCTCCCCACCCGAGAGCACACCGGCCGGCTTGTCGACGTCGTCGCCCGAGAAGAGGAAGGACCCGAGGATGCCGCGCACCTCGGCGTCCTGCATGTCCGGGGCGGAGGACCTCATGTTCTCCAGGACACTGCGATCGGTGTCCAGCGTCTCGTGCTCCTGCGCGTAATAGCCCACCTTCAGGCCGTGGCCGGCGATGACCTTGCCCGTGTCGGGCTCGTCCACCCCGGCGAGCATGCGCAGCAGCGTGGTCTTCCCGGCCCCGTTGAGGCCGAGGATCACCACCTTGGACCCGCGGTCGATCGCGAGATCGACGTCGGTGAAGATCTCCAGTGACCCGTAGGCCTTGCTGAGGCCCTCCGCCGTCATGGGTGTCTTGCCGCACGGGGCCGGCTCGGGGAAGCGCAGGGCCGCCACGCGGTCGGAGGCGCGCACGGCGTCCAGCCCGCCCAGCAGCCGCTCCGCACGCTTGGCCATGTTCTGTGCCGCCACGGCCTTCGACGCCTTGGCGCGCATCCGGTTGGCCTGATCCATCAGGACCTGCGCCTTCTTCTCCGCGTTCGAGCGCTCACGCTTTCGCGCCCGCTCATCCGTCTCGCGCTGGAGCTGGTAGCGCTTCCAGCCCATGTTGTAGATGTCGATCGTGGCCCGGTTCGCATCGAGCTGGAACACCTTGTTCACCGTGGCCTCGAGCAGCTCCACGTCGTGGCTGATCACGATCAGGCCGCCCTGGTGGTTCTTCAGGAAGTCCCGTAGCCACGTGATCGAGTCGGCGTCGAGGTGGTTGGTGGGCTCGTCGAGGAGCATCGTCTCCGCGCCCGAGAACAGGATGCGGGCCAGCTCCACCCGACGCCGCTGACCACCGGACAATGTCTTCAGGGGCTGATTGAGGATCCGCTCGGGCAGCGCCAGGTTGGAGGAGATCGCGGCGGCCTCGGCCTCGGCCGCATACCCACCACCGGCGAGGAAAGCCGCCTCGATGCGGTCGTAGCGCGCCATGGCCTTGTTGCGGACGGAGGTCTTCTCACTGGCCATGTCGTCCTGCGCCTGGCGCAGGTCGGTGACGACGGCGTCGAGGTTGCGCGCCGAGAGGATCCGGTCGCGGGCGAGCTGGTCCATGTCCGGTGTGCGGGGATCCTGCGGCAGGTAGCCGATCTCACCGGAGCGGGTCACCAGACCACCCGCGGGAAGTGCCTCGCCCGCGAGCACCCTCGTGAGGGTGGTCTTGCCGGCGCCGTTGCGACCGACGAGTCCGATCTTGTCCCCCCTGTCCACGCGGAAGGACACCTCGTCCATCAGCAGGCGGGCACCGGCCCGCAACTCAAGGTTCGATACGCTAATCACGGTTGGGCCTTTCGATGGTGCCGAGGTCGGCGTTGTTGTAGGAACCCCACAAAAGATCCCAGGGTGACCGGCGCTAGTCTCGGTACAGAAGCAGGTGCGGCCGGGCAGATCCCACAGGAGCCCGCCGACCGACGAAACCGGAGCCCTTCGAAGGAGCGCGTGTCATGCAGTCAGCCGAGAAGAGCGCCGCAGGACGGGCCGGGACGGGCCGAGGATCGACGCGGACACGGTGGGATGCCACCGATCTGTCGCTGGTCGCCGTCTTCGCCGCCCTCATCGCCGCCCTGTCAATCGTACCCGGTATCCCGGTGGGTCCGCTCGGGGTCCCCATCACCCTGCAGACCCTCGGTGTCCTGCTCGCCGGGATCGTCCTCGGGCCCGCACGCGGGACGGCCGCCGTCCTGCTGTATCTAGTCATCGGGCTGATCGGGCTTCCCGTCTTCAGCGGCTTCAGCGGTGGCTTCGGCGTCCTCGCCGGACCGACGGCCGGGTACCTACTGGCCTTCCCCCTCGCCGCGTGCGTCGCGGGCTTCCTCGCCGTCGGTGTGCTGCGCCGGGCCACGCGGTTCCGGGTGCCACTGCTCTTCCTGGCCTGCCTCGCGGCGAGTCTGCTCACCATCCACCCGCTCGGGATCGCAGGCCTCATGCTCAATGCCGGTCTGCCCCTGCGCGAGGCGATCCTGGTCGACGTCGTGTACCTTCCCGGCGACGTCGTCAAGGACGTCCTCGCAGCGGTTCTGGCCGTATCGGTGCATCGGGCGTTCCCCCGGCTCCTGGCAGGGGGACATCCGCGGCAGTCCGCCCGATCACAGGTCCCTTGATCGAGTTCCGGGCCGCCGCGGTCCGCACACACCCCGAGGGGCGGATCCTGCTCCACCCGTTGGAGCTCACGCTGACAGAACAGCGCGTGAGCGTGATCGGGCCCAACGGGTCGGGCAAGTCGACGCTGCTGCGGCTCATCAACGGTCTTCTCCTGCCCACGCAGGGTTCGGTCGCGGTCCACGGCAGCGACACGGCAACCATGGGCCGGGCGGTCCGGCGCAGCGTCGGTTTCGTCTTCACCGATCCCCTCTCCCAGCTCGTAATGCCCACCGGGCGCGAGGACGTGGAACTGTCGCTGCGGACACAGCGCCTGTCGCAGGCCGAGCGCCGACGACGCGCCGGTCAGATCCTGCGGCGCTTCGGCATCGAGCACCTCGCCGATCGCAGCACCTACGATCTCTCCGGGGGCGAGCGGCAGATCCTGGCCCTGGCCGTGGTGCTCGCCGTCGAGCCGCGTGTCCTCGTCGCCGACGAGCCGACGACGCTGCTGGATCTGCGCAACGACGCACGCGTACGCTCCCTCATCGCCGGTCTCGACCAGCAGGTCGTCTTCACGACCCACAATCTCGACTTCGCACTCGACGCGGACCGTACCCTCGTGATCGACGACGGCAGGGTCGTCTTCGACGGACCACCCGTGGACGCCGTCGACCGCTACCGTGACCTCACCGGCTGCACCCCGGCGGGATCGTGAGGGGTTCCGGGGCCACACTGGGCCTGTACGAGCCCGGTCGGGGCTTCCTGTACAGCACGCCGACGGCGCTGAAGGCGATCGCCTCGCTCGCGTGCGCCGTCGTCGTCATCGCGTGGCGGTCGCCGTCGACCACCACCGTTGCGCTCCTCGCGAGTTCCGGCGCGCTCCTGCTGGGCGCACGGCTCTCACCGGCCCGCATCCTGCGGATGCTCCTGCCCGCCGCTCCCGTGCTGGTGGTCCTCGCCCTCTACCAGGGCCTGGCGCAGGGCTGGCTCCGGGCATTCGTCGTGGTCGGCGGGATCACCGCGTGCCTGCTCGCCGCACGCGCACTGACCCTGACCACCAGAACGCAGGAGCTGCTCGACGGCGTCGTGAGACTCGTCCGCCCGTTCCGACGCGTCGGCGCCGATCCGGAGCGCTTCGCCCTGGCCATCTCGATCATGCTCCGCAGCCTGCCGTATCTCGCGGGTCTGTTCCTGGACGTCCGCGATGCCGCCCGGGCGCGCGGGCTCGAGCGGAACCCGCGCGTGGTCGTGACGCCGCTGGTCCTCGGTGCGGTGGCCTACGCACATCGCACGGGTGAGGCGCTGGCGGCCCGCGGCCTCGGTGACGGCGACAGTGACAGCGACGGTGACAGCGACGGTGACAGCGACGGAGAGGAACGCAGGTCGACGGATCCCGGGGACGACCGGCCCTGAGCGGACACATCAAACACAGCGGACACAGGAACAGGGCGGTCCCGGCTGCTGCCGGAACCGCCCTGCTGCCGGACCTGTGGCCGGGGACTGCTCAGAGGCCGAGGCCTCAGATGTTGAATCCGAGGGCGCGCATCTGGTCGCGGCCGTCCTCGGTGATCTTCTCGGGCCCCCACGGCGGCATCCATACCCAGTTGAGCCGCCACTCGTCGACTACGCCGTCGAGGACCTGACCCACCTGCTCCTCGAGCACATCGGTCAGCGGGCAGGCCGCCGTGGTGAGGGTCATGTCGATCAGCAGGGCGCCGTCGTCGGCGTAGTTCAGACCGTAGAGGAGGCCGAGGTCGACGATGTTGACACCCAGCTCGGGGTCGATCACGTCCCGTAACGCCTCCTCGACGTCGTCCAGCGCCGTCGGTGCCTCTTGCACATCACTCATCGGGGATCTCCTTTCGCACAGTCCGGTACGGGTGTACCGGGAATCGTTTGTACCGGGAATCGTCGTGGTCTAGGCCTCGACCGCGGTGAAACGATCGTAGCCCTCTTCCTCGAGCCGATCGGCGAGTTCTGGACCGCCCTGTTCCGCGATGCGTCCGGCGACGAACACGTGGACGAAGTCGGGCTTGATGTAGCGCAGGATCCGCGTGTAGTGGGTGATGAGCAAGGTGCCCATCTCGCCCTTGGTCTGCTCTCTGTTGACGCCCTCCGAGACGACCTTCAGAGCGTCGACGTCAAGACCCGAATCGGTCTCGTCGAGGATGGCGAACCGGGGGTGGAAGAGTTCGAGCTGCAGGATCTCGACGCGCTTCTTCTCACCACCGGAGAAGCCCTCGTTGACGTTGCGCTGGGCGAAGTCGGCATCGATGCGCAGCTCGCCCATGGCCTTTTTGACGTCCTTGGTCCAGTGGCGCAGGCTCGGGGCCTCGCCGTCCAGCGCCGTCTTCGCGGTACGCAGGAAGTTGGTCATGGTGACGCCGGGGACCTCGACCGGGTACTGCATGGCCAGGAAGAGCCCGGCGCGTGCGCGCTCGTCGACGCTCATCGAGAGCACGTCCTCCCCGTCGAGCGTGATCGAGCCGCTGTCCACGGTGTACCGCGGGTGCCCCGCGATGGTGGAGGCCAGGGTCGACTTCCCCGACCCGTTGGGGCCCATGATGGCGTGCGTCTCGCCGGTGTTGATGGTCAGCGTGACCCCCCGCAGGATGGGGACGTTCCCCTGCTCGGTGTCGATGCTGACGTGCAGATCCTTGATTTCAAGCGTGGACATGATGTCCTCTCTCCGCCTGCTGGGCGGACGATGGGCAAAGGTGGTGGGCGCTCCCCTCACCCCAGCTGGGGTGCGGGGGCTCCGTTGGTGACCGTGGTGACATCGACGTACACGTCGTTGTCGTGGATCTCGAGTGCGAAAACGGGGACCGGCTCGTATGCGGGGAGCTGTAGCGGGGCGCCGCTGCGCAGATCGAACTGGGAGCCGTGACCCCAGCACTCGATCGCGCAGCCCTCGACCTCGCCCTCGGACAGCGAGATGTCCGCGTGGGAACACGTGTCGCCCAGCGCGTGGATCCCGCCGTCGGAGTCACGTACGACGACGACCGGGTAGTCGTCGATCAGCACGCGCAGGGCCTGCTTGACCTGGATGTCGTCGACGCTGCAGATCAGCTCGCCGCGTGGTGTCATCGACATCAGAGGTTGCCCGCTGCCAGTTCGCGTTCGAGGGACTCGGAGAGTCGTTCCTCGAGTGCGGGGACCCTGATCTGCTGGATGACCTCGGTGAGGAAGCCGCGGACCACGAGGCGTCGGGCCGCCTTCTCCGGAATGCCACGGGCCATCAGGTAGAACAGGTGCTCGTCGTCGAACCGGCCGGTGGCGCTGGCGTGGCCGGCGCCCTCGATCAATCCCGTCTCGATCTCCAGGTTGGGGACCGAATCCGAGCGTGCGCCGTCGGTGAGGAGCAGATTGCGGTTCGTCTCGTACGTGTCGGTCCCCTCGGCCGCCTTGCGGATCAGGACATCGCCCACCCACACCGTGTGCGCGTCCTGGCCCTGCAGGGCACCCTTGTACGTGACGCGGGACTTGCAGTTCGCGGTGGCGTGATCGACCAGGAGCCTCTGCTCGAGGTGCTGACCGGCGTCGGCGAAGTACAGTCCGTACATCTCGACCTCCGCTCCGGTGGAGGAGAAGATGGACGACGGCGTCAGGCGCACCAGATCGCCGCCCAGACTGACGACCACATGCTTGTAGCGCGCATCCCGGCCGATCCTGGCCTGCTGGGAGGAGACGTGCACGGCGTCGTCCTCCCAGTCCTGGACGCTCACGACGGTGAGCTCGGCCCCGTCCTCGACCACGATCTCCACATTCTGGGCCAGCGCCACCGAGCCACCGTGATCGAGCACGACGACGGCCTTGGAGAACTGCTCCGCCCTGATGAGGATGTACTGGGCTGCGGGATCGACGCTGCGTCCGGCGATGCTCACCATGACCTCGCCGTCGGCCACGGTGTCTCGCGGGACGGTGATGACGGTGGCCTCGGAGAAGGCGTTCCAGGCGGCGGCGGAGACCCGGTCCTCGGGCGTCGCTGCCTTGCCCAGGCGCGCGTCGTCGCGGCCCACGGTCTCGACCGTGACGTTGCCGGTGCCGGTGACCTCGACCAGCGGCGCCGCACCGGTCAGCTCAGTGGTGTGGAGACCGCGCAGGCGCGCCAGCGGCGTGAACCGCCAGTCCTCCTCCTGACCCGTGAGCGGTGGGAAGTCCGCGAGGTCGAACGAGCGGCGGCGTTCGCCGCGTGAGGCCTCGGGGATCACGGGCGCGTTGCCGTGGCTGTGCTTCTTCAGGCCGAGCTGCTCCGTGCCGTCGTCTCCTCCGGGAAGGCGCTCGCCCTCCTCGGTGAAACCGTCGATGGACGCCCGTCCCGCGGTCGCCGAGCCGAGCCGTGCCTTCTCGTCGAGCGCACCGGTCTCGCCGTCGAGCGGGGTGTCCGGTGTGATGTCCGTCTGAGTTGTCTCAGCCATTCCTAGCCCACGGCCCCTTCCATCTGCAGTTCGATCAGGCGGTTCAGTTCGAGCGCGTACTCCATGGGCAGCTCACGGGAGATCGGCTCGATGAAGCCGCGCACGATCATGGCCATGGCCTCGTCCTCCGGCATGCCGCGGGACATCAGGTAGAACAGCTGCTCCTCGCTCACACGGGACACGGTGGCCTCGTGGCCCATGGTGACGTCGTCCTCGCGGATGTCCACGTAGGGGTACGTGTCCGAGCGCGAGATCGTGTCCACCAGGAGCGCATCACAGCGCACGGTGTTCGCGGAGTGGGTGGCGCCGTCGCGTACCTGGACCAGGCCGCGATAGGCGGCTCGACCACCACCACGGGCGACGGACTTCGAGATGATCGAGGACTTCGTGTTCGGTGCGATGTGCACCATCTTCGACCCCGTGTCCTGGTGCTGTCCCTCGCCGGCGAAGGCGATGGAGAGCGTCTCACCCTTGGCGTGCTCGCCGACCAGGTACACCGCCGGGTACTTCATGGTGACCTTCGAGCCGATGTTGCCGTCGATCCACTCCATGGTGGCTCCCTCGTGCGCGATCGCGCGCTTCGTCACGAGGTTGTACACATTGTTCGACCAGTTCTGGATGGTGGTGTAGCGGACGCGTGCGCCCTTCTTCACCACGATCTCCACGACGGCCGAGTGCAGCGAGTCCGAGGTGTAGATCGGGGCCGTGCAGCCCTCGATGTAGTGCACGTACGAGTCCTCGTCCGCGATGATCAGGGTCCGCTCGAACTGGCCCATGTTCTCGGTGTTGATGCGGAAGTAGGCCTGCAGCGGGATCTCGACGTGGACGCCCTTGGGGACGTAGACGAACGAGCCGCCCGACCAGACGGCGGTGTTCAGGGACGCGAACTTGTTGTCGCCGACCGGGATGATCGTGCCGAAGTACTCCTTGAAGATCTCCGGGTGCTCACGCAGGGCGGTGTCCGTATCGAGGAACAAGACGCCCTGGCGTTCGAGATCCTCGCGCAGCTGGTGGTAGACGACCTCGGACTCGTACTGGGCGGCCACGCCGGAGACCAGTCGGGCACGCTCGGCCTCGGGGATACCGAGCTTCTCGTACGTGTTCCGGATGTCCTCGGGCAGGTCCTCCCAGGTGTTGGCCTGCTTCTCCGTGGACCGCACGAAGTACTTGATGTTGTCGAAGTCGATGCCGGAGAGGTCCGCGCCCCAGGCGGGCATGGGCTTGCGGTCGAAGTACTTCAGTCCCTTGAGGCGGAGATCGAGCATCCACTCGGGCTCGTTCTTCTTCGCGGAGATGTCACGGACGACTTCCTCGCTCAGTCCGCGGCGCGCGTTGTCGCTGGCCTCGTTCTTGTCGGCCCAGCCGTACTGGTACGTGCCGATGCCCTCGAGCTCCGGATTCCGCTCCAGGATGTCGCTGATCGTCGACTCCGGTACTGCCGGCTGCATTGGCTTGCGATCTACTTGGTCCGTCATCACGGCCTTCCTTGCTGATGGATGGATAACGTTGCTGGAGCGGTCCGGGCCGCGGCTGCTGTGCTCAGCGCATCAGCCGTGACCGCCCGTCCCAGGGGAATGTGGGTCGTGCAGACGTGCCCTCCGCGGGCGAGCGTGGACAGCCGCCGCACGTCGACGTCGAGCAGCCGGGCGAAGACGGCCGTCTCCTGCTCGCAGAACGCCGGGAACTCGGAGGCCAGGCCCTGGATGGGGCAGTGACCCTGGCAGAGCTGTACGCCGAGCATCGAACGCGGTGCGGCCTCTGCCTGCGGCGAGCGCCGGATCGGCGACCCGACGGTCTTCGTGGAACCGACGAAACCATCCGCGGTGAGCGCTTCCGCGAGTGCCTCGGCACGCGCCTCCAGCTCCGGACCTGCTGCATCGACCACCGGCTGGTAGCGCTCCTCCATCGAGGAGAATCGCTCACGCGCGAAGTCGTCGATGGCCGTGGGACCGGCGGTCTCACCGAGTCGGGTGAGAGCTGCCCGGGCGATCCCGAGATAGTCCTCGCCGACGGCGCTCTGTCCGTGCTGGCTCAGCACGTAGCGACGGGCCGGGCGGCCGGCGCCACCGGCGGTGTGTCGTCCGCGCTTGACCTCGATCAGACCGTCGCGGGAGAGGGCGTCCAGATGACGTCGCATGGCGGCGGGGGTGAAGCCCAGACCCTCACCGAGTTCCGCGGCACTCACCGGACCACGCTCGAGCACGGCGGACAGGACACGGTCACGCGTACGCTCGTCGAGCTGGGACACCCGCCGCGCCGCCGGAGCGGAAGGCTCGGTGGAGGTGGCTGTACTCGGTGCGCTCATCTCCTGCTCCTTTCCTCGCCGACACAATACACAACATGATCATGACCTAATCTATTCCGCTTCACCACTTAGGCGAGGCTATCCATCGGCAGCCCCGCAGAGACCCCGGACCGGCTACTACCTGACGTAGAATAGTGGCGTGCCGACTACTGCCCCCGCCCTCGTGATCGAGGGCCTGATCAAGGATTTCGGCCCCATCGGTTCCCTCGACGGCCGGATGGTGCGCGTACTCGACGGCGTCGATCTGACGGCCGCGCACGGTGCGGTCACGGTCCTCCTCGGAGCGAACGGTGCGGGCAAGACGACGACGCTCGAGTGCGCACAGGGACTCCAGCGGGCCGACGGCGGAGTGGTCCGGCTCCTGGGCGAGAACCCCTTCGGCGCCTCACCGAACCTGCGCGCGCGGGTGGGTGTGATGCTGCAGGACGGCGGCCTCCCGCCGTCCGTGCGACCCCTGGCCCTCCTGCGCCACGTCGCCTCCATGTACCGGTCCCCCCTCTCCGTCGACCGGCTGGCGGAGCGCCTCGGTCTCGACGAGTTCGGTGCCGTCTCCATCCGGCGACTGTCGGGAGGACAGAAGCAGCGCCTCGCGCTCGCGTGCGCCCTCGTCGGACGCCCGGACGTGGTATTCCTCGACGAGCCGAGCGCTGGGCTCGATCCGCAGTCTCGGACGATCGTCTTCGACCTCATCAACGAGCTCCGCGCGGACGGTCTCGCCGTCATCCTCACCACGCATCTGCTCGATGACGCACAGCGCCTGGCCGACTACGTCTACATCGTCGAGGGTGGGCGGACGGTCGCCCAGGGCACGGTCGCGGACCTGACCGCCGAGACGGATCCGGGGGGTCCGCGTGAGATGAGTTTCGAGACGCTTCCCGGTCTGGTTCTCCCCGCCGATCTCCTCCCCCACCTCCAGCAGAGCGAACCCGAGCCGGGTCGCTACGTCCTCCGGGGATCACTCACGCCACAGGACATCGAGCTCCTGGCACGCTGGTGGGTGTCGATCGGGTTGATGCCGACCTCCATCTCCATGGCGCCACGCTCCCTCGAGGACGTCTTCCTCGACATCTCCGGACGGAGCATCCGATGACCACGGCAGCACTTCCGCCCCAGCCCGCCGCGGATCATCTACCGGACCGTGGTTCTGCCGCTGCCCTGGGCACGCGCGTGGTGCGGCACGGATCGTACGAGGCACTGGGAATGCTCCGGAACGGCGAGCAACTGGTCCTGGCGATCGTGCTGCCGCTGCTGGCGCTGGTGGCGCTGGTCCTGACCCCGGTCCTCGACGCCTACGGGCCGAGCCGCATCGATGTCGCCGCCCCGGGTGTCCTGGCCCTGTGCACCATGTCCACCGCGTTCACCGGGCAGGGCATCGCCACGGGCTTCGACCGGCGCTACGGTGTGCTGCGCTTCCTGTCCACGACACCGCTCGGGAGATCGGGGCTGATCCTCGGCAAGGCCGTCGCCGTCGCCGTCGTCCTGGCCGTGCAGCTGGTCGTGATCGGCGGTGCCGCCCTGCTGATGGGGTGGTCACCGAACCCCGGCGGTATCCTTCCCGCGGCGCTTCTCCTGCTGGTCGGCTCCATTGCCTTCACGGCGCTGGGACTCCTCGTGGCCGGCACTCTCCGCCCGGAAGCGACCCTGGCGGTCACGAATCTCCTCTGGATCCTCCTCGCCGCGGCCGGCGGCGTGATCATCCCGGCCCAGAGTCTTCCCGCCCTCGTCCAGACCTTCGTGACCGCCCTCCCGTCGGCGGCACTGGGGGACGGACTGCGCAGCGCCCTGATCGACGGCGCGTTCGACCCCCTCGCGTGCCTGGTCCTCGTGGTCTGGGCCGCCCTCGCCAGTCTGGCGGCCATCCGCTGGTTCAAATGGAGCTGATGCACATGATCCTTCCCCCCCTGTCCCGCCTCGAAGGTGCCCTGCCCACCACCACCACACCGGTGGTCCGCAGACTCGCCGTCGCCTCGCTCGTCGCGCAGATCGGCATCGTGGTGACCGGCGGCGCCGTCCGGTTGACCGCATCCGGGCTCGGGTGCCCCGAGTGGCCGCGCTGCACGGCCGACAGCATCGTGACCACGCCCGAGATGGGGCTGAACGGCGTCATCGAGTTCGGGAACCGGCTGCTGACCTTCGTACTCGTCATCATCGCCGTGGCCATGATCGTCTCGGTCCTCGGTATGCGCCGGGAGCGCAAGGATCTGTTCCGGCTCTCGATCGGCATCTTCCTCGGGATCCCCGTGCAGGCCGTCATCGGCGGCATCAGTGTGTGGCAGGACCTGAACCCGTGGATCGTAGGACTCCACTTCATCGTGTCGATGGTGCTCGTGTCCCTCGCGACAGTGCTCGTCGACCGGTCGCGGCTCACCACCGAGCAGTACGCGGCGGCCCGCCGCATACCGGCTGCCACCCCACTCCTGCGCCAGCTGCTGGTCACCTCGACGGTCCTGACCTCCATCACCGTCGTCCTGGGCGTGATGGTCACCGGTTCGGGCCCACACGCCGGGGACCACGGGGCGGCCCGGAACGGGCTCGACCCGGACCTGATCACCCGCCTTCACGCCCTCCCGGTCTACCTGCTCGTAGCAACCGTGGCCCTGGCCGTCGTCGTGGCGTATCGCACGCAGGTCGCCCGCCCACTTCGCAGAGCAGTGGTCCTGCTCGCCGCCGTCGTGCTGGTCCAGGGCGTCATCGGGTACACCCAGCACTTCCTGCACCTGCCCGTCGTGCTCGTTGCCCTGCACATGCTCGGAGCGTCCGTGCTGGTCGCGGCCGCGGTGCACGCGCAGTACCTGGGCACCACGCGAAGGACACTGCCGGGTGCGCCGTCGGTGTCGGTCAGGGTTCCGCAGACCGTCGGCTGATACGCCCTGGTAGGCCCGGGAGCCGGTCAGTCGGTGGGAGCCCGGTCAGTCGGCGTCGAACGTGGCCTCGAGCAGATCCAGGAGGCGTCCGAGCTCGCGGAGCTCGGACCCGGGGCTGGGCAGCAGGGGCGCCCGGGGATCGCCCGCCGCTGTCCCGCAGGCACGGGCCAGGAGATGGAGACCGCTGATCTTCCGCAGTCCCGCGACGTGTTCCACGAGGGGTGCCAGCACCTGGCGGACCCGGGCGGTCTCCTGCTGGTCCCCCGCGACGACAGCCGAACGGAGCCGCGCGTAGTACCTCGGTAGGAGTGCGGCGGGCCCGCTGTGCCAGGCGTCGGAGGCGACGTCCCCCGTCATCATGAGCAGATCCCCGCTGACACCGTGGCTGAAGGGGGCCCTGATGAGCTTGCCCAGCTCCGTCCGGCGAGCGTTGAACGTCGCGGCGTCGGCAGCCGTGTCCTTGAAGGCGACCACCTGCTCCAGCTCGGCGAGTTCGGCGACCACCGGCAGCGAATAGTCGAACTGCGTGGTGCCCGGATTGTTGTACAGGCAGACGGGCAGATCGGTCGCGGCGCACACCATGCGCACCTGGTGCATCACTTCCTCGTCCGTCAGCGGGACGTAGGAGACCGGGGACAGCACCAGGCCGTCGGCTCCCGCCGCCTGCGCGTCCTCGGCGGCCTCGAGCACTCCCCGTGTCCCCACCGAGCTGATGCCCACCGCGATCGGGATGTCTCCGGCGGCGGTGGCGATCGCCGTCTGCGCCACGCGTGCACGCTCCATCCGGTCGAGGTAGG
>JARIBG010000117.1 GCA_029257465.1 Arthrobacter sp. | reverse complement strand
ATCGGCACCAAGAAGGGACTCTGGCTCGCCTCGAGCACGGATCGGCAGAGCTGGACACTGAGCGGGCCAAAGTTCCTCATGGAGGAGATCCCGAGCATCGGCATCGACACCCGCGGCGGGCGCACACATGCCCGATCCGTTACCCGAGTCCGGTCAGTGCGTGCACAAAGTGGCGCCCGACGTCGACCCCGATCGCCTGTTCGCGCAGAATCACCACGGTGTCTACCGGAGCACGGGCCGCGGAGACTCCTGGCAGTCCATCGCCGACGGCCTCCCGGCTGATGTCGGCTTCGTGATGCTCACGCACCCGCTCAGGAGCGGGACCGCCTGGGTCATTCCCCTCGATCATGATCATCCAGTCGTTAGCCGGTGGATGAGAAACGCTACTGGTAGGTCACGAGCCAGGGCTTCGGCTCGACGACCGTGTAGGTCTGCTCAGGGGTGAGGGTGGGCTTGTCCTCGTCGTAGAAGTTCTTCCAGGAGGGCCAGACACCCTCGGGCATGGCCGCCTGCAGCACCGACCAAGTGTTCAGCTTCTCCTCCGGCGACCCGTGCCCGTCGGCGTGCAGGGTGAAGGCCAGCTCACTGCGCGAGGTATCGAGATTCTCGCGTCCATCGATCATGTCCACCCGGAACTGATGCACCATCATGACCTTCTGCGGAAGAGCGTTCTCGCGCGTGAGGTCCGCCAGCCATGCCGAGACGGTGTTGATCTCCTCCGCGTCGACGCTCCCGATCTGCTGGAGCGGGAGCTCGCCCGGGGCAAGTCTCCACTCGGGATCGAGCGCCAGGCCCACCGTGGGCCGCTCGAGCAGTTCCTCGTAGAGCTTGACCTGGGAGAGGAAGTCCGTGCGACCGGACTGGAAGTCGAGCACCACGTAGACGCCCGCCTTCTCGGCGGCGTCGACCCATGGGATCAGATCCTCGATGACCGTCTCGCTGGAGTAGTCGCCGTCGTCCCCGGCGTCCGCACTCGCAACAGTGGCGATCAGATCGATCGCCGGTATCACGGGCTCGTCGCTGAACGGCTGGTACTGCGCAGCGAGTTCGGTGACCCGCACCATGGCTGCCTCGCTGTCCTGCTCTCCCAGTGCTCCCAGGTACGGACCGTCCGGGTGTCCGTAGAGTGCCACCATCCGCCGGCCCGGGAACACCGTCTGGCCACCGCCGGGCAGTTCGACGCCGGTGGCTGCCACCTCGGCCCGGGCAGCAAACTCCTCCTCGGTCCCGAAGTCGTCACCCACCGCGTACACCGCCGTATCCACGTGGTCGCTGACTGCCTCGACGGAGGCCGTGGTGGCCCGCGGGTCGCCGTCAGTGAGTACGCGCACGTCGGCACCGGCTGCACGCGCGGTGGCCAGCGACGCCGGATCCGAGGCCGCGGTGGCCAGCACGAGGGCGGCAGCGCCCTCCTCGGGCACACTGAAGTCCGGCAGATCGTCGGTCGTGGCCTGAGCTGCGAGATCAGCCGGCTCCGAGGAGGGTGCGGAGGAGTTCGTGAAGGACGGCGCCGGATCGGTGGACGCAGGCGCGGCGGGCTCGGTGTCGGCCGACCCTGCGATCTCGAGCAGCTGCAACTCATCCCTGTCCAGCGACGAGATCGTCGGGACCAGCTCCGACGCCTGCACGGCGAGCGGCGTGGCGGACAGCCCCAGGACCGACGAGAATCCCTCGGCCGCCGTCGGTCCGGCGAGGAGCTCACGCTCCTGCGCCAGCGCGGTCCAGTCCGCTCCGGGATCCCCGTAGCCGATGACGCTCTCCACACCGAGCCTCTCCAGTTCGGCTGTCACCTCGGCGGCTCCGACGTCTCCTGACCCGACCACCAGCAGGGGCACCTGGAGTCCTACGGCTGCACTCGTTGCAGGTCCGACGCCGCTGTCGGCGTCCGCCGACGCGGCAGCGGCATCGCCGTGAAGTGTGAGGACGACGGCCACCGGGCTGCGGTCGAACAGCGAGCGGCTCATCTCCAAGGACGTTTCCGCGGCCGAGCCACCGAACACCGTGCGCTGCGCCGCAGCGTCGTCCATCAGGACGACGTCGGATGTCGGCTGCTCCTGGGTCTCGGAGGCATCGGGTGACGAGGGTTCCGAGGGATCCGAGTCGGTGCACGCGGTCACCGACACGAGGCCGATCAGCGTGAGGCCGGCAATGGTGCGCCTGCTACGGGATGAGATGGTCATCGCCTGCTTTCGTGGATAGGTCCTTCCTCGAGCGTACCGGGTGGTGAGCGATCGCCGGGGGACTGGGAGCGACGGGGCTGTCCCCTGGCGCCGCCCGATCACGAGGGGGCACCGTCTTGACGGGAACGAAAAGCTCGCCTATACGGTTGCGGGAAAGAACCTAAGCATGCTTAGGTTCAGATATACGTTCCGATCGAGGTACAAGCTGTTTGCATCGGAAATACGATTGAGCGTCCGTTTGATGGGCAATGTCAACGTTAGGAATGAATATGACTACGCAGAATTGGCCGCAGGACCCGCTGGTCCCGTCCACCACAGGAAACGAGTCGTCCACCTCGGATCTCGGTACCACCGAGCTGGGCACCGGACAGTCGACCAGGGGCGAGGACTCGACCAGGAAGTCATCAGGTTCTGCTGACTCGAAGGCGGGAGCGGCGAAGGATCAGGCGAAGCAGGTCGGCGAAGAGGGCAAGCACGCAGCCAAGAACGTCGCCGGCACCGCGGTCTCCGAAGCGAAGGGTGTGGCAGCCGAGGCCGGCGAACAGGCCAAGGATCTGTTCGGAACGGTCAGCTCGGAGGTCAAGAGCCAGGCCGGAGCGCAGCAGCAGAAGATCACCGAGGGCATTCGAGCGGCTTCCGATGAACTGAAGTCGATGGCCGATGGTGCTGACAACGGCACGGTCACCAATCTGGTGCGTCAGGCCTCCGAGCGAACCGACGCGGTAGCGAATTGGCTCGAAGGCCGCGATTCGTCCGATCTCCTCGAAGACGTCAAGTCCTATGCCCGCCGCAAGCCAGGCATGTTCCTCCTCCTTGCCGGTGGTGCAGGGGTTCTCGCGGGTCGCCTGACCAGGGGCATGACCGGGAACCGGGACTCGGACAAGAACTCACACGCCACTTCGGACTCGGCGCAGGGCACCAGGTCCCGCCCGTCCACCGGCACCTCGACCACAGGTTACGCCGGCTACACCGAGGTCGACTCCGATGCCTACAGCGGTACCCCCGCTACAGCCGGCATGGGCGACAGGATGCAGGACACCCAGAGCGCAGATGCGAATCCCGCGTTCGTGGATCCGGCCGACGACTACCCCACGATCCCGCCGGGAACGCCGCCCGTAGGTCTGCGCCCGAATGACGGAGGTCTGCGCTGATGACTGAGACAGCAGGCGGCGCCCACCAGGTCACCGCCCCGTCTACCCGCGACACCACCGAGGGGTCCGAACGCTCACTCGGTGAACTCCTGGGCGAGGTGACCAAGGACCTCTCCACGCTGATGCAGCAGGAGGTGGCCCTCGCCAAGGCCGAGGCCACCGAGTCGGCGAAGAAGGCAGGCAAGGGTGCGGGCATGTTCGCCGGTGCCGCCGTCGGCGGTCACTTCGTTCTCCTGTTCCTCTCCCTCGCAGCGATGTGGGGCCTGGGCGAACTCATGGCGCTCGGCTGGGCAGCTTTGATCGTCGCAGCCGTCTGGGCGATCATCGCCGCTGTGCTGGCCCTCACGGGCAAGAAAGAGATGAGCAAGGTCAAGGGTCTGCCGCTGACAGCGGAGACCATCAAGGAAATCCCGCCGACACTGAAACCAGGTGAGACACGATGAGCCAGTCCCCGGATGAGATCCGTGCAGAGATCGAGCGCACCCGAGCAGAACTCGGGTCGGACGTTGACGAGATGGCCGACAGGGTCAACCCTGCGAACATCGCGCATCGCCAGACCGAGAAGGTCAAGAACAGCTTCAGCAACGTCAAGGACACCGTCATGGGCAAGGCCGAGGACGTCAAGGACACCGTCATGGGCAAGGCTGGCGACGTCAGGGACTCAGTGGCCGGAAAGGCAGAAGACGTGAAGGATTCCGTGAAGGACCGCACCAGCCAGTCGAGCAACACCATGGGTGGAGGCACCAACAGCGCGCGATCGACCGCAGATTCGGCGAAGAGCAAGGCTGCCGGCAATCCGCTGGCAGCGGGCCTGATCGCGTTCGGCGTCGGCCTCCTCGTGGCTTCGCTCATCCCTGCCAGCCAGAAGGAGCAGGAGGTCGCCTCCCAGCTCAAGGAGCAGGCAGCCCCGCTCAAGGACAAGGTCACCGAGGCGGCCAAGCAGATCGGTGACGAGGTCAAGGAGCCCGCCCAGGAGGCCGTGCAGTCCGTCAAGGAGTCCGCACAGGACTCCGCACAGACCGTCAAGAGCGAGGGTCAGCAAGCCGCGGGCGACGTGAAGGGCAGCGCTCAGGACGCCACCTCACGCGTCCAGCAGAAGAACTGAGCGAGCCTCCCCGCATCATGAAAGGGTAGTGAGATACTAAGCGTGCTTTCAATTCGACGCCGAGTGTGCCTACTCTAGAAGCCGGTGGTTCGCAGGATCTCGATCCTGGCGCAACCTGAAACCGGTTTTTCCGTACCTCTCGCAGATTAATCAGAAGGAGAAGGAAATGATCAACCAGCAAGATATCGATACCCTGCTCAGCAACGGCGGCGACGTCCTCGGTTCCGATGGCGACAAGATCGGGTCGGTCGGCCAGATCTACCTCGACGATCAGACCGGCGATCCCAGCTGGGTCACCGCGAAGACGGGCCTGTTCGGCACCTCGGAGTCCTTCGTTCCCCTCCAGGGAGCAGACGTGCAGGGCAATGACGTCCGCGTGCCCTACACCAAGGCCCAGGTCAAGGACGCTCCCCGCGTCGAGTCCGACGGCAACCTCAGCCCTGAGGAAGAGGATCGCCTGTACCGCCACTACGAGGTCGGCGGCGTGACCAGCGGTCGCACCGACACGACCACCACCGGGATGGTCGACACCGACCGCACGGATACGACGCGGACCGGCAACGACCACGGCACCGTGGGTCGCGACACCTCCGGTCCCACGACCGACAACTCGATGACCCGCTCGGAGGAGCAGCTGCGCGTCGGTACCGAGCGCGCCGAGACGGGACGTGCTCGTATGCGCAAGTACGTCGTCACCGAGAACGTCAGCACGACCGTCCCGGTAACCCACGAAGAGGTCAAGGTCGTCAGCGAGCCCATCACGGATGCCAACCGTGGTAACGCGCACGACGGCCCCGCCATCAGTGAGGAGGAGCACGAAGTGACTCTCCATGGTGAGCGCGCGGTCGTCGACAAGGAGACCGTTCCCGTGGAGCGTGTCCGCCTCGACACGGAGACCGTCACCACCAACGAGACGGTCAGCGGCGAAGTCCGCAAGGAGAAGATCGAGGTCGAGGGTGCTGACGACACACGCTCGGGCAAGAACAAGAACCGCTAAGTAGCCATACAGCGGTAGGAGGGCTCGGGGCACTGCTCCGGGCCCTCCCGTCTTATCCAGGCCCTCACGGCTCCGACACCAGCCCCGCGGATGTCGACCACCACCGGACGAAACCAGGCTGCTGTGCCTTCCCCATACTGGGCTCACGGGACAGACCAGGGCAGTCGGAGCGCATCATCGAGTTTAAGGACAGGCAATCGTGCCGGAGTTGAACGAATGGTCGACCAGCCGCCTGCTGACGACAGCGGCCCGCATCGTCGAGCACTCATGGAACGAGAAGCTCCTGAGTATCGGCATCACCCATGCGGGA
>JARIBG010000114.1 GCA_029257465.1 Arthrobacter sp. | reverse complement strand
GTCTCCAAGGACGCGAGTGATTCCGAGATCAAGAAGGCGTACCGGAAGCTCGCGCGGAAGCATCACCCGGATCAGAATCAAGGGGATGCAGGGTCCGAGAAGATGTTCAAGGATGTCTCGGAGGCCTACTCGGTCCTCTCCGACGCGGAGGAACGCCAGCAGTACGATGCCATCCGCGCCATGGGCGGCGGCGCCCGCTTCTCCGCCGGTGGTGCCGGCGGTGGGGCAGGAGGTGCCGGCGGGTTCGAGGATGTCTTCAGCAATCTCTTCAGCCAGGGCGGCGGAGCGCGTCAGCGCACCGGTTTCTCGAGCGGCAATCTACCACCGGAGTTCGCCGACCTGTTCGGAGGCGGCTCGTCAGGCATGGGCGGCAGGGGTTTCCCCGGCGGCTTCCAGGCTCCGTCCCCGCAGAAGGGCGGTGACCGCACGGCGAGCACGTCCATCTCCTTCGCAGGCTCCATCAACGGCACCACGATCGGGCTGCGCGAACCATCCGGCGAACAGATCGACGTGCGCGTCCCTGCGGGTATCCGCGACGGCCAGAAGGTCCGCGTGAAGGGCAAGGGACAGCCGGGGCAAGCCGGTCCGGGTGACCTCATGGTCACCGTGAAGGTCAAGGAACACCCGCTGTTCAAGCGCGAGGGCGACAACATCCGCATCCACGTGCCCGTCAGCTTCGACGAATCGGTTCTCGGCGCCCAGATCGAAGTACCCACGCTCACGGGAGAGATGGTGAAGATGCGGGTACCGGCCGGAACGCCGTCGGGCCGCACCCTGCGCCTGAAGGGCAGGGGAGTGAAGACCTCGAAGGTCACCGGAGATCTACTGGTGACGGTGGAGGTCGTGGTGCCGCAGAATCTGTCCAAGGAAGCGCAGTCCGCCGTCGAGGCGTTCCGCGACGCGACGAAGGACGCCGATCCGCGGGCGGGTCTTGCAGCCAAGGCCAGCCTGTAAACGCAGAATTAGAGAGTGCACCGGTGTACCGGTGACGGAAGGAGGCCGGCCATGGATCCCACGACGCCCGTCTACGTCATCTCCGTTGCCGCCGAGCTCGCTGACATGCATCCACAGACCCTGCGACAGTACGACCGGCTGGGGCTGGTGACACCCAGCCGGGCGGCTGGCCGTGGCAGACGCTATTCACAGCAGAATGTCGCTACCCTGCGCGAGATCCAACGACTGTCGCAGGAGGGTGTGTCGCTGGAGGGAATCCGGCGCATCCTCGAACTCGAGAATCATGTCTCCGCGCTGCAATCACGCATCCTCGAACTCGCTGACGAGCTCGCCGAGAGCCGCAATCCGATCGAATCGAGGCGGATCTTCGCCGCCGGTCTGGGCGGGGACGTCGTCACCCTGGCGCGCGGGCAGCGCCCTCGCCCGCGCAGCCAGGCGTTGGTCGTCTGGCGGCCAGGGGCGTCTCGGTCCCCGAACTAGCAGGTCGGCCCGGATCGGCACCTGTCCGTTCTCGGCTACTCTCGAGCCCACCGGTGAGAGGGCGCACCGCCCGGTATCAGTTGTCGAAGTGGGTGACGGGCTCTTCGGAGGACACTGAGGCTATGACGGACGCCGCAAGTTCGCGCAGCTTGATGTTCCGGGCGCTGCTGGCAGCCTTGAGGATGGTCACGGCGTCGTCCTGACTGCACCGGTTCTGGGCCATGATGATGCCCGTCGCGATATCGATGGTGGTCCTGGAATCCAGTGCTGCTTCCAGGTGACCGGCCCTGTCACTGGTAGCGGCCAGGCGTACCGCGATCGCCACCGTCGTGGCTATTGCCGCCGCCAGGTTCTGAGCATCGGCGATGTCATCCTCAGAGAAGGTATGGGGTGCGTCCGCGTACAGATTGATCGCAGCCTTCTCGCCAGAGGTCCCGTCATCGGCCACCGAACCCTCATCCGCGGTCGTCAGCCGGATGGGCACGGCCAGGATGGAGCGGAGTCCATGCCCGGCGATCTCTGCGAGATAGTCCGCCCACCGCTCGCCCTCGTCGAGCACATCCGGAACGTGATTGGTCACGTTGCGGCGTGCCGAGTCCAGGCAGGGGCCGTCCCCGAACGAATACTGCACCTCGTCCATGACCTGCGCCCGATCGCTGCTGCTCGCCACTGTCGCCGCAGTGCGGGGGCGGATCAGTGTGATGCCGCACAGCACGGGACTCTCGGCTGTGCTCAGGTGTTCGGCGATGAAGTGGGCGAGCCGATCCAAGAAGTCCCGGACAGCAGTGCTGTCGAGCACCAGCGTCTGCAGTGTGGAGGCGATGTCGGGCGGGAAGGAGGATGGGCGTGGGCTTGCGCCCGGCAGCGGGTGATTCACTGGAGTCCTTAGGATCGGTGCGATACCGACCGGCGGACCCGAGCATGTCGGGCGGCGCAGTGGAAAGTATCTGCACCGCGCGCTGCTGAACGATGTCCCCAGTCTACAGGCCGGTATTCTTCCGAGGATGCAGCTACGAACCGCCCCTCGATAGCAGTTTCCGAGGGGGTACCTCTGGCCGGTGAGGGTCAGGGGCGCGATACTGGGCTGGACGAGAGGCAGCGGCATGGCAGAACGTTCCGGTCAGAGTTGCGAGAGCGACGTCCAGTCCGCAGGCAGCATCACCGGGGCCGCGCGTATTCCTCTCCCGGACCGTAGGGGTCGGTCCGCCGATCGTGACGTCCTGGGGAAGCGCCTGGGGGAACTCGCCCGGGCCCTGCAGCAGGAGAGCTCGTCGGAGGAGATCCTGTCGGTCATGGCCGCAGCCGCCGTCGAGCTGATCCCGGGCGTGGACCAGGGCTCCATCAGCGTGGTGCACGAGCGACGGCGCATCGGCTCCCGCGCACCGACCAGTGCCTTGGCGGCGCAGGTGGACGGACTTCAGAACGAGACGGGGCAGGGCCCCTGCCTGGATGCGATGTACGAGCACCAGACCGTCCATGTGCCGGACATGGAGAGTGAGACGCGGTGGCCGAAGTTCGCCCGTCGGGCCGCCGAGGCCGGGGTCGGGAGCATGCTCTGCTTCCAGCTCTATGTCGAGGGGGACAATCTCGGCGCGCTCAATCTCTACTCCGTCCGGCCCCATGCCTTCACCGACGAGTCCCGCCATGCGGGCCTGCTCGTCGCCGCTCACGCGGCCGTGGCTTTCGCCGAAGCGCTCAAGGTGGAGCAGCTCGCCGAAGCGCTCACGACGAGGGATCTGATTGGTCAGGCCAAGGGCATCCTGATCGAGCGGTACAAGATCACCGGGGAGCAGGCGTTCTCCATCCTGGACCGGGCCAGCTCGCGGGCCAACGAGAAATTGCGATCGGTCGCGGAGCACCTCGTCGTCACCGGGGAGATCCTCGAACGCTGACGGCGTGCCGCAGTAGTAAGCTTGCTGATCAACGGGGGACAAACGTTCCCGGATGATCAGCCCAGCTGCCGACGGTACCAGTCGCAGGCATCTGCTTGGAGGCTCACGGATGGATCAGCAGGCACATATACAGCGCATCAGGGATGCCCTGTCAGGATCGGAGGTGGCTGCCGACGAGGTGTGGGTGCGCTACTACTCGATCGGCGGACGAGTGTCCCGGTTCGAGCTCGAGGCGTTCATGAGCGGGTCACTGCAGTTGTCGGGGAACGAGTGCGATCTACTCGGTGACGCCATCAACGAGGTCATGACGGAGCGGTTCGCGGACAGTGGATCCCTCATTCCGCCGAATCCGGCGGACGACGCCGATACCACTCAGGCGTCGCCGTCGGACTCCCGGCGGGACCTCGGGGCTGCCGGGGCGTTCCTGTTCACGGAGGAGGAACAGGAACAGGAACGGTGCGACGCCGTGGTGCGGACGGAACTGCTGGACACGGCCTCGGAGGAACGCTTCGACAGCATCACGAGGGAGGCCAGGGAGTTCTTCCAGTGCAGCTCGACCAGCATCACGCTCATCGACGATCGCCGTCAGTTCCTCAAATCCGTCGTCGGTCCGGCCCGGCAGAATCTGCCGCGTGAGACGACCTTCTGCAACACGACGATCCGCAGCGCCGGCCCACTGATCGTTCGCGACGCTCACGAGGACGAGCGTTTCCGGGACACCCCACTGGTGACCGAGGAGCCGTACATCAGGTTCTACGCGGGCTACCCCGTGCGCGGACCCGGGGGGTGGACGGTCGGCACCCTGTGCGTCATGGATCCGAGCCCACGAACCTATTCATCCCGCGACGGGAAGAAACTCCGCTCCCTCGCACGGGCGGTCGAGACCGAGATCAACGGCCCGAGGGCACTGCCCGACGTCGCCTGACGCGTCAGAACCTACCAGGAGGGTGTTTCGGTCAGCGGTCGAGCCGCGCAGTCGATCGGCTGCCGGCCGGGTCCGCGCCAGCGCTCACGCCATGGGCGCGGCGGTACTCGACCGGACGATCAGTGTGGTCCGGGCGGCGTGGTTGACCGGTCGCAGCGTCGGCGGATCCTGGAGGATCTGCAGGAGGCGCCCCACCGTCCGCTCTCCCTGCTCCTGCGGGAACTGCGCCACGGTGGTCAGTCCGAGTGCCTCACCCAGTTCATGCCCGTCGATCCCGATGATCGAGACGTCCTGCGGTACGCGCAGGCCCAGCTCACGGGCCGCCAGGATGGCGCCGATGGCCATCTCGTCCGAGGCGCAGAAGACCGCCGTCGGCCTGTCGTAGGGATGGCCGAGGAGCTGTTTCGCCTGAGCGAGTCCACCCTGGATGGTGAAATCGGCGGTGACGCGCCAGGAGTCGAGGAGCTGGAGCCCTGCACTCCTGAGTGCGGACTCGTAGCCGTGCCGGCGTGTGCCGGCGATCCGGAAGTCCGTCTGAAAGGTCTCATGCCCGCCGATATGGGCGATGCGCTGATGGCCGAGGGTGATGAGGTGTTCCGTGGCGAGGGCGGCGATCTCGTAGTCGTCCACGCTGTAGGTCTCAGCTCCCGGCAGGGGTCCGCCGATCCCGACGACCGGCTTCCCGACGCTCAGAAGCTGATCGAGTTCGTCCCTGCCCAGTTCGAGCGAGACCGGGATGACGCCGTCGCAGCGCCGGCGCAGCAGGAACTCGGACAGGATGCTCTCGCGGAGATCGGCGTCCTCGTTGAGGTTGTAGAGCGTGAGATCGTACCCCGCCTGCAGCAGCGCTGCGGCCACACTGTCCACGATCTGCGAGTAGTACCACCGCGCCACCGAGGGCACCATGACGCCGATGTTGCGGTGCCGACCGGAGGCGAGGGACGACGCCGTCGAACTCACCACGAATCCGAGCTCCTTCGCGGCCTCCAGGACACGGGCGCTGGCACCCTCCGAGACGCGGCCGTTGCCGCTGAGGGCACGGGACACGGTGGCCGTGGAGACGCCGGCCCGGCGGGCGACATCCTTGATGCCGACCACCGGCTACCCCTGCCCTGCCCTGATCATCAGCCAGACGCAGGCATCTGGAGCGAGCAGGCCGTCCTGGACCACGCCCGACATGCTCGTGGCCACGATCGTGCCCTCGGGCAGGGCTGCAGCGAACTCGCCCATGTTCAGAACCACCATGAGCTCCCCGTTCCGGAACGCCACGACGTCGGTCCGTTCGAAGTCCCGCGACCAGCGCAGAGAGCCCGCACCGAGGCGCAGATCCCGGCGGAGCTGCAGCGCCGTGCGGTACAGGGCGAGCGTGGAGCCCGGGTCCTCCGCCTGGAGGTCCCGTGCGTACCCGGCCCAGCCTTCGGGCTGGGGCAACCACGGAGTGCCCGCGGTATCGCCGGAACCGGCGAACCCCGAGGACGCCGCGTGCGCACGCCAGGGCAGGGGTACGCGGCAGCCGTCGCGTCCCAGCCGCTCCCCGTTCGTGCGCAGGAAGGTCGGATCCTGCCGGGCGTCGTCGGGCATGGAGGTGTGATCGGGAAGCCCCAGCTCCTCGCCCTGGTAGAGGTAGATGCCACCCGGAAGGGCGAACATGGCCAGCGAGGCCGCGCGGGCCCGCGCCAGTCCGACCGCCGTGTCGGGCTGCGGGTCGGTGCTACCGATGCCGTCACCACCGCGGGGAGCGCCGTCCGTGAGGCCGAAGCGGCTGGTGTGCCGGACGACGTCGTGATTGCTGAGCACCCAGGTGGTGGGGGCGCCCACGGTATCGAAGGCCGCCAGCGAGGACGAGATGACGCTGCGCAATCCGTGTGCGTTCCACGGGTTGTGCAGGTAGGCGAAGTTGAACGCCTGGTGCATCTCGTCAGCCCGGACCCAGTCCGCGAGCCGTGGCAATGGATCGATGGAGGCCTCCGCGCAGAGGATGCGCTCGCCGTCGTACTCCGCGAGGATGCTCCGCCACCGGCGGTAGATCGTGTGGACCGCGTCCTGACCGAACATCGGCGCCTCCGACCCCGGGAAGCCCTCCATCGACCCGCCATCGGCGCGTCCGCCCCAGTCGGGCAGGCCTTCGGCCTTGATGAGCGCGTGCGCCACATCCACCCGGAAGCCGCCGACCCCGCGGTCGAGCCAGAAGCGCAGGACGCGCTCGAACTCCGCGTGGACCGCCGGGTTGTCCCAGTCGAAGTCGGGCTGCGAGGAGTCGAACAGGTGCAGATACCACTGACCTGGTGTGCCGTCCGGATCAAGGGTCCGCGTCCACGCCGGGCCGCCGAAGTGGGACTGCCAGTTGTTGGGGGGCTCGGTACCATCAGGGCCCGTGCCGTCCCGGAAGACGAACATCCCCCGCTCGGAGGACCCCGCCGGGGCAGCCAGGGCGGTCTGGAAGAGGACGTGCTCGCTGGAGCAGTGATTGGGTACGAGGTCCACGATCACGCGGATGCCCAGGCCGTCCGCTCGCGCCACGAGCGCATCGAAATCGGCAAGGGTGCCGAAGAGGGGGTCCACATCGCAGTAGTCGGCGACGTCGTACCCGCCGTCGCGCTGGGGTGAGGTGTAGAAGGGGGAGAGCCAGATGGCGTCGATGCTGAGCTCCGCCAGCCCCTGGAGTTCGGCCGTGATGCCGCGGAGATCCCCCACGCCGTCACCGTCCGAATCGCGGAACGAACGCGGATACACCTGGTAGATGACGGACGAACGCCACCACTGGTCGCCCTCGGAGGCGACGTGCAGGGGCTCGTGGAAGGCTGCAGGAGAGGTCAGCTGCTCTCCATGCAGAACGGGGAGGATCTCGGTCATGCGGCTCAGCGTAGCGCCGATGAAAGGAAGAATGGAAGCGCTTGCAGGGGTGTGTCTCCTCACACATAGGGGCTTTCCTGATTGTTTCGCCAGTGTTACCCCCTAGTTCTAAAGCAGGAGTGGAAGCGTTTACACTTCCACCGACCCCGTCCCATCGAAAGATCGACGCTCAGCTGGACTCCACGCCTGTCGACGGGTGGAATTTGTCGGGGTACCCGGGCAGACTTGGGGCATGGAATCCAGCCGGGAGTCGCACCGTGTTTGAGCTCTTCGCCGAGACTTTGGCCATCGCGGCAGGGGTCCTCGCGGCGCTCGGAGCAGGCACGGGGGTGGCTGGCTGGCTGGTCATCCGGAAGGTCAGGCGAACGCGGATCATCGAGCGCACGAAGGACCGCGGCATCCTGGCTGCACGGGCCTATGCGCCCGATCGGCTCACTCGGGAACCTGCTCGGCTCATCGCGGACCTGAAGCGATCCACCCGCGCCACGCATGCTGCGCTGGAGGAGGCAGCGGCTCAGGGTCGCCCGGTCGGGGACCTGCCGCGGGCGGCGGCGGAGATCGACCACGCCGCCGCAGCCCTGGAGAATCTGCTCCGGACGGCCGATCGTGAGCCGAACCGCGCCCTGAAGCAGGAGTGGACCAGTGAGCTGGGTACGCAGGCACGCGCGCTCGACGAGCTCTCCGCCGATCTGCGTCGGTGTCTTCTGCAGACCTCACGCTCCATCGACACGCTACAGCTCGAGCAGGCCACCACGCGCCTGCGCACCGAGATCTCCGCCATGGCTTCCTGGCGCGATACGTACGGGAACCGCCAGAACTGGTGAGCGGTTCAGAGCGGTAGTCCTCAACCATCCACCAGCTCGGGAGTCAGTCAGTGTCGATCAAACGCCGCATCACGCGCATCGTGCAGGCGAACCGCAACGCGGCCGCCGAGTCCGACGTGGACCCGCGGGTCCAGGCGCAGAACGCCCAGCAGGCGCAACGCTCCCTGCTCGAGAAGGCTCGCCGTGGAGCGGCCGACGTCGCCGCCCATCACCACCGGGTCGGACTCGCCGCGAACGAGGCCGCGGAATATCTCAACCGGGTGGAGACCGCGGTCGACGCCGCCGTGCGGCGAGGGGACGACGACGCCGCGCGTGCGGCGATCCGGGAATCGATGACCGCGCGTCGACGCCTGGAGACCCTGACCGCGCAACTCCGCGAGGCGGAGCAGCAGGCCCGCCGACTGCACGAGGACGTGAGGCGGCTCGAGCAGCGCATGCAGCAGAACGCCATGGACTACGACGCCATGCTCGCCCGCCGGGCCGCAGCACAGGCGGCAATCGGCGTCCATGACGCCCTCGCGTCCTCGTCCCGCGAAGCCGGCGCGATCGAGGCGGCTCGCCGTAACGCCGAACTCGAGGTGCGGCGCTTCGAGGCCCAGGTGCAGGCTCGGGAGGAACTGTCCTGGACCGACCCGTCCTCCCCTCGGCTGCAGCAGGCTTTCGAGGAGCTCGAGGCGGATGCTGCGGCCCAGCAGCAGCTGGAGGAACTGAAGCGGAGAACCTTTCGGGAGAACCCACCGGCGCAGTAGACGCGTTGCTAGACTCGGCCCATGACCGAGCTCCGTGGTTCCCATGTCCTCGTTATCGGTGCTACCGGAGTCCTCGGTGCCGAACTGTGCCGCCAGCTCGCAGCCCAGGGTGTGCGACTCACGCTGACGGGCCGTTCCGCCGAGAAGCTCTCGGACCTGGCGGAGGAGCTCGGTGACGCCGTGGTCGCTCATGCTGCGGCCGATCTCGGGAAGCCGACCGGCCCGACGGAGATCGTCGCCGCACTCGGCGGCAGCGATCTGGACGGGGTGGTCTTCGCAGCAGGTGTGGTCGCGTTCGGTCCCGCCGTGGAAGTCGACGACGACACCCTCGACGAGCTCGTGCTCGTGAATCTGCTCGGCTACATGCGGCTCATGCGCGAGGTGGCGCCGAAGCTCACGCGAGGTTCCTTCGTGGCACAGCTCAGCGCCGTCGTCGCGGAATCTCCCACCGCCGGCATGGCCGCGTACTCGGCGACGAAGGCGGGTCTGAGCGCGTACGGGAAGGCGCTGATGCTGGAACTGCGCAAGCAGGGCGTGACGGTCCTCGACGCACGACCTCCGCACACCGAGACCGGGCTGGCCACGCGACCTATCGCGGGGCAGGCGCCGAAGCTGCCGCAGGGCAAGGACCCGGTGGCCGTCGCAGGGCGGATCATCGCCGCGATCCGCGACGGTGAGCGGGATCTGCCGTCGACGGCGTTCTGATCACACCGACCCTCTCCGATCCTTGCCCGTCAGACCTCGGGCAGAAAAGTCCGCCCGATCAGCGTCCGCAGCGACTGGCCCAAGGACCAGCCCAGCAGCACCAGGCCCGAGCCGACGCCTGACACCACCGCTACCAGGACGGCGTCGTGCACCGTGAACGCGAGAACCAGGCCAAGGACACCGAGGGCGCTCATGAGGGACGCGATCCACAGCAGTTGCGTGCGACCCTCGGGCCACAAGCCGGCGAGTGGGAGGAAGTGCACGCCCACCACGAGGGCGATCCAGCCCAGTGCCGCGGCGGGTTCGATCGGGCGCAGGACGGCGAGACCGCCGAACAGGGCGAGCGCCTCGAGTGCGACGACCATCCAGTAGAAGCGCGGGAATCCGACAGGTCTGGGCGCACCGGTGGCCCGCAGCTCGCGTACGGTCCGCACGAAGCCGAGTACCACCACGACGAAGGCGATGACGGCGAGGATCCGCAGGGGGACCGCGGCGTTGGAAGGTAGCCCGGAAGCATTGACCAGGACAAATACCGTGCCGAACGAGGCGCCGATGAGATGGCCGATGAACGTGGGGGCGCGTCGGTTCATGCGAAGTCCTGCACTTTCCTCCAGGTCGGATCGAGCGTGTGCCGGGCTCTTGTGCCGCGCGTCCGCCGGGCTGCTCCGTCCAGGACCGCCCGGGCCTCCGGGTCCTCGGAATCGGAGTAGACGTGGAGCGTGCGCACTCCCCCCGAGGTTTCGACAGCGACGAGCATGCCGCCTGCCTCCAGTTCCTCGACGAGGGCGTCCTCGATCGTCCGCAGCATGTCCTCCGCAGTGCCACGGGGGAGCCCCTGCTCGTCGGCGTCGAACGGCGCCGTCAGCGCGGTGTGGAGATCGAAGCGGGGATTCTCGATCCAGCGCAGCGGACGCCGCACCCTCACCCGGACGGGGCGGCCGTTGCCGAACGTGCCCTCCAGGAGCAGCCAGTCCGGCGATCGCTGACCGATCGCGAACTCCGCGACCCTGGCCGGCAGCTCGAGCGCCGGGATGCTGTCCGCGACGTCGTGCACAATGCAGTCCGTGCGCCGCACCCAGCGGTATACATCGTCTTCGCCGAGTAGCCATTCGAGCAGCAGGACGCACAGGCCGTACTCGTCGTCCCACCGCCCGGTGAAGCCGGGGTTGAAGACGGAGACGATGAAGCCGTCATCCGCGCGCGTGAGTTTCGTGTGCACCCGGGTCCGTGCGAGGTCGAAGGTCCTGCCGCGGTAGGTGATCGTGGCCTCCAGCATCTCCGGCTTCGCACTGCGGGCGGGCGAGAAGTCCCAGCGCCTGCCCGGTGACGGCGACGCGCGGAACCAGCGCTCTGCGACCGCACGCAGCGAGGCGTCCGACCCGCCGGAGACGTAGAGCGTGTGCTCGGCGTCCGCGCCCGGGCGGATCTCCCACTCCAGACCCCGCGCCATCGCCGTGACACGCCGTGTCATCACCCCCGCATAGACCTCGAGGTCGCCCGCGCGGGTCGCGGTGGTGAGCAGTTCCTCGCCGTCGTTGGTCCACCACCGCCAGAAGGTGCCCACAGGATCCCTGCCGGTCCCGCGCGGCCGGACCCACCGGCGCCTGACACGTCCCATGATCCCCGCAATCCTCTGCTGGTGGCCCCGGATGCTCCGACCCCTGAGAATCTACACCGTCGGGGACCGGGGCCTGAGAATCCATCGGCACGCTCGGCTTCGACATCGACACCCCCAGAGCCCGACGCCCTGGAGACTTCCCGCGCCCAGACGGACTCGCCAGCGCTCGGGCGCTCGTGCCGCCACAGTTGGGAATTTTCGGACCGGGGCAGGGTTGGGTCCGAGTATGAAAGCAATCGTGTACCGCGCGACCGGTGATTCCTCTGTCCTCGAGCTTGCCGACCGTGAGACCCGCGACCCGGGGCCCGGGGAAGTGCGCGTGAAGATCATGGTCTCCGCAGTGAACCCGACCGACTGGAAGTCGCGCCGCGGTACCGCTCCGGGTGAGGCCCTGCCCTTCCCGGAGGTTGTGCCGAACCAGGACGGTGCCGGGGTGGTAGATGCTGTGGGGCCCGGCGTCGAGCGTCTTCACATCGGTGACCGGGTCTGGGTGGTCCTGGCTGCGTACCAGCGCGCCGACGGCGGTACAGCGCAGGAATTCACCGTGCTGCCGGCAGAGCAGGTCTTCCCGCTTCCGGAGAGTGCCGGGTTCGATCTTGGCGCGAGCCTGGGCGTTCCGGCCGTCACTGCCCACCGGGCCCTGACCATCGCCGAGGACGGCCCGCGGCGACTGCATCCGGGGGCTCTGGCCGACACCGTGGTCCTCGTTGCCGGAGGTGCTGGTGCTGTCGGTCATGCGGCGATCCAGCTCGCGAAGTGGGCCGGGGCCGCCGTGATCACGACGGTGAGCGGACCGGCGAAGGGCGCGCTGGCCACAGCTGCCGGAGCTGACCATGTCATCGATTATCGGGCGGGCGATCCGGCCGCGGAGATCCGCCGGATTGCTCCCCAGGGTGTCGACCAGATCGTGGAAGTGGCCCCCGCGCAGAACGCCGATCTTGATCTGGCGGTGATCCGCAACCGCGGCTCCATCGCCGTCTACGCCAACAACGGCGGCGATCAGGTGAGCCTGGACGTGCGCAAACATTTCACTCTCAACATCCGCTACCAGTTCGTGTTGCTCTATACGATCGGCATGCCCGATGTACACGCCGCTGCCGAGGACATCCACGCGGCCATCACCGACGGCGCCCTTCCCGTCGGAGAGGCAGCCGGTCTGCCGCTACACCGCTTCGCCCTGGAAGCTACGGCTGCGGCCCATGCCGCGGTGGAAGAAGGGATCACCGGTAAAGCGCTCATCGATGTGTCAGCGGGCTGACCGATCGAGCTATGACCCACTGCGCAGCCGGAGGACATGCCCTCGTCGCCGGACGCAACCTACCCTGTGCCCGGACTGCTCCGTTTGACGACGCGGTCCACCCGCGTCTACTGATGGTACGCATGATGATGATTCTCCCGGGGAGGGCCTGTGCCTGAGTGGCTCCTGGCCGGCGGCACCGGCCTTCTCGCAGGAGCGGCACTGCTCCTGGGCAGCGCCATAGCGTGGTTCGTCCGGGTTCCCACCCGAGTCGTGGCCGGGGTGATGGCCTTCGGGTCGGGGGTGCTCATCTCCGCACTGACGTTCGAACTGGTGCAGGAGGCCTCCGACCAGGGTGGCCTGCTGCCCACCGCAGCGGGTTTCCTGGTCGGCGCGGTGGTGTACGTGGGGCTTAATATCGTCCTGGCCCAGTACGGGGCCCGGCACCGCAAGCGATCCGGGTCCCAGCAACCGTCTCAGGACGAGCAGTCCGGCAGCGGGGGCGCCATTGCCATCGGATCGTTGCTGGACGGCGTGCCGGAATCCATGGTGCTGGGACTGAGCTTCCTCGGCGGCAGCGGGGTGAGCGTGCCGATCTTCGCGGCCGTGTTCATCTCCAATGTCCCCGAAGGACTCTCCAGTACCGCCGGGTGGAAGCAGGCCGGACGGAGCCCGAAGTACGTGTTCGGGATCTGGGGGGCCATCGCACTCGCCTGCGGATTGGCGGCCCTGGCAGGGTACGTACTGCTCGACGGCGCAGCACCTCAGACCCTGGCGTTCGTCAACGCCCTGGCGGCGGGGGCGATCCTCGCGATGATCACCGACACCATGATCCCGGAGGCCTTCGAATCGGCCTCCCTCTATACGGGTCTGATCGCGACGCTGGGCTTCCTCACGGCTTTCACGCTGCATTCGGCAGGATGAGCAGTCGGAGGGTTCGTCCGACGGCGCCACACCCCTAGGATTGCCCCATGGCGGGACGAGAGCAGATGCAGGAGCCGCAGTGGTCGGCACGGGACGAGGCGCTCTGGACGACGGCGGAGCTCGCGCTGCTCCACCGCCAGGGACAGCTGGGGCAACGACGCCCCGTGTCGGTGCCGTTCGCGATGCAGCATGCTGGTGACGAGCGGCCCCATGCGTCCGGGCACTTCCGCCTGCTCTCCTTCGAAGCGCGGGGCGACGGCAGTTACCAGTCCAACAGTTCCTTCCTCGTCGCGACAGGGCGAGGAGCCATTCCCGCGATGGTGGGATACGGCGCGGCGGCCGCTCTGGTCAATTCGAGTCGTCGGCGCAGGGCGGCTGCGCTGGCAACGCCGCAGTGGATGGTGATCGAGGCCGGCACATTGACCGTGACGAACCACGGCTTCTATCTGCACACGCCCTCGTCGATTCTCGCCTGGGGGTGGACCAGCATCCAGATGGCGACCCTGGTGGGACCGGGCAAGCTGCAGCTCATGGGCACCTCCACCCATGGAGGGGTGAACTGGATCCTGGAATCGGACTGGGCCGAACTGGTCTTCTTCTTCTGGGCTACGGCACGCTGCCCGCAGCACGAGCAGCTGCTGAGCAGGCTGTGGCTGCCCGAGGAATGGGTAATGAGGGCTTCGGCCCATACGCTCGGAAGGATCGACTCCCGTAACCACTACGCCTTCCTCGAGCTGTCCAGGGGCCTCGGCATCGGCGCGGTCTAGGCGAAGTTATCGGGGGCTACGGGGGCGGGTCTGCTACCCGGAGCCCCGCGCAGCGCGACGACGGCGAGGAGACCCGCGAGCACGGCGAGTAGTCCCGTGAATCCGGCGACGCCGAGCCAGCCGAACCGCGCGAAGAACAGGCCGCCCGACCAGCCGAGGACACTGGAGCCGGCGTAGTACGCGAAGTTGTACAGCCCCGATGCCTGGGCCCGCCCCGTGGTGGCCAGCGCCGGCGTCCATCCCGAGGCGACGGAGTGCGCGGCGAAGAAGCCACCGGTGAAGATGATCAGTCCCAGGACGATGAGCGGGATCGAGTCCGCGAGCGTCACCGCCAGGCCGAGAAGGATCACCGGTACGGACGCGAGCAGAACAGGCAGCCGGCCCACCCGCACACTGAGGCTGCCGGCGAGGCGCGAGGTCACGGTCCCGGAGAGATAGGCGAGGAACAACAGGCTCACGAGGGAAGCGGGCAGAAGGAACGGCGGAGCCTCGAGGTGGAAGCCGAGGTAGTTGTAAACGGCGACGAACCCGCCCATGAGCAGGAACCCCTGCGCGTAAAGGGCCAGCAGACGTAGCGAGCGCAGATTCGCCGCGACCCGGCGCATCAGCGACGGTCCGCTGCCCCGCACGCTCGGCGTGAAGCCCCGGGAACGGGGTGCCAGCAGGAAGAAGGCGACGGCGGCACCACCGGCCAGGATGCTGACGGACAGGACGCCCGCCCGCCACCCGAACAGATCACCGACGGGTCCGGCCACCAGGCGCCCGGTGAGACCGCCGAGCGTGGTCCCGGCGATGTAGGTCCCAGCGGCGACGGCGGCATGCAGCCGCTGCACCTCCTCGTGCAGATACACCAGGGCCGTCGCGGGAACCCCACCGAGAGCCACCCCCTCGAGGAATCGCAGGACGATCAGCAGCTCGAAGCTCGGCGCCAGTGCGGCGAGGAAACCGAGGACGACGGCGGCACCGATGGCCCAGCTCATGGTCCGTCTGCGTCCGGCGCGGTCGGCAACCGCCGACCAGGGGATGACGGCGAGAGCGAGCCCCAGCGTCGCGGCGGAGATCGTCAGCGCGGCATCCGCCGGTGACACGGTGAACTCCTCGGCGACGCCGGTGAGTACGCCCTGCAGCGAGTACAGCTGGGCGAAGGTGGCCAGGCCTGCGAAGAGCAGGGCGAGCAGGATCCGGCGGTAGGCGGAGGAGTCCTTCGCGTGGCCCTGCCACGAGGCCGGGGTCATCGAAGGGGTGCGCGCAGCATCATCGGAGGCGCTCCACCTGACAGGCGTTCAGCGGCGGCGGTAGGCGAGATCGAAGACCATCCGGCCCGCCTCCAGCGCCTTGTTCTCGAAGCTCGTGGGAATCCTGCCGTCGAAGCGGGGGGCCCACCCGCCCACCAGGTCCGTTCCCTCGTTGACCCCGGTGTTGCCGGTGCTGACCGGGTCCTTGCCCTCGCGCACGGGTGCGCCACCCACCACGGTCTCCACACCGCTCTCCCACACCTGGGTGAGCGGGCTCTGCGCACCCGAGCGCTCGCCGTCGTGCAGATTCTCGAACTGGTCGCTCGCGTCGAGGACGGCGCGCATCTGCACGGCGTAGCTGGACCAGTCGGTGGCGAGCCGGAAGACGCCGCCGGGTTCCAGGACCCGCGCCGCACGCTCCACATAGTCCTCCTTGACGAGCCTGCGCTTGTGGTGGCGCGTCTTGTGCCACGGATCGGGGAAGAAGGTCCACAGCTCGGAGACCGACGACGCCGGGATCATGCCCGTGAAGGCCTCGGCGGCATCGACCTGGCTGGTCCGCACGTTGGTCAGGCCCGCCTGACTGATGCGCAGCATGGTCTGGGCCAGACCCGGGCGGTACACCTCGAGCGCCAGGTAGTTCCGGTCCGGATCAGCTGCTGCCGCATGCGCCACGGCCTCGCCGAGCCCCGAACCCACCTCGATGACCAGGGGCGCTGACCGACCGAACGCGGTGTCGAGGTCGAGCACGAAACCCGGTGCCACCGAGGTGTCGGCACCGTCGACGCGCGGCACGCCGAGGAGGAAGTCCTCGGCGAGATCGTCCCACGCCTCGCGACGTCGACCCTGGAGACGCGAGCCGCGCCGGACGAAGGACACGGGCTGCGTGCGGAACGGCTGATCGGGGGTCTGGGTCGGTGGTTCCATCACGGTCAAGGCTACCGGCAGGTCCTCGCGCTCCTGTGATCTGACCCGGAGCATCGGCCAGGACGGCACCAGGGCCCGATGCCAGGTGCTGGCGTGTCTGCTGCTAAGCTTGGAGCACTTGCCTGCGCACGGCGGACCTCTTTCCGCCAGTACCACGCGTAGCCTGCGTCGATGAACGCATTCTTTTGTCCCGCACCAGGCTCTCCCAGAGCGGTCGCCGTGGACACTGTCTGACTTTTCTTCGGCGAACCCCGGTCCCAACCGGTGCCGGGGAAGATGAGAAGAAAGCCCATAGCTCTTTTATGACTACTTTTGCTGCCCTCGGTGTGCCCAAGACGCTGGTCGAGAATCTCGCCGCGCAGGGGATCACCGAACCCTTCCCCATCCAGGTCAAGTCCTTGACGGATTCCATGGCCGGTCGGGACGTCCTCGGACGCGGACGCACCGGCTCTGGCAAGACCTTGGCCTTCGCCCTGCCGATGGTGACCCGGCTCTCCGAGCAGGAAGCCGCCTACCGCCGCAAGCCCGGGCGCCCGCTGGCTCTCATCCTGGCGCCGACGCGTGAGCTCGCCACCCAGATCAACGCAACCGTGGAGCCGCTCGCCAACGAGCTCGGCCTCAAGACCACCGTGATCTACGGTGGTGTGTCCCAGCAGCGCCAGGAGAAGGCGTTGCGCGCCGGCGTCGACGTCGTGATCGCCTGCCCCGGACGCCTCGAGGACCTGATGCGCCAGAAGCTCATCACGCTCGAGTCCGTCGAGATCACCGTCCTCGACGAGGCCGACCACATGGCCGATCTCGGGTTCCTCCCCGTGGTCAAGAAGCTGCTCGACACCACGCCCGCCGACGGTCAGCGACTGCTCTTCTCGGCGACACTGGACAACGGTGTCGACAAGATCGTCAACCGCTACATGACCAAGCCCGTCACGCACTCCGTCGACGATCCCCAGGCCTCCGTCACCACCATGGAGCACCACGTCCTGCTCGTCGGCGACCAGACCCAGAAGAAGCAGCTGATCGTCCAGCTCGCCTCCGGGACTGGCAAGCGGCTGCTGTTCATGCGCACCAAGCACCACGCCCGCAAGCTCGCCAAGACCCTGACCGACGCCGGCATCCCGGCCGTCGATCTGCACGGGAACCTGTCGCAGAACGCCCGCGACAGGAACCTCGCCGAGTTCTCCTCCGGCGATGTCCGCGTCCTGGTCGCCACCGATGTGGCAGCACGCGGCGTGCACGTGGACGACGTCGAGCTCGTGGTGCACGTGGACCCGCCCACGGAGCACAAGGCGTATCTGCACCGTTCCGGGCGCACCGCACGCGCGGGATCCTCGGGCACGGTGGTCACGATCACGCTGCCCGAGCAGAAGTCCGAGGTGCACAAGCTCATGAGGGCGGCCGGTGTCGACGTCGCCTTCGAGACCGTGAAGCCGACCTCGCCGCACGTGCTCTC
>JARIBG010000083.1 GCA_029257465.1 Arthrobacter sp. | reverse complement strand
CGGCCGAGAGACCTCGGGTGAGCCCACCGGTGCCTGGTCGTGCCCAGCGCCCGGAGCGACACCCTGACCTGCCGCGCTTCCGGCCCTGAAGCCCTCCCCGAAGCCGGCCCTGAAAGCCTCGTCGTATCCGGTCGACGGCCACGGGCTCCCGCCTTGACTCCGTCGCTGCTTGCGGCGCGCTACCCAGGCTCCCAGGAACCAGCCGGCCGCGAAAATGGACCCCAGGAATCCAAGGAGCACGATCAGTAGTTCCGCCATCGCCTCCCCCATGTGAGAGCTCGTCCGCGAGCTCTCAGGTCAGTGTAAGGGCAGGCTTCGGCTAAAAGCGGAAGGGCCCGCGTCGCTGCTGCGACACGGGCCCTTCCTCCACGGCCGGTTCTGACCGGCAGCAGATTCTGCTGGTTACTTCAGGATCTTCGTGACACGTCCCGAACCGACGGTGCGACCACCTTCGCGAATGGCGAAGCCGAGTCCGTCTTCCATGGCGATCGGCTGGATCAGCTCGACGGTCATCTCCGTATTGTCGCCCGGCATGACCATCTCGGTGCCCTCGGGCAGCGTGATGACACCGGTGACATCGGTGGTGCGGAAGTAGAACTGCGGGCGGTAGTTCGAGTAGAACGGGTTGTGACGCCCGCCCTCGTCCTTGGCCAGGATGTAGACATTGGCCTCGAAGTCGGTGTGCGGGGTGATGGAACCCGGCTTCACGATGACCTGTCCGCGCTCCACGTCCTCACGCTTGATACCGCGCAGCAGCAGACCACAGTTCTCGCCTGCCCATGCTTCGTCGAGCTGCTTGTGGAACATCTCGATGCCGGTGACCGTGGTCTTCTGGACCGGACGGATACCGACGATCTCGACCTCGGAGTTGATCGCGAGCGTCCCACGCTCTGCGCGGCCCGTCACGACGGTTCCACGACCGGTGATCGTGAAGACGTCCTCGACCGGCATCAGGAAGGGCTTGTCCTTGTCGCGTACCGGATCCGGCACGCTCTCGTCGACGGCTTCCATCAGGTCCTCGACCGACTTGACCCACTCGGCGTCGCCCTCGAGAGCCTTCAGGCCCGAGACGCGCACCACGGGAGCGTCGTCGCCGTCGAAGCCCTGCGAGCTCAGCAGCTCCCGGACCTCCATCTCGACGAGGTCGAGGAGCTCCTCGTCGTCGACCATGTCGGACTTGTTCAGCGCGACCAGCAGGTAGGGAACACCCACCTGGCGGGCGAGCAGAACGTGCTCGCGGGTCTGTGCCATGGGCCCGTCGGTGGCGGCGACCACCAGGATGGCGCCGTCCATCTGCGCTGCACCGGTGATCATGTTCTTGATGTAGTCGGCGTGACCGGGAGCGTCTACGTGGGCGTAGTGGCGCTTCTCGGTCTCGTACTCGACGTGCGAGATGTTGATGGTGATGCCGCGCTGCTTCTCCTCGGGGGCCGAGTCGATCGACGCGAAATCACGCTGCTCGTTGAGAGTGGGGTACTTGTCGTACAGCACCTTCGAAATGGCAGCCGTCAACGTGGTCTTCCCATGGTCGACGTGACCGATGGTACCGATGTTAACGTGCGGCTTAGTCCGCTCGAACTTTGCCTTCGCCACGGGTTCCTCCTAGAACGTTTAAGATTTGCTTCCCAGCCGCGCTTCTCGCGGCTGAAACTGTTGCAAGTCTACTGGGGGCTTTTACTTTTGATGAAACTGAACTACTGTGCCGATCGCTTCGGACCGGCCGGCGGTACAGGGGCGGACGAGCCGCCCCCCGTACCGGCTCCCCCCTTTTGGGGATTGGACCTACTCGCCGCGGGTCTTCTGGATGATCTCGTCGGCGACTGCCCGCGGGACCTCCGAATAGCTGTCGAACTTCATGGAGTACACAGCGCGACCCTGGGTCTTCGACCGCAGGTCACCGATGTAGCCGAACATGCCCGACAGCGGAACGTGCGCGGTGATGACCTTCACACCGCTCGCGTCCTCCATCGACTGCATCTGGCCACGGCGTGAATTGATGTCACCGATGACCTCACCCATGTATTCCTCGGGGGTGCGGACCTCGACCTCCATCAGCGGCTCGAGCAGAACGGGCTTCGCCATGCGCGCGGCTTCCTTGAAAGCCATGCGTCCGGCGATCTTGAACGCCATTTCCGAGGAGTCGACGTCGTGGTAGGCACCATCGAGCAGGGTCGCCTTGATACCGACCACGGGATAACCGGCCAGCACGCCGTCATTCAGGGCGTCCTGGATACCGGCGTCCACGCTCGGGATGTACTCGCGGGGAACGCGGCCGCCTGTGACCTTGTTCTCGAACGAGTACAGCACACCCTCCTCGACCTCCATCGGTTCGATGGCGATCTGGATCTTCGCGAACTGCCCGGACCCACCCGTCTGCTTCTTGTGGGTGTAGTCATGCTTGGCCACCTTGGACTTGATGGTCTCGCGGTAGGCGACCTGGGGCTTTCCCACATTGGCCTCGACGCGGAACTCGCGCCGCATGCGATCCACCAGGATGTCCAGGTGGAGCTCGCCCATTCCGGCGATGATCGTCTGCCCGGTGTCCTCGTTGAGGGACACCTGGAAGGTGGGATCCTCCGCCGAGAGCTTCTGGATGGCCGTGGAGAGCTTCTCCTGGTCACCCTTGGTCTTCGGCTCGATGGCGACCGAGATGACCGGCTCGGGGAAGCTCATCGACTCGAGCACGATCTGGTTGGTCGAGTCGGAGAGCGTGTCTCCCGTGGTGGTGTCCTTGAGTCCGATCGCCGCGTAGATGTGCCCCGCGAAGGCCTCGTCGACCGGGATCTCCTTGTTGGCGTGCATCTGGAAGAGCTTCCCGATGCGCTCCTTCTTGTTCTTGGTCGAGTTCACCAGCTGTGTACCGGCGGTCACGTGACCGGAGTACACGCGGATGAACGTCAGCTGACCGAAGAACGGGTGGGTGGCCACCTTGAACGCGAGCGCTGCGAAAGGTTCCTCCGTCGAGGGAGCACGCGTCATCTCCGTCTCCTCGTTCCGAGGGTCATGACCGACCATCGCGGACACGTCGAGCGGCGAGGGCAGGTAGTCGATGACGGCGTCGAGCATCGGCTGCACACCGCGGTTCTTGAACGCGGAGCCGCAGAGCACCGGGTAGAGCTCGGAGTTGACGGTCATCTTGCGGATGCCTGCCTTGAGCTCCTCGATCGAGATCTCCTCGCCCTCGAGGTACTTGTTCATGAGCTCGTCGGAGGCTTCCGCCACCGTCTCGACGAGCGTGGCGCGGTACTGCTCCGCCTTCTCCTTGAGATCAGCTGGGATCTCCTGGATCTCGTACTTGGAGCCCATGGTCACATCGCCCTTGGAGTCGCCGGGCCAGACCAGCGCGCGCATGTAGAGCAGGTCGACGACGCCGATGAAGTCGTTCTCGGCACCGATGGGCAGCTGCAGCACGAGCGGCTTCGCGCCGAGACGACTCACGATGGTGTCGACGGTGTAGTAGAAGTCGGCACCGAGCTTGTCCATCTTGTTGACGAAGCAGATGCGCGGGACCTCGTACTTGTCGGCCTGACGCCACACCGTCTCGGACTGCGGCTCCACGCCCTCCTTGCCGTCGAAGACGGCGACGGCCCCGTCGAGCACGCGCAGTGAGCGCTCCACCTCGACCGTGAAGTCGACGTGCCCGGGGGTGTCGATGATGTTGATCTGGTTGTTCTCCCAGAAGCAGGTCACGGCGGCTGACGTGATGGTGATGCCGCGCTCCTTCTCCTGCTCCATCCAGTCCGTCGTGGAGGCGCCGTCGTGCGTCTCACCGATCTTGTGGTTGACACCCGTGTAGAACAGGATGCGCTCTGTAGTGGTGGTCTTGCCGGCATCGATGTGGGCCATGATGCCGATGTTGCGGACCTTGTTGAGGTCGGTAAGCACGTCCTGTGCCACGGTGTCTCCCTTTTGACGACTTCGGAGTTCTGCTGGACCAGCGGCCGGACCGTCCCCGGTGGGTGTACGGTCCGGTCGGCAGCGTTGCTACCAGCGGTAGTGTGCGAAGGCCTTGTTCGACTCGGCCATCTTGTGCGTGTCCTCGCGGCGCTTCACAGCGGCACCGAGGCCGTTGGATGCGTCGAGGATCTCGTTCTGCAGGCGCTCGGTCATGGTCTTCTCGCGGCGGGCCTTCGAGTAGCCGACGAGCCAGCGCAGGGCCAGCGCGGTGGAACGACCGGGCTTGACCTCCACGGGTACCTGATAGGTAGCCCCGCCGACACGACGTGAGCGGACCTCGAGGGTCGGCTTCACGTTGTCCATCGCCTTCTTCAGTGCGGCCACGGGATCGCCACCGGACTTGGCCCGCGCACCCTCGAGTGCACCGTAGACGATGCGCTCCGCCGTGGACTTCTTGCCATCCACGAGGACCTTGTTGATGAGCTGTGTGACCAGCGGCGAACCGTAGACCGGATCGAGGACGAGCGGCCGCTTGGGGGCCGGACCCTTGCGAGGCATATTACTTCTTCTCCATCTTTGCTCCGTAGCGGCTGCGTGCCTGCTTGCGGTTCTTCACTCCCTGGGTGTCCAGTGCGCCACGGACGATCTTGTAGCGGACACCGGGAAGGTCCTTCACGCGACCGCCGCGGACGAGCACGATGGAGTGCTCCTGCAGGTTGTGCCCCACGCCGGGGATGTAGGCCGTGACCTCGATGCCTCCGTTGAGGCGCACGCGGGCCACCTTGCGCAGAGCCGAGTTCGGCTTCTTCGGCGTGGTGGTGTACACGCGGGTGCAGACGCCGCGCTTCATGGGGCTGCCCTGCAGTGCGGGCGCCTTGGTCTTGACGACCTTGGGGGTGCGGCCCTTACGGACCAGCTGCTGGATTGTTGGCACTTCTGAGTTCTCCGTAATGTCTAGAGATGATAAGCGTCGTTTGCATCAGGTCCACGCACCGGGACCGTGTGCTTGGCGGTAGGCGTGGAAAAGTGTGGCATTCGCTGTACACGGTACGTACAACGCGGAGATGCACCCATGACGGCGCCGATCCTCTGCCACACAAACAATTACCCCTACCATACCAGAGGACAGCGGGCATCCCCGACGTGCCGTGGGCCCTGGGCTGGGTCGGCGAACGTCGCGCCCAACGGAAAGTCCCGCACACCCCTGGGGTGCGCGGGACTCTCCGGGACGATCCGGCTCCGTCTAGCGGAACTCGGATCCCATGTCGTAATCGTCGAGCGGGATCGCATGGAACTCGGGGCTGAGCCCGCCGTCCACACCGGCGTAGTCGAAGTCGCTGAACGCACTCGGACCCGTGAAGAGGTTGGCCTTCGCCTCCTCGGTGGGCTCGACCGAGACCTTCGTGTAGCGGTCCAGACCCGTACCGGCCGGGATCAGCTTACCGATGATCACGTTCTCCTTCAGGCCGAGCAGCGGATCGCTCTTGCCTTCCATGGCAGCCTGCGTGAGGACACGCGTGGTCTCCTGGAAGGAAGCGGCCGACAGCCACGACTCGGTGGCGAGTGAGGCCTTGGTGATGCCCATGAGCTCGGGCCGACCTGACGCCGGCTTCTTGCCCTCGGACACCACACGCCGGTTCTCGTCCTCGAAGCGACGACGCTCTGCCAGCTCACCGGGGAGCAGGTCCGACTCGCCGGACTCGATCACGGTGACCCGACGCAGCATCTGGCGCACGATGACCTCGACATGCTTGTCGTGGATACCCACACCCTGGCTGCGGTAGACCCGCTGAACCTCGTCCACCAGGAACTCCTGGGCCCTGCGCGGGCCGAGGATCCGCAGGATCTGCTTGGGATCGACGGCACCGAAGACGAGCTGCTGACCCACCTCCACGTGATCGCCGTCGGCGACCAGGAGGCGCGCCCGGCGCAGGACCGGGTACGCGATCTCCTCCGACCCGTCGTCGGGGGTGACCACCAGGCGAAGCTGCTTCTCGGCATCCTCGATGGTGACCCGCCCTGCGACCTCGGAGATCGGCGCGACACCCTTGGGTGTACGAGCCTCGAAGAGCTCCTGGATACGGGGCAGACCCTGGGTGATGTCCTCCGCCGATGCGATACCACCGGTGTGGAAGGTACGCATGGTCAGCTGGGTTCCGGGCTCACCGATCGACTGGGCGGCGATGATGCCGACGGCCTCACCGATGTCCACCGTCTTGCCGGTCGCCAGCGAGCGGCCGTAGCAGAGGGCACAGGTGCCGACGCTCGACTCGCAGGTGAGCACGGAGCGCACCTTGATCTCGGCGACGCCCGCCTCGAACAGTTCGCCGATGAGCACGTCCCCGACGTCGGAGCCCGCCGGGGCAAGCACCGTACCCGTCGAATCGACGACGTCGGTGGCCAGGGTGCGTGAGTAGGCCGAGTTCTCGACCTCCTCGTGCAGTACCAGCTCGCCGTCGGCGTTCGGTACGGCGATCGTGACCTTCAGGCCACGCTCCGTACCGCAATCGTCCTCACGGACGATGACGTCCTGCGAGACGTCCACCAGGCGACGCGTCAGGTAGCCCGAGTTCGCTGTCCGCAGCGCCGTGTCCGCCAGGCCCTTCCGGGCACCGTGCGTGGCGATGAAGTACTCCAGGACCGACAGTCCCTCGCGGTACGAGGACTTGATCGGACGCGGGATGATCTCGCCCTTCGGGTTTGCCACCAGACCACGGATACCCGCGATCTGCCGAACCTGGAGCCAGTTGCCGCGAGCACCGGAGGACACCATGCGGTTGATGGTGTTGTCCTTCGGCATGGCCTCGCGCATGGAGGCGGCTACCTCGTTGGTCGCCCTGTTCCAGATGTCGATGAGCTCCTGACGGCGCTCCTCGTCGGCGATCAGGCCCTTGTCGAACTGCGACTGGACCTTCGCGGCCTGCGTCTCGTAGCCCTCCATGATGCCGGCCTTGTTGATCGGCGCGGAGATGTCGGAGATCGCGACGGTGACACCCGAGCGGGTCGCCCAGTAGAAACCGGCGTCCTTCAGGTTGTCCAGCGTGGAGGCCGTGACCACCTTCGGGTAGCGCTCCGCGAGATCGTTGACGATCGTGGAGAGCTGGCCCTTGTCCGCGACCTTCTCCACCCAGGGGTAGTCCTCGGGGAGGGTGTCATTGAACAGGACCTGCCCGAGGGAGGTCTCGATGAGCGCGGGACTGCCGGGCTCCCAGCCCTCGGGCGCAGCGATGTCGGCGCTGGGCACGAAGGTGGTGACACGGATCCGTACCTTCGAGTTCAGGTGCAGCTCGCCGGCGTCGTATGCCATGACGGCTTCCGCCGGACTCGTGAAGACCCGACCCTCGCCCGCACTTCCCTCACGCTTGGTGGTGAGGTGGTGCAGACCGATGATCATGTCCTGCGAGGGCAGCGTGACCGGGCGGCCGTCCGAGGGCTTCAGGATGTTGTTCGAGGAGAGCATCAGGATGCGCGCCTCGGCCTGGGCCTCGGGACTCAGGGGCAGGTGGACCGCCATCTGATCGCCGTCGAAGTCCGCGTTGAACGCGGCGCAGACCAGCGGGTGGAGCTGGAGCGCCTTGCCCTCCACGAGCTGCGGCTCGAACGCCTGGATACCGAGCCGGTGCAGGGTAGGTGCACGGTTCAGCAGGACGGGGTGCTCGGTGATGATCTCCTCGAGCACGTCCCATACCTGGGGACGGTAGCGCTCCACCATGCGCTTGGCACTCTTGATGTTCTGCGCGTGGTTCAGGTCCACGAGCCGCTTCATGACGAACGGCTTGAAGAGCTCCAGCGCCATCTGCTTGGGCAGACCACACTGGTGCAGCTTCAGCTGCGGGCCGACGACGATGACCGAACGGCCCGAGTAGTCGACGCGCTTGCCGAGGAGGTTCTGGCGGAAGCGCCCCTGCTTGCCCTTGAGCATGTCGGAGAGCGACTTCAGCGGCCGGTTACCCGGTCCCGTGACCGGACGTCCGCGACGCCCGTTGTCGAACAGGGAGTCGACGGCCTCCTGGAGCATGCGCTTCTCGTTGTTCACGATGATCTCGGGGGCTCCGAGATCGAGGAGGCGCTTGAGCCGGTTGTTCCTGTTGATCACGCGACGGTAGAGATCGTTGAGATCCGACGTGGCGAAGCGGCCGCCGTCGAGCTGGACCATGGGGCGCAGTTCCGGTGGGATCACCGGGACGGCGTCGAGGACCATACCCAGCGGGCTGTTCGTCGTGGTCAAAAACGCGTTGACGACCTTCAGTCGCTTCAGGGCGCGCGTCTTGCGCTGGCCCTTGCCGTTCTGGATGATGTCGCGGAGCATCTCGGCTTCGGCAGGCATGTCGAAGTTCTCGAGGCGCTTCTTGATCGCCTCGGCACCCATGGAGCCCTCGAAGTACAGTCCGTAGCGGTCACGCAGCTCACGGTAGAGTCCCTCGTCGCCCTCGAGGTCGGCGACCTTGAGGGTCTTGAAGCGCTCCCAGACCTGCACGAGCCGCTCGATGTCCGCGTCCGCGCGCTTGCGTACGTTCGCCATCTGGCGGTCGGCCGAGTCGCGGGCCTTCTTCTTGTCGGCTGCCTTGGCGCCCTCGCCCTCGAGGCGTGCGAGCTCGTCCTCGAGATCCTTGGCGATCGCGGCGATGTCGGAGTCGCGCTGGTCCGTCATCTGCTTCTTCTCGAGGTCGTGCTCGGCCTGGAGATTCGGCAGCTCGGCGTGGCGGTTCTCGTCGTCGACCGAGGTGATCATGTAGGCCGCGAAGTAGATGACCTTCTCGAGGTCCTTCGGAGCCAGATCCAGCAGGTAGCCCAGGCGCGAGGGAACACCCTTGAAGTACCAGATGTGCGTCACGGGAGCGGCGAGCTCGATGTGACCCATGCGCTCACGGCGCACCTTGGCGCGGGTGACCTCGACGCCGCAGCGCTCGCAGATGATGCCCTTGAAGCGCACGCGCTTGTACTTGCCGCAGTAGCACTCCCAGTCGCGGGAAGGGCCGAAGATCTTCTCACAGAAGAGGCCGTCCTTCTCGGGCTTGAGCGTGCGGTAGTTGATGGTTTCCGGCTTCTTGACCTCGCCGTAGGACCAGCCGCGGATTTCGTCCGCGGTGGCAAGGCCGATTCGCATGAGGCCGAAGGAGGATTCGCTGGACATAGGGTCCCTGTTCTCTCTTTGTTCTCTAAATTCGTGAAGTCTTAGGGGGTGCGGCGGAAAGCCAGGTGCGCACCGGTTCGGGGAGGTGCCCGGAGAAAGGCGGCTTTAATATTTCAAAGCCGTCCGCGGCCGCCAGAAATTTCGTTGCCGCCGTTCCGGGCACCGGACCGAACCGGTACGGAAACCTACACTTCCTCGACAGAGCTCGGCTCGGCCCGTGAGAGGTCGATACCCAGTTCCTCCGCGGCCCGGAAGACTTCTTCATCCGAGTCACGCATTTCGATCGTCGTGCCGTCAGTGGAGAGGACTTCCACGTTCAGGCAGAGCGACTGCATTTCCTTGATCAGGACCTTGAAGGACTCGGGGACACCGGGCTCGGGGATGTTCTCGCCCTTCACGATGGCCTCGTACACCTTGACGCGCCCATGGATGTCGTCCGACTTGATGGTCAGGAGCTCCTGCAGCGTGTACGCCGCTCCATAGGCCTCCAGGGCCCAGACCTCCATCTCACCGAAGCGCTGACCACCGAACTGCGCCTTGCCGCCCAGTGGCTGCTGGGTGATCATCGAGTACGGTCCGGTGGAACGCGCGTGGATCTTGTCGTCCACCAGGTGGTGGAGCTTCAGGATGTACATGTAGCCCACCGAGATGGGATCCGGGAACGGCTCACCCGAGCGGCCGTCGAACATCCGCGCCTTGCCGGTCTCACCGACGAGGCGATCTCCGTCGCGGGTCACGTTCGTTGAGCCGAGCAGACCCACGATCTCGTCCTCGGTGGCGCCGTCGAACACGGGTGTCGCCACGGTGGTCGTCGCGATCTCCCGGGGAAGGTTCGGCAGATTGCGGACCCACTCCGGATCACCCTCGATCTTCCAGCCCTGCTTGGCCGCCCAGCCGAGGTGGATCTCGAGCACCTGACCGACGTTCATGCGGCCCGGTACACCCAGGGGATTCAGGACGATGTCCACGGGTGTCCCGTCCTCGAGGAACGGCATGTCCTCGATGGGCAGGATCTTCGAGATGACACCCTTGTTACCGTGGCGTCCTGCGAGCTTGTCGCCGTCCGTGATCTTGCGCTTCTGTGCCACGTAGACGCGGACCAGCTGGTTGACACCCGGGGGCAGCTCGTCGTCGTTGTCGCGATCGAAGATCCGCACGCCGATGACCGTCCCGGACTCGCCGTGGGGGACCTTCAGCGAGGTATCGCGGACCTCACGGCTCTTCTCGCCGAAGATGGCGCGGAGGAGTCGCTCCTCGGGGGTCAGTTCCGTCTCGCCCTTCGGCGTGACGCGACCGACGAGGATGTCCCCGGCCTCGACCTCTGCACCGATGTAGATGATGCCGCGCTCGTCGAGAGCACCCAGGACCTCCTCGGAGACGTTCGGGATGTCGCGCGTGATCTCCTCGGCACCGAGCTTGGTGTCGCGGGCGTCGACCTCGTGCTCCTCGATGTGGATCGAGGTGAGGACGTCGTCGGAGACGATGCGCTGCGACAGGATGATCGCGTCCTCGAAGTTGTGACCCTCCCAGGACATGAACGCGACGAGCATGTTCTTGCCGAGTGCGAGCTCGCCCTGGTCCGTGGACGGACCGTCGGCGATGATCGTGTTGTACTCGACGCGATCTCCCTCGCCGACCAGGACGCGCTGGTTGTACGCGTTGCCCTGGTTGGAGCGGGCGAACTTCATGATCGGGTAGTTCGTCTCCGTGCCGTCGTCGTTGAGGACGCTGACCAGATCGGCCGAGACCTCGTTGACCACACCGGCCTTCGTCGCCGTGACGGCGTCGCCGGCGTCGACGGCCGCGTTCTTCTCCATGCCGGTGCCCACGAGGGGACGCTCGGAGCGGAGCAGGGGAACAGCCTGACGCTGCATGTTCGCCCCCATGAGGGCGCGGTTGGCGTCGTCGTGCTCCAGGAACGGGATCATCGCCGTGGCGACGGACACCATCTGGCGCGGCGAGACATCCATGTACTCGACCTCGCCGGGCTCGACGAGCACGGGCTCGCCGGAACCGCCACGGGTACGCACGAGGACCATGTCCTCGGTGAACGTGTTCTCGGCGTCCAGGGGTGCATTCGCCTGGGCGATGAGGCGCTCCACCTCGTCGTCCGCGGTGAGGTAGTCGATCTGGTCGGTGACGACGCCGTCGATGACCTTGCGGTACGGCGTCTCGATGAAGCCGAACGCGTTGATCCGCCCGTAGGAGGCCAGCGAACCGATCAGGCCGATGTTCGGGCCCTCAGGGGTCTCGATGGGGCACATCCGGCCGTAGTGGGAGGGGTGGACGTCGCGGACTTCCATGCCGGCGCGGTCGCGGGAGAGCCCACCCGGGCCCAGCGCGGAGAGACGACGCTTGTGCGTCAGACCGGCGAGCGGGTTGTTCTGGTCCATGAACTGCGAGAGCTGGGAGGTCCCGAAGAACTCCTTGATCGCTGCGACGACCGGACGGATGTTGATCAGGGTCTGCGGGGTGATGGCCTCGACGTCCTGAGTGGTCATCCGCTCACGGACCACGCGCTCCATGCGGGAGAGCCCGGTACGCACCTGGTTCTCGATCAGTTCGCCCACGGCGCGGATGCGGCGGTTGCCGAAGTGGTCGATGTCGTCGACCTCGACGCGCAGCTCGACGTCGCCGCCGTCGCGCTTGCCGGCGAGCGTCTTGTCGCCCGCGTGCAGGGCTACGAGGAATTTGATCATGGCGACGATGTCGTCGATGTTCAGAACCGAGGCATCGGGATCGGTGAGGTCCTTGTCGATGCCGAGCTTCCGGTTGATCTTGTACCGGCCGACCTTCGCGAGGTCGTAGCGCTTCGGGTTGAAGTACAGATTGTCGAGCAGCGTCTGGGCGGCCTCGACCGTGGGTGGCTCTCCCGGGCGCAGCTTGCGGTAGATGTCGAGGAGGGCGTCCTCGCGGGTCTCCGTGGCGTCCTTCTCCATGGTCGCTCGGATGGAGTCGTACTGCCCGAACTCCTCGAGGATCTGGCCCTCGGTCCAGCCGAGAGCCTTCAGGAGGACCGTGACCGACTGCTTGCGCTTGCGGTCCAGCCGCACGCCGACCTGGTCGCGCTTGTCGATCTCGAGCTCGAACCAGGCGCCGCGCGACGGGATGATCTTCGCGCTGAAGATGTCCTTGTCGCTGGTCTTGTCCGCGGTGCGCTCGAAGTAGGCACCCGGTGAACGCACGAGCTGCGAGACGACGACGCGCTCGGTGCCGTTGATGACGAAGGTGCCCTTGTCGGTCATGAGCGGGAAGTCGCCCATGAACACGGTCTGCTGCTTGATCTCACCCGTGTTGTTGTTCATGAACTCGGCCTTGACATACAGCGGTGCCGAGTAGGTCGCGTCGCGATCCTTGCACTCGGCCATCGTGTACTTGGGGTCGGCGAATTCGGGCTCGGAGAAGCTCAGGGACATGGTGCCCTGGAAGTCCTCGATCGGGGAGATCTCCTCGAAGATGTCGGCCAGCCCGGAGGTTGTGGCGATACCCTGGATTCCGTTCTCCAGAGCTTCCTCGACGCGTGCCTTCCACTGCTCGTTGCCGATCAGCCAGTCGAAGCTGTCCGTCTGGAGTGCGAGGAGATTGGGGACGTCGAGGGGTTCGTGAATCTTTGCGAATGAGAGCCGGGGTGCGGCGCCGTCGGCGTCGACCTGGCTGGTAGCGGTTGCATTATTAGAGGTGCTCGAGGCGACCAAGAGGGATCCTTCCACAGACCGTCAGGCTTGTCAGCGCTTCCGCCCAGCACCGCCACCGCAGGATGCTGCGGGGATATCAGTGCCCACCGGAGACTGCCCGCGTGGATCCCGACCAGGTGGCCAGATCGAACGACGAGAGCAGAGCAAAGCCCACCGCTATATGAAGGCTGAGGTTCAGAGGGAAGACGCAAGGTTCTACGTTACGCCACGGATCAGCAGAAGTCCAATAACCCCTATCCGTCGTGGCGTCAAGCTCCGATGGGCCCGCCGACCGGGCCTACCCCTTCGCCGGCTCCGGCAGGGGGCCCGTACTGATGTCCCCGCGGAGCCGCTTCACGATGAGTTCCGCACTGATCAGGCACATGGGAATACCGATCCCCGGCACGGTGGAGCTGCCGGCGTACAGCAGGTTCTCGACCTTTCCGCTGATGTTCGAGCCGCGGAAGAAGGCGCTCTGCCGCAGGATGTGCGCCGGGCCCAGCGAGGTACCCCGCCAGGCGTTGAGGTCGTCGGCGAAATCCTGCGGACCATAACTGCGGCGAACCACGATGCGCTCGTCGAGATCCGGGATACCGGCCCACGTGGAGATCTGCGCGATGACCTCGTCCGCGAGTGCCTCGACCCGCGCGTCTCCCCCGCCCGCGAGGCCGCCCTTACCGATACTCACGTCCGCCGGGATGGGTACGAGCACGAAGACGTTCTCGTGTCCCTCGGGCGCGACCGAGTCGTCGGTGGCACTGGGACGGCAGACGTACAGCGATGCCGGCGAGGGTACGGAGGTCTCCTTGCCGAAGATCCGGCCGAAATTGTCGCGCCAGTCGGTGGTGAACAGCAGGGTGTGGTGTTCGAGCTGCGGCAATTCGCCCCGCACACCGAGATAGAGCAGCAAAGCGCTCGGGCCGGGGACGCGCTTCTGCCAGTACCGCTCCGGATAACTCTGCAGCTCATCGGGCAACAATGTCGTCTCCGTGTGGTGGAGATCTGCGGCCGAGACCACGACGTCGGCAGCCACGGAGATCTCCTGGCCCGCGGACCGGTAGGTGACTGCGCTGACCCTCGCCGACCGCCGATCCAGGGGCGATCTGCCCGGCGTGCGGGCGCTGGTGTCGATCGAGACGACGTCGGCACCGGTGCGGATCTCGACACCGGCCTCGACGGCGACCCGGCGCATCGCGTCGATGAGGGTGGTGAACCCGCCCATCGGGTAGAGCACGCCGTCGTCCAGGTCGAGGTGGCTCATGAGGTGGTACATGCTCGGTGCGTCGAACGGGGAGCTACCGAGGAACACCGCGGGGTAGCCGAGGATCTGCCGGATCCTCGGATCCGTGAACCGCGCGGCGACGAAGGAGTGGAGCGAGCGCAGCAGCAGCGATCCGATCCGCGGGAGGCGCCTGATCACATCAGGTCGGAGGAATGGCACGAAGGACTCGAAGGTCGAGTACAGGAAGCGCTTCTTCGCCATCTCGTAGGCGTCCTCGGCGGAATCGAGGTACTTCGCGAGCTGCTCGCCCGCCCCGGCCTCCATCGACTCGAAGAGCTTGGTCACGGCCTCACGGTCCGCGGGGACGTCCACCGTGTCGAGTCCGTCCTCGAACACCACACGGTAGCCGGGGTCCAGCTTCCGTAGATCGAGTTGCTCGGCGGCGCTCGTGCCCATGAGCTTGAAGAAGTGATCGATCACCTCGGGCATCAGGTACCACGACGGCCCCGTGTCGAAGCGGAAACCGTCCTGCTCCCACGACCCGGCGCGGCCGCCCACCTGATCACGCTTCTCCAGCAGGGTGACCTGATGGCCCTCCTGTGCCAGCAGCGCCGCCGTCGCCAGTCCACCGATGCCTGCCCCGACGACGACGACCTCCTTCGCGCCCACGCGGGTCCGCCCGGTCTGCTCTGCTGTCATGTCGTCCTCTCCTGCGCAGCAAGTTCCGGTACCGCGCGACCGGTGATGGCTTTCGCCAGGATGGCGACCTTGACCGGATTGGGTACCCGGATCCTCGCCCTGAGAAGTTCGTCCGCCGGAGTCCGTCGCAGCCTCATCGCCAGCTCGGCGAACAGACCCTGGGCGAGCGCGACGGCGCGGCGTGCGGTCGGAGGCAGTCCGGGCAGCGCCGCCGCCGAGATCCGCAGGTCGTCGTCGATGTCGTCGAGGAGGCGGAGTTTGTCCGCCTCGGAGAAGTTCATCGGGCTGATACCCGGGAAGTAGCTGCGTCCCAGGCTCGAGAAGTCCTCCGCGAGATCTCGCAGGAAGTTGATCTTCTGGAACGCCGCACCCAGGTGGCGGGCTCCGTCCGAGAGCACGTCGTTCTCCTCGGGCCTCACCGTTCGTCCCACGAGGAAGGCCCGCAGACACATCAGCCCCACCACCTCCGCCGAACCGTAGACGTAGAGCTCGAAGGACTCCGGGGTGTGCTCGCTCCGGGTGATGTCGGCCCTCATGGAGTGGAAGAACGGCTGCGTGAGGTCGGTTCCGATGCCCGTGGTGCGCGCCGTCACCGCGAAGGCGTGGACCACCAGGTTCGTGCTGTAGCCGGTGCGCATGGCCGTCTCGGTGTCGCGCTCGAGGTCATCGAGCAGCGTCCGCACCTCCTCCGTCGACAGTCCTGCCCCGGCCGCGGCGCCGTCGACGATCTCATCCGCGATACGCACGAGTGCGTACACCGCTTCGATGTGGCCGCGCGTTCTCCGGTCGAGGACCTTCGAGGCCATGCCGAACGACGTCGAGTAGCTGCGGATCACCTCGGCGGACGTCTTCAGCGCGGCAGCGCTGTAGCGTGCAAGCGAATCATCGAGCTCCACTCAGTGCACCCTGTCCACCACGGCCGACACCACGGGCTCGAGCGCTGCCCGCAGAGCGGACGGTACCGCGTCGGAGTCGAGATGGAGGCGGGCTCTGGCGGCGTAGTCCGCGGCCAGGCCCTCCGAGTAGTCCTTGGCGCCGGTGTCCATGAGGATGCGCCGGACGTAGTCGGCCTCCGCGGCGGACATGCCCGGATTGCCGACCAGCGAGGAGATGCTGTCCCACTCGGGACGCGTGGACACGAAGGACATCAGGGCGGTGCGCTTGCCCTCGCGCAGATCTCCCCAGTTCGTCTTGCCCGTGCGGGTCTCGTTGCCGAACACCCCGAGGATGTCGTCCGCGACCTGGTACGCGATCCCGACGTCGCGTCCGAAATCGCCCAGTCGGGTGATCACCTCCTCCGATGCACCGGCGAGCACCGCTCCGGCCTGCAGCGGCCCCTCGAAGGAGTAGACCGAGGTCTTCAGCCGTGCCATGTGCACGATGTCCTCGAGCGGCGGGACAGTGGCGTCGAGTGAGGTCTCGATATCCAGGAACTCACCGGCCGCGGAAGCGAACACCGCTTCGTCGAGGATCTCTCCCAGGCGGAGCCGAACCATCGAGGGCGCCTCGACCCGTGCGAGCAGCCGGTGGGCGTTGGACAGCGCCAGATCACCCGCGATCACACCCGCGGAGAAACCCACGTGGCGTGCACCCTCGGAGGGCATCCCGGCCTTCTCGGCGATCATGCGGTAGCGGCCGGACACGTTGGGGATCCCACGACGTACGAAGTCCCTGTCGATGACGTCGTCGTGCACGATCAGCGCCGTGTGGAGCAGCTCGAACGCCGCACCGAGATCGGCGGCGTTGGCGATGTCGGAACCTCCGAGCAGCTGGTAGGCGGACATCACCAGGCGCGGACGGAAGCGCTTACCGCCGGCCGTACTGCGTTCGAGGGTCTCCCACAGGCCGTGGTACCCGGGGCTGATCCTCGCCGCACGCGACTTCGAGTCCTCGAAGAATCGTCCGAGAGCACTCTCCACCTGCTCCAGCCCGGCGGGCTCGACCAGCAGAGTGTCCATGTCCATAGGTAAAGTAAACAACGGATAGGGCGCCCCTGACGAAACGTCCGGCGGGGACCGCGAGGCTGAGCCGCCCGGCACGGCGGCCTCCGTACCGGGCGCACGATCAACGAGAAGGTGTCACGATGGCGAGTCAAGCAGGAATCATCGACCAGGATCTCTCAGGCCACGACAGCGGCACCGAGGTGGTGGTGCTGCTCGCCGAGGACGGAACACCGATCGGTACACACGAGAAGGCGACGGTCCATACTCAGGACACGCCGCTCCACCTGGCCTTCTCCACCCACGTCTTCGACGAGAGCGGGCGGATCCTCGTGACCCGGCGCGCCCTGGGCAAGAAGGCCTGGCCGGGAGTATGGACCAATTCCTTCTGCGGTCATCCGGCGCCGGGTGAGTCGCTCGAGGATGCCGTGGGGCGGCGCGCCACCCAGGAGCTCGGGTTCACCGTGCGCGACCTCGACGTCGCGCTCCCCGACTTCAGGTACCGGGCCGTCGATGCCTCGGGCATCGTGGAGAACGAGATCTGCCCCGTCTTCACCGCGCTGGCAGACACCACCCCGGCTCCTGTGCCGGCGGAGGTCATGGAGGTCCGGTGGGTCGATCCGGGAGAACTGGTCGGCGCCGTCAGGGCCACCCCCTGGGCGTTCAGCCCCTGGCTCACACTTCAGCTCCCGCTGCTCTACCCGCAGGGAGCGCACGGCCCGGGGCCGCGGGACATGTCCTGACCGTTGCGGAGCCGTGGGCGTCGACCATGGGCGAACGCCTAATCTTGTAGCACCAACGACGAAAGAGAGTTCCACCATGGCCACACCTACGCCATCCCCCGACGACGTCGTGATCGTCGGCGGTGCCCGCACACCCCTCGGACGACTCAATGGCCAGCTGGCGTCCTTCACCGCCGTGGAACTCGGAGCCCGGGCTGTCGCGGGCGCACTGGAGCGCTCCCGGGTGGACGCAGCAGATGTCGACGCCGTCATCATGGGGCACGTGGTCCAGGCCGGCTGCGGCCAGAACCCGGCGCGGCAGACCGCCGTCATGGCCGGGATCGGCTGGAACGTCCCGGCGGTCACACTGAACAAGGTCTGCCTCTCGGGTCTCACCGCCGTGATCGACGCGGCCCGTCTCATCCGCAGCGGCGAGGCCCGCGTGGTAGTGGCGGGCGGCCAGGAATCAATGACCCGCGGACCGCATCTGCTGCCCGGATCCCGGCAGGGCTGGAACTACGGCTCCATCCAGGCCCTCGACTCCGTGGCCCATGACGGCCTCACCGATGCCTTCGACCACGACTCGATGGGTGCCTCCACGGAGCGTGGCAACATCCGCCTCGAGATCGACCGCACGTCCCAGGACACGGTGGCTGCAGCCTCGCACAGGCGTGCTGCGGCGGCCTCGGACAGCGGGATCCTCGCCGAGGAGATCGTCCCGGTCACGGTGAAGCAGCGCAAGGGCGACGATATCGTCCTGACCGCCGACGAGGGGATCCGTCCGACGACGACGGTCGAGTCGCTCGCGAAGCTGCGGCCCGCTTTCGACCCGGACGGCGCCATCACGGCGGGCAATTCCTCCCCGCTGTCCGACGGCGCCGCAGCGCTGGTCGTCACCACGCGCACCTACGCGGAGGAGAAGGGCCTCGACGTCCTGGCCGTTCTCGGGCAGCCCGGTCAGGTGGCCGGACCCGACAACTCGCTGCACTCCCAGCCGTCGGAGGCCATCAAGCAGGCACTCGACCGGGCGGAGTGGGCCGCCGGGGACCTCGACTTCATCGAGATCAACGAGGCCTTCGGTTCCGTCGCGGTACAGTCCCTCAAGGATCTGGACTACCCGCTGGAGCAGTGCAACCTCCACGGTGGCGCCATCGCGCTGGGTCACCCCATCGGGGCCTCGGGCGCCCGCCTCGCACTCCATGCGGCCATGGAACTGTCGCGTCGGGGAACGGGACGATCAGCGGTGAGTCTCTGTGGCGGTGGCGGTCAGGGCGAAGCCCTGCTGCTCTGGCGCTGAGCTGCCCGGTACACCTGTATCAACAGGAAAGAGCCCCGCTTCTCACGAAGCGGGGCTCTTTCCTGTTGAGCGGAAGCGGACTTTCCTACTTGAGGGAGACCGTTGCGCCGGCGGCCTCGAGGGACTCCTTGGCCTTCTCGGCGGCTTCCTTGGTGGCGCCTTCGAGGACGGCCTTGGGGGCGCTGTCGACAACGTCCTTGGCTTCCTTCAGGCCCAGCGAGGTGAGCGCACGGACCTCCTTGATGACCGCGATCTTCTTGTCACCGGCAGCCTCGAGGACGACGTCGAATGCGGTCTGCTCCTCTTCCTCTGCTTCGGCTCCGCCACCGGCGGGACCCGCGACTGCGACTGCGGCCGCAGTGACGTCGAACGTCTCTTCGAACAACTTCACGAAGTCCGAGAGTTCGATGATCGACAGTTCCTTGAAAGCTTCGATGAGCTCTTCGTTGCTGAGCTTCGCCATGGGAGGCGTCCTTCCTTTAGTGGTGCACGGCACCTTCAGTGTGGGGATCGAGGAGAACTAGTTCTCTTCGGGTGCTGCGACTTCCTCGGCCGGGACCTCGGCGGTGACCTCTGCCGGCGCCTCGGCCTCCTCGGTGGCCGGAGCGTCGTCCGCTGTTGGTGGAGCGTCGTCCGCTGCGGGTGCAGCGCCGTCGGCCTCCTCGAGCTTGACGCGCAGTGCGTCGACGGTGCGCGCCAGGGAGGACATGGGTGCCTTGAGGACACCTGCCACCCGGGCCAGCTGCAGTTCGCGCGACTCAAGGGCCGCCAGGGCAGTCACGGCGGCGGCGTCGAGGGCCTTGCCCTCGAAGATGCCGGTCTTGATGATGAGCTTCGGGTTGGCTTTCGCGAAATCCGTGAGGCTCTTCGCCGCAGCAACCGCGTCACCCTTGATGAAGGCGATCGCGGTGGGCCCGGAGAGCTGGTCATCGAACGCGTCGATGCCGGCTTCCTTCGCCGCGATGCCGGTCAAGGTGTTCTTGACGACGGAGAACTTGGTGTCGGCTCCGAGGGAGCGACGCAGTTCCTTGAGCTGAGCAACTGTGAGCCCGCGGTATTCGGTCAGGACAGCAGCGGTGGAATCCTTGAAATCGGTTGCGATCTCGTCCACCGCGGAAACCTTTGTCGGCGTTGCCATAACCCTCCTTCCGGGGATGGTTCGCCGGTCTTTCCAGCTCCAATGAAAACGCCCCGCGCAGATGCACGGGGCCTGACTCGCCATCTCGAGGCGTAGATGGGGAGGAGCTTCGTTCACCTGCGTAGGTCGCCCCGTATGAGGAGCTTTCGGATCCATCTCCTTCTTCGTCACCGCGCAACTGCACGCGGATGGAAGCGGAGGAAGGATCGACCGACGGTCTTTGGTGACTCCAGCGTACGTGAGCGGCGCAGCCCGGACCAAATCGGCCCTGCATCGGCCCGGATCCATCGTGGCAGACCGGCAGGATCCACGTGATCAGGTCCTGCTGAACGAGACGAAAAAGCCCCGCGGCCGGGGCCGCGGGGCTTTTTCGATCAGTCTCCTAGACGGCGAAGACCTTCGTGACGTTCGGGTCCACGGAGATTCCCGGACCGAACGTGGTCGAAACCGTTGCCTTCTGGATGTAGCGGCCTTTCGACGCGGAGGGCTTCAGTCGAAGGATCTCCTCGAGAGCCGCCGCGTAGTTCTCGCCCAGCTTCTGCTCGTCGAAGGACACCTTGCCGATGATGAAGTGCAGGTTGGAGTGCTTGTCGACACGGAAGTCGATCTTCCCGCCCTTGATGTCGGTCACTGCCTTCGCGACGTCCGCCGTCACGGTCCCGGTCTTCGGGTTGGGCATCAGGTTACGCGGACCCAGGATCTTGCCCAGGCGGCCCACCTTGCCCATGAGATCAGGGGTCGCGACCGCTGCGTCGAAGTCGGTCCAGCCGCCGGAGACCTTCTCGATCATGTCGTCGGAACCGACGAAGTCGGCGCCTGCGGCGATGGCCGCTTCTGCCTTCTCGCCGGTGGCGAAGACCAGCACCCGTGCGGTCTTGCCCGTGCCGTGGGGGAGGTTCACGGTACCGCGGACCATCTGGTCCGCCTTGCGCGGATCCACCCCGAGGCGGAAGGACACCTCCACCGTGGCGTCGAACGTCGAGGGATTCGTGCCCTTCGCGAGTCCTACCGCTTCGAGGGGTGCGTACTGCTTGTCCGCCTCGATCTTCGCGGCGGCTCCTCTGTATGCCTTGCTGCGCTGTGCCATCTGCCTGTTCTCCTTATGCAGTCGTGGTCTGCGGGCCGCGCTCGGCCCTGCCACTGATCCGCGACGCCGTGAGGCGCCGTCGGATCATGAATGGTGATGCTCCGACCGGTGGTCCGGGCGGAGCGGAAGTGAGGGTTCTCAGCCCTCTACGGTGATGCCCATGGAGCGGGCCGTGCCGGTGATGATCTTCGCTGCGCCCTCGACGTCGTTGGCGTTGAGGTCCTCCATCTTCGTGGTGGCGATCTCCTCGACCTGGGCGCGGGTGAGCTTGGCGACCTTCACCGTGTGCGGCGTTCCCGATCCCTTGGCAACACCGGCCGCCTTCTTGATCAGTTCCGCTGCCGGGGGGGTCTTGGTGATGAAGGTGAAGGAGCGGTCCTCGTACACCGTGATCTCCACGGGGATGACGTTTCCGCGCTGGGACTCTGTTGCGGCGTTGTAGGCCTTGCAGAATTCCATGATGTTGACACCGTGCTGGCCAAGGGCAGGACCGATGGGAGGTGCCGGGTTGGCGGCGCCCGCATTGATCTGCAGCTTGATGAGTCCGGTGACCTTCTTCTTGGGGGCCATGAAAGGGTCCTTCTCTTGCAGTGCGTTATCTCCGGACAGGAGCGTCCTGAAGATGATGGCCGTCATGGCGTGACGGCCCTTGCGGCGCCCCGACCGAGCCGGCCGGAGGCGTCGAAGCTTTACTGGATCTTGGTGACCTGGCTGTAGGACAGCGTGACCGGCGTCTCGCGCTCGAAGATCGACACGAGCACCACGAGCTGCTGGGACTCGTGCTTGATCTCGGAGATCGTCGCCGGGAGGGTCTCGAACGGCCCCTCGTTGACGGTCACGGACTCCCCGACCTCGAAGATCACGGTCGCAGGGGTGAACTGGGGCTGTACGGGCTTGCCCGACTCGGCGTCCATGTGGACGATGGTGTGCTCGAGCATCGAGAACACCTCTGCCAGGCTCAGCGGCACAGGGTTGTGAGCATTGCCGACGAATCCCGTCACACCGGGGGTGTGGCGCACCGCTCCCCACGATTCGTCCGTCAGTTCCATGCGCACCAGGACGTACCCGGGGATCCGTACGCGGTTGACCAGCTTCCGCGCGGTGTTCTTGATCTCGACGACTTCTTCCATCGGCACCTGGATCTCGAAGATGAAATCTTCCATGTCCAGGGTCTGGATGCGGGTCTCGAGATTCGCCTTCACGCGGTTCTCGTACCCTGCGTAGGAGTGGATGACGTACCAGTCGCCCTCCTGACGGCGGAGCCTGGTCTTGAAGTCGGCCACCGGATCCGAGGCTGCTTCCGCCTCGGTGTCAGCGTTCTCCGAATCAACACTCTCCGACTCAGGATTTTCGGACTCAACGCTGTCCGACTCAACACTGTCCGACTCAGCACCGTCCGACTCAGCGCTCTCCGATCCGACGCTGTCGGCATCCGCCCCGGACGCTGGGCTGTCGGATTCAACGCTGTCGGACTCTGCGTCGCCTGAGAAGAGGGAGTCCCCGCCGTCGACGACGTCCGTCTCCTGGTCGTCCCCGGCAGCCTCTGATGCGGAGTCGTCAGCGGTCACATCGGAGGCGGAGACCTCCTGGTCCCCGGACCGTGCGTGTTCCTCGTTCTCCAGACCGTCTTCGGAAGTGATCTGCGATTCGAGTTCTTGCTCGGACACCTAGCCCTGCTTTCTGACATTCTTCGGAAGTTGTCTGTGTTGTCTGTGTTGGCCTGTTCTGCACCTGCGATCCGATGCAACGCCCGGACGGGGATCGTCAGCTGTCGCCGAAGACCCACACAGCGCCGGCCCCGAACAATAGGTCGAGGGCGGTGACGAGAAGCATCATGATGACCAGAAAAATCAGGACCGTGATGGTGAACCGGACCAGTTCGCGACGCGTCGGGGTGACGACCTTCCCGAGTTCCGCGAACACCTGACGGACGAACAGGACGATCCGTCCGAAGAACCCGCGCCGGGGAGCCTTCTTGTCCCGAGGTCCGCCCTTGGAACTGCTCGCAGCCGTGTCGGTCACCGTCAACCTCATCAATCTGTCTGGTGTCCCAGCGGGAGCGCCGCACGGCACCCCAGCTGGTCATGTCTACCGACCGCGGACGCGCCGGATCTTCGTGATCTGTTTCTGCCGCGTCCTCGCCGGACATCCGCGAGGACCACGCGCAGGGCAGACAGGACTCGAACCTGCAACCTGCGGTTTTGGAGACCGCTGCGCTACCAATTGCGCCACTACCCTTCGATCTTGAACCATTACTGCTCCCACTCCGGACACACCCTGTCAGGGCGCGATCCATCAGGGTGTTTCAACACCGAGGATCAAGTCTACGCACTGCACCGCGCAACGTCGAACTGATCGGCCCCGGCGCGTTCCGGCGCCCTGTACCGCAGGGGACTGCTCCGCCGTCGACCAGTATCCTGCGGAGCCGCGCCCGGGCAGCGTCCACCGCCTAAGCTGAAGTCATCCATGGCATCTTGAGGAACGGGACCCGATGAACGCGACGACCGACGACTCCATCCGTGCAGCACTGCCCCGCATCTCGGGGCGCATCTCCTCCATCGCCGAGTCCGCGACCCTGGCCGTGGACGCGAAGGCGAAGGCCCTGAAAGCCGCTGGTCGACCGGTCATCGGTTTCGGGGCGGGGGAGCCCGATTTCCCGACCCCGGACTACATCGTGGAGGCGGCCATCGAGGCGGCGGGCCAACCGCGGTTCCACCGCTACTCCCCCGCAGCCGGACTCCCGGACCTCAGACAGGCCATCGCGGACAAGACCATGCGCGATTCCGGATACGCGGTGGAGCCCGCCCAGGTCCTCGTGACCAACGGCGGCAAGCAGGCCGTGTACGAGGCGTTCGCGGCACTCCTCGACCCCGGGGACGAGGTTCTCGTACCCACGCCGTTCTGGACCACCTATCCCGAGGCCATCCGCCTCGCCGGCGGTGTGCCGGTAGAGGTGTTCGCCGGTCCCGAGCAGGGGTACCTCGTCACGGTCGACCAGCTCGCTGCCGCACTGACGCCACGCACCAAGGTGCTCCTCTTCGTGTCGCCGTCGAATCCGACGGGAGCCGTCTACGGTCCCGACGCCGTCCGCGAGATCGGCGAATGGGCGGCCGCACGTGGCCTGTGGGTGGTCACGGACGAGATCTACGAGCACCTGACCTACGACGACGTCCCCTTCACCTCGATCGCGACAGCGGCACCCTCGCTCGGTGACAGGGTGGTCATCCTCAACGGCGTGGCGAAGACCTACGCGATGACCGGGTGGCGGGTGGGATGGATGGTCGGTCCGGAGGATCTCGTCAAGGCGGCGACCAACCTGCAGTCGCACGCCACCTCGAACGTCTCCAACGTGCCGCAGATGGCGGCCCTCGCCGCGGTGTCCGGGCCACTGACCGCGGTCGACGAGATGAAGGTGGCCTTCGATCGCCGCCGCCGGGCCATGGTCGAAGGGCTGAATGCGATCGACGGCGTCGAATGTCCCACCCCGCACGGGGCTTTCTATGCCTATGCCGACGTCCGCGGACTCCTGGGCCGGAGCCTCGACGGCGTCCGCCCCACCACCTCCGCCGAGCTCGCCGCACTGATCCTGGAGCAGGCGGAGGTCGCCGTCGTTCCCGGCGAAGCCTTCGGCCCGAGCGGCTATCTCAGGCTGTCCTACGCCCTGGGGGACGAGGACCTCGCGACCGGCGTAGGCCGACTGCAGGAGTTCCTGGGCTCGGCTCGCTGAGCGTCCCGGCCGGCACTGTCCTCACTGCTGCCGGCGTCAACGCCCTGCTCGAGCGTCGCGGGCCCGGGAGACCGCACCCGGACGAGGACACGGCAGTATTCCGCCGGAATCGGGCTCGAACCCCGGGACGGAACCTGCGGGACCGCAGGGTGGGTTCCGTCGGTTCTTCCGACCCCGGTGACATACCCCCGTAGGGTATAGTCTCTTCGATCCGCTCCCGCCCTCGCAGATCGGGTGTGCGAGAGCTGGAGCTACTCGTGGCTCCCAAGGGTGGCAGTGCAGCATGGGAACGATTGCCACAGCAGTCCAGCGCAGCTTGTCGACCATCAGGAGGCCGTGGTGTCCGGATATTTCAACATCCTCGTCATGCTCCTCGTCGCTCTCGTCTCCGCGGGGTGCCTGTACGGTGCATCGCGGCTCATCGCCGTCGCCCGCAGGCCCCTCACGAGCCTGCCGTTCCTGTCCGGCTGGGAACCGAGCGAGCACGCCCTGTCCCGATACCACGCGCGGTACTACCCCCTGGCCATCCTCTTCCTCGCCTTCGACGTGGAGATGCTCTTCATGTATCCATGGGCTCTCGTCGTCGCGGACGCCGGGATCGGGGCCGTGATCGAGATGTTCGTCTTCCTGGGTGTGCTGCTGGCCGGCGTCGTCTGGGCCTGGCGCGAAGGAGCACTTCGATGGACCTGAAGCAGACCATCGCGGGGATGGCGGTCCGACGTCCCCATGTCCTCGTCGTCGAGGTCCCCGGATGGGCGTTCACCAGATTCAGCGCCGAACGCGAGCTCCGTCGCCGGGGCTGGATGCTGTCGAGTTCACCCGCGGAGTCCGACATCCTGCTCACCTGCGGGGTACCGGGTCCGGAGTTCAGCGAGATCATCGACCGGGTCTGGGACCAGCTTCCCGGACCGCGGGTACGCGCGGACACCACGGATCCGGGTCAGGTGCCCGGGGTGCTCGACGAGTCCCGGCGAGCACTCCTCGACGATATGGCGCAGCGCGAGGACGCTGAGGCCCGCACGGTCGCAGTCCCCGAAGCCGCGGAGAATCACGACCACGGGTCCGGTTCGGATGCGCACCCGGACTCGGGGTCCGCTGACGACCTGGGACCGGAGTCGTCCGACGGAGGGCAGGATGACAACGACCCGGGCCACGGGGACATGGACCACGGGGACATGGATCACGAGGGCATGGACCACGGGGACATGGACCACGGCGGCATGGACCACGGCGGCATGGATCACGGAAACATGGACATGCCGATGCCCGGCGGGATCGGTCTGGCCGAGGGAGGGACCGACAGGGACGGTCTGGACCTGGATGTGCTGCATGTTCCGCTGGGCCCGGTACTCCCGCACTGGCCCGCCGGGCTGGTGGTCCGCTGCTCACTGCAGGGCGACGTCATCACCGATGCCACGGTGGAGGTGCTCCCGGCGGCCGGGTCAGGTAGGGAGCGGTCCCCGGTCGATGAGGGGCTGATGCGTGGTGCAGCCGGGTTCATGAGCGCCCAGTACTGCGATCAGGCGGCCGGCATGCTGGCGTTGCTGGGGTCGGAACGGCTGTCGGTGCGGGCGCTCCGGCTTCGTGATGCGGTGCTGGACGGCGCACCTGCCCACCAGGTGTCCACGGAACTGGAGCGTCTCGGACGACGCATCCGTCGCTCGCGGGTACTGCGTTGGTCGGTGCAGGATCTGCCAGGGGTCTTCGAGCGGTTGCTCGCCCTGCTGGAGGGGGCCCGGACAGCCCCGGGCGACGGCGTCGACGCGGACACCGCAGCTCACCTCCGCTCCTCCGCTACCGAGGCTGGAGCCCTGGAGCGGATACCCGGATTGATCATTGATCTCGACGTCGCCGGAGCGCGCCTGGTGATCGCCTCCCTGGGCCTGGACACGGCCGATGTCAGCCCGGCGGAATCCGATCATGTCTGAGGGTGTCGTCCAGGTAGGACCGCTCGGCGCCGTCACCGCCGCCGTGCTCCTGGGAATCATCGCCGTCCTGGCCGCCGCGTTCGACGGCTCGCTGGGTGCAGGGCTTCAGGGCCGACGCCATCTCGGGGGAGCCGCTGCACCGCTGTGGGAGGGTGCCCGCCTGGTGAGACAACGACGCCGGACGATCGTGGCCGCGGACTCGCTGCTGTGGCGGATCGGCGTGGTGGGCCTGGTCGTGGTGGCCCTGCTGAAGGTCGTCGTCGTCCCCCTCGGATCGTGGACGGTCGCCGATCTCTCCGTGGGCGTGGTGTGGTTCAACGCCATGGACGTGATGGTGTGGGCCCTGGTGTGGCTGGTCGGATGGGGTGCCAACAGCGCCCACGCCCTGATCGGCGGGTATCGCTTCCTCGGGCAGGCTCTGTCCTATGAACTGCCCCTGATGTTCGCCCTCACCGCTCCGGCCGTTGCAGCCGGAAGCCTGCGGGTGGGGGATGTGGTCGCGGCCCAGCAGGACCTGTGGTTCGTGGTCTGGATGCCGGTGGCCTTTCTCGTCTTCTGCGCGGGCGTGGTGGCGTTCTCCGTCTGGGGACCCTTCGGCGCCGCCGCCGGAAAGGACATCGCCGGCGGTGTCCTCACCGAGCTGTCCGGCGTGGATCGTCTGCTGGTGCTGGCGGGTCGGTACGCACTGCTGAGCGCCGGTGCGGGATTCGTCGTCGCGCTCTTCCTGGGCGGAGGATCGGGCCCATTCGCTCCGGCATGGGCGTGGACGCTCGTGAAGACCCTGATCGTGCTCGCCGTCTTCGTCGGGGTGCGCCGGCTTCTTCCGGTGGTTCGCCCGGACCGCCTCGCGGAGGTGGCGTGGATCGTCGTCCTGCCCGCGGTACTGCTCCAACTCCTTCTCGTCAGTGTGATGGTGGTGCTATGACGCCGGTCCTCGATGCTCTCTTCTGGTTCCTCGCTGCGACGTCCGTCGCTGCCGGTATCGCCGTGTTCCGCGTGGACTCCATGGCACGTGCCACCTACGCCCTGGCGGTGTCCTTCGTGGCCGTCGGCGCCATGCTGTTGCTGCTGGACCTCGAGTACATCGGGGTGATCACTATTTTGATGATGGTGATGGAGATGGCGATCATGGGCATCTTCATGATCATGTTCATGGGCATGAATCCCGCCCTGATGCCGATGAGCATGGTGCACAACAAAGGGGGTTCGCTGATCCTGGCCGTCGGGGTGTTCGTGGTCCTGGCCGGGGGCGCGTTGCTCGTCGACTGGCCCGACCGCCGGGGTGAGCCGGCGGGCGATCTCACCCGGTCCCTGGGAGAGGCCATCATGGGCTCGAAGATGCTCGTCATGCTCACGGTCAGCCCGCTGCTGTTCGCCACCCTCGTGGCCGCCCTGGTCCTGGCCAGTCCGCGGGGACGCTATGACAGGTTCGGCGCTGATCTGCAGGCACGGGAACCGAGCGCACCCGCGCGGCAGGAGGATGGCTCATGACCCTGGATACCGTTCTGGTGGTGGCTGCCGGCCTGTTCTCCGTCGGAGTGTACGGCGCACTGTCGCAGCAGGTGGTCGTCATGGTGATGATGGGGCTGGAGCTCATGCTCAACGGCGTGATCCTCGCCGCAGCTGGCCTGTGGTGGTTCCTCGCCCCGGCGCCGGACGGGCAGGTCCTCCTGCTGGTGGTCATCGCGGCGATGACCGTGGAGATGGCGATGGGTTTCGCTGTCGCAACACTGCTCAACCGGTCACGGCAGTCCGATATGACGGACATGGCGACGGACCTGAGCGGATGAACGCGCTACTCCCTGCCCTCGTCGGCCTGCCCGCGCTCGCAGGGCTAGTGCTCTGCCTCGGCGGACGCCGCACGACGCCGCTCGCCGCTCCGCTCTCGGTCACCGTCGCCGCGCTCATCGCAGTGCTCTCCGTGGTGGCAGCCGTCCGGCGTCCTGCTCTCGAACTCGACTTCATCAGGGGTGCCGCCTTCGGCCTGGCCGTCGATCCTCTGTCGGCGGTGGTCCTCCCCACGGTGACGATCGTGGCCCTGCTGGTCCTGATCTTCGCCTCGGCGAAGGACATCGCCCACGAGGTGTCGCCGCCGGCACGGTTCCACGGCCTCATGCTCATCTTCGTCGCGGCGGTGGTGGTGACCGTCGCCGCGACCACCCTGCCCGCCGTGTTGTTCGCCTGGGAGGTGATGGGTGCCATGTCCTACGCCCTGATCGGCTTCCGCTGGCAGGACCAGCACCGGGTCGCGTCCGGGCTGACGGCTTTCCTGACCAC
>JARIBG010000073.1 GCA_029257465.1 Arthrobacter sp. | reverse complement strand
ACCGATCTACCGTTCGCGGACAACTCCTTCGACGCCTCGACCATCTCCTTCGGGCTGCGCAACGTGCACGATCCGAAGAAGGCACTCGAGGAACTGCTGCGCGTCACCAGGCCCGGTGGGCCCGTGGTCATCGCGGAGTTCTCGCAGCCGACCGTTCCGCTCTGGCGCACCGTCTACACCGAGTACCTCATGCGCGCGCTTCCGGTCATCGCCCGGAAGGTCAGCTCGAACCCCGACGCGTACGTCTACCTCGCGGAGTCCATCCGCGCCTGGCCGGACCAGGACGGGCTCGCGGCGTGGATCGGCCAGAGCGGCTGGGAGGACGTGGAGTACCGCAACCTCAACGGCGGCATCGTCGCGGTGCACCGCGCGTTCAAGGCCCCGGCGGCGCCCGGCGAGGAACCACTACGACCCGGGCAGGTTCTCCTGAGCCGGCGGACGACGGCGGTCTAGATGACAGTCCTCATCGTCGGTGCCGGCCCGGCCGGATCCACCGCCGCGTACTACCTCGCGAGCGCCGGCATCGAGGTGACGGTTCTGGAGAAGACGCACTTCCCCCGCGAGAAGGTGTGCGGGGACGGTCTGACACCGCGCGCCACGCGGGAGGTGCAGCTGCTCGGCCTGCCCCACGACGAGAGCGAGGGGTGGCGACGCAACAAGGGTCTGCGCCTCATCGCGGGCAAGCGCACCGTCGAGGTCCCCTGGCCCGAGCTCAGTGACTTCCCCGACTACGGCCTGGTCCGGACCCGCCTCGGCTTCGACGAGGCCCTCGCGCTGCACGCCCGCAGCGCCGGCGCGACCATCCTCGAGGGCCACTCCGTGTCCTCCGCAGTACGCGACGATACCGGACGCGTCACCGGCGTGGACGTGAACCTGCTCGACGCCGACGGCCGCAAGACGGGCGAGACACGCTCCTTCACGGCCGACGTCGTCCTCGCCGCCGACGGCAACTCGACCCGTACCGCCGTCAGCCTCGGCCTGCAGAAGAGGGACGACCGCCCCCTCGGCGTCGCCGTACGCACCTACTTCACCAGCCCGCGCACCGACGACGAATGGATGGAGGGCTGGCTCGAACTCCCGGATGCCACGGGGAAGCCGCTGCCCGGCTACGGCTGGGTGTTCGGCGTCGGCGACGGCACCTCCAACGTGGGGCTCGGTATCCTCAATTCGTCGGCGGAGTTCGGCAAACTGGACTACAAGCAGGTGCTCCGCGACTGGACCGGGGCCATGCCCCCCGAGTGGGGTTTCACCCCGGAGAACCAGGTCGGGGAGATCCGCGGGGCCGCATTGCCCATGGGCTTCAACAGGACGCCGCACTACAGCCCGGGTCTGCTGCTCCTCGGAGACGCCGGCGGGATGGTCTCGCCCTTCAACGGCGAAGGGATCTCCTACGCCATGGAATCCGCGCGGTACGCCGCCGAGTTCATCGAGCAGGCGCAGGGCATCACCTCTCCGCTCGGCCGGGATCAGGTCATGTCGGGCTACGCGCCCTATGTGCGCAGCCGCTGGGGCAGCCACTTCACACTCGGTCGGATCTTCGCGCAGCTGATTGGCAAGCCGGCCGTCATGTCCCTCGCGCTGCGGACCGGGATGCCGATTCCGCTGCTCATGCGGTTCGTGGTGCGCATGCTCGCGAACCTGACCGATGCGGGCGGCACGGGCTTCGAGGACCGGGTCATCCGCCTGCTCGAATCGCTCGTTCCCGCCACCACGAACCAGCCCTCACCCACACCTCTGCTGCGTGCGCAGGGCGCAGGTACACGTGGTTAGGCTTAGACCGTGACACACTCCTTCAACCCCGGGTGGACCAGCGTGGGCCCGAGCAGCGCTCTGGACACGGCGGACCTTCAGGACGCCGATGCACTGCGTCTGCCGCCGGCGTTCGCCCTCATCGCCGACGACCCCGATCTCGGTCCGTCGGTGTCGTCATGCCTCGCGGAGGTCGAGACGCAGCTCCGCAACGCCATCTCCCACTCGGATCCCCTTGCGGACGCAACGAGCCGGCACCTGGTCGAGGCCGGTGGGAAGCGCATCCGGCCCCTGCTGACCATCCTCGCCTCGCATCTCGGCAATCCCGCGAGCAGGAAGGTCGTGCAGGCCGCCGTCGTCGTCGAGCTGACGCACCTGGCCACCCTGTACCACGACGACGTCATGGACTCCGCGCCCTATCGCCGCGGCGGACCCACCGCGCACGAGGTGTGGGGCAACTCGGTCGCCATCCTCACCGGGGACCTGATCTTCGCCCGCGCCTCGATCCTCGTCTCCGAACTCGGCGGCGAGGCGCTGGGGATCCAGGCGCGTACGTTCGAGCGACTGTGCCTGGGCCAGCTGCACGAGACCGTAGGGCCCCGCGAGGGTCAGGACGACCTCGAGCACTATCTCTCCGTGATCGCGGACAAGACCGGATCACTCGTTGCTGCGTCCGGGCAGCTGGGCGCCCTCTTCGCCGACACCCCGCGTGAGGTGGTCGATGTGATGGTCTCCTACGGCGAGAAGGTGGGCGTCGCGTTCCAGCTGGCCGACGACGTCATCGACGTCACCGGGCTGAAGGTCACCTCGGGGAAGGCCCCGGGCACCGATCTGCGCGAGGGTGTGCCCACCCTGCCCGTGATCCTGCTGCGTCGTGCCGCAGCCGCAGGGGACCGCTCGGCCGCCGATGTCCTGGCGCTCGTCGACGGCGATCTTTCCTCCGACGAGGCCCTCGCGGAGGCGGTCGCAGCCCTGCGCTCGCATCCGCAGACGAAAGCGGCCTGGGCCGTGGCACAGCAGTGGGCGGACGATGCCGTTGCTGCCCTGGAGCCCCTGGCGGACAGCGTGGTGAAGCAGGCCCTGACGAGTTTCGCTCAGGCCGTGGTCAGCCGGGACGTCTGACGCGCGCCGTCCCGGACGGGACTTCTGCCGCGGAGGACTACGCCGGGAGGAACGATCTCAGCTCGTCGGCCTTGCGGGCCCGGACGGCCGGATCGACGATGGGCCGCTTCGGCGTGAAGTAGAAACCGTCGTCCTCCCAGCGGGGCAGCACATGCTGGTGGTAATGCCACACGTGCTGGCTGCCCGCAGGTTCATTGTGCTGGCGGGTCGAGATGCCGTCGGGTGCCCAGGCGAGCTTGATCGCGATCGCGATGTCGCGGGTGAGCGTCATGATGCGCCCCGCGGCGTCGTCGGGCAGTTCGTAGAGCAGTTCGACGTGCTCGCGGGGAGTGACGAGCACGTGACCCGGATTGGGTTCGAAGCCGTGCGAGGCGATGAACGCCAGGGCGAGATCGTCGGAGTAGATGACATCTCCGGGACGGCACAGATTCTTCGGGTTGCTGAAGTCCCCCCGCGCCAGATCGCAGAAGGGGCACCGGTACCCGGGCGGAGCATGGTGGGTGAACTCCATCAGTCGTCCTCCCCTTCCTCGAAGACCCACTCGAACAGATCCAGGACGTACTCGCTGAACGTGCCCTCCTCGCTCTGCCACTCGCCACGGGCGTTGTTGCGCCGCCACACGATGGGATCGGGGACATCGAGCTGATCGACTCTCATACCCCAGGCGTACTCCTCGTCCTCGTCCTCGAGGAAGAGCAGGAAGCCGTCCTCGACCTCGAGCTCGTCCGGGTCCCAGAAGAAGTGGAACGCCTCCATGATGTCCTCGGTGGCTCCCACCGCACGGTAGAACTCCCACAGGGCCAGGGGTAGTTCGATCCCCTTGCCGTCGAGCATCCCCGCGAGCTCGAACTCGGACAGTCCGTCCTCCTCCACCCACTCGTCCTCGAAGTACTGCGGCACGAGGCCACGGAATTTGTCGAAAAACAGCTCTGTCACAAGTACTCCAGGAGAGGTGGCGGGCCTTCCATCGTAGCCGCCACCAATGGAGTGCACACTCTACGTGCGTGCACTCCAGGTCCTCGCCGCCAGAGGCGCGTGCCAGCTGTAGCGCCAGGCGAGCACGCGCAGGGAGAAGACGAGCGAGGCGGCGATCATCCCGGTGACGATCATGAAGGTCCCCGTCAGATACAGCACGGTGACCAGGCCCGCGCCGAGCATCGCGGGCAGCGCGTAGATGTCACGCGGGTCGAACAACTGCGGGATCTCGTTCGCGACCACGTCACGCAGCAGACCGCCGCCCACCGCCGTGGTGACGCCGAGCAGGGCCGCCGAGACGGGGTGCTGTCCCAGCTCCAGGGCCTTGATGGTCCCCGTGATGCAGAACAGCGCGAGGCCGGCCGCGTCGAAGATGACCAGGACCTGCCGCACGCGCTCCACGCCGGAGAACACGAAGTAGACCAGTCCGGCAGCCAGCAGAGGGGGAACGAGGTACGCGGGATTGTTGAAGGCAGCCGGTGGGACATCGAGGATGACGTCCCGCAGCACACCCCCGCCGAGCGAGGCGAGGGACGCGAGCAGGACCGAGCCCACGAGGTCGAAGCTCTTCCGCGCCGCCAGCAGGGCACCGGAGACGGCGAAGAAGAGGACGCCGAGGAGATCGGCGACGAGGGCTATCTGTGACGCGGTATCCATGTCTTCCTTCGGCATACCGGGTGGTCCGGTCGGGGCTGTACGGGGCTGTACGGGGCGGATTCACCGGGCCCCGGCAGCAGGACCGCTCCCAGCATGACAGAGGCGGTGCCGCCAGGAGGATCAGCATTACGCTTGGCCCATGACGAACGGATTCGTGGCCGGTACCGAAAGCATCGAACCGAGCACGGCGGACGGTTCCCGGGCGATGCGCGTGGCCTCCCGGTTGATCAGCTTCCTGCCCACCAAGAGGAATCTCGCGGGCACCGACTGGGTGAATGCGACCTACCCGGGGCGCACCTACCCGTCGATGGCCGCGATCCCGTGGACCTTCAAGCAGAAGCACACCATCCAGGAGACGAAGATCGACGGCGTGCGGACCATCACCGTCCGGCCGATCCTCGGAGCCACGCGCTCGCACATCATCTACACGCACGGCGGCATCTACATCAACGAGCTGGGTCGTCCGCACTGGTGGATCATCGCTGAACTGACCCGGCGCACAGGGGCCGCGGTCACCGTTCCGCTCTATCGGCTGGCGCCGGAGAGCACCTATCGCGAGGCGTTCAGCTATCTGGTGTCGGTGTATCGGGAGGTACTCCTCACGGCGGACCCCGAGGACGTGACCCTGATGGGAGACTCGGCCGGCGGCGGTCTTGCGATCGCTCAGCCGTGGGCCTTCCGGGACGCAGGGCTGCCCGCCCCCGGCAGGATCGTGGCCTTCTCGCCCTGGCTGGACGTGACAGGTACCAATCCGGAGATCCCGAAGTACGACGCCGTGGATCCGATGCTCTCCGTGGCCGGCGGCGTCCAGGCCGGACTGTGGTGGGCGGACGGAGAAGATCCGCGGACACCGCTCATCAGCCCGGCATGCGCGCCGGCTGAGCTGCTGGCGACCGTACCGACAACGCGGATCTACCAGGGCACACGCGACATCTGCATGGCCGACGCCGCCGTGTTCCACGATCGTGCCGTGGAGGCAGGCGCCGACGTCATCATGAGGGTCTACCCCGGCGCGTTCCACGTCTTCCCGGCATTCCCCCGCCTGCCGGAGTCGAAGGAGGTCTACGCCGATATCGCCGAGTTCCTCGGGCGTCCGGCCCTGCCCTGACCGCACCGGGTTCCGCTCCGCTGCGGTCAGCGATCCCCCCGCTCGAGGGCGCGGACCCGCAGCGCGAGATAGAGATGCACCCGGTCCGCGGTGACGGCCGGGTCGTAGCCCGAGAGTGCCACGACCTGCTGGAGCCGGTACCGGACGGTGTTGCGGTGCAGGTCCAGCTCAGCGGCGACGGCGGCCACCGACCCGTCGAGATCGAGGTAGCGCTGCAGGGTCCTGGTGAGCTCCGACCCGTGCGCATCATCGAAGAACTCCAGCGGCCTGAGCGTCTCGGCGGCCAGATCCGCCAGGGGTACGTCGGCACTGGACATCAGCAGCGAGGTGAGACTGAGGCGATCTGCCAGATTCAGGCTCTGTCCGCGCTGTAATGCTTCGCGCGCCTCGTAGTAGCTCCAGCGCAGTCCGCTCGATTGTGTGTAGGCACCGCCCACCCCGATCCGCGCGGTCAGCCCGGCACCGTGCAGGTACCGCGCCAGTTGCGCAGGGTCCGGCGTGCCCGACGCCGGCAGGACCAGCACGAGCCGATCGTCGGCAATTCCCGACAAGACCTCGTTCCAGCCATCCGGCAGGGGCAGGGTCCGCAGGGCCCGGCGCTGACCCGAGGCCGCGTCGACGATCAGGACACTGTGCCGCAGCGTCGTATCGATCCCCGAGCTGGCAAGCCTGGCGACGGCGTCGGGCCCGGCCAGGGCGCCCCGCACCACGTCCTCCAGCAGCTGACCGAGTGCCGCACGGGTTCCGGTGCGGTTCCGCGCCTGGTTGGTCAGTTCGACGGAGATGAGGCTCTGCGCATAGTCCACGACGGGCGCGTGGGCGTAGGGTTCACCGATCGCGAGGGTGCACCGGTCCTTGAGACCGGTGGCGATGGGAAGGCGGTGCCACCGGCTGTCACCGGTGCCAGGGACACGCGCCGCTGCGGTCCCTCCTCCTTCCTGCGCCTCTCCGGCGTCGGGCGAGGACCTCCGGTGCGGGGCAACGGCACCGGCGATCCGCGCGCCGTACTGGAACAGCGCAACCTCGGTACCGAGCATGCGCGCCAGCCGATCGAGCAGGGCGCCGAGCCCGCCGGCGCCGAGCAGGGCCGATGCGAGGACGGCGTGAGACTCGAGCAGTTCCTCCAGTCCCGCGTAGTGATCGGCGGACAGGGAATCGGAGACCTTCTTGCCGATGGCAATGAAGGGTACCTCGTAGGGGACGCCGAAGACGGGCAGCCCCAGCGCGTGCGCCTCCGCGAGCAGCGCCGGAGGGATCCGCTCATGCGCGAAGCCCACACCGAAGCCGATCGCGAGGGCTCCGGCGGAGTGTGTCCGTCGGACGAATGAGCGCTGCGCGGGAACGGTGAGCAGGCGCACACCGGTGGTCAGAACCACCTCCGCGCCGTTGAGGAAGGGCCGTGGATCCTCCAGCTCCGTCACGGCGACCCACTGGATGGGCAGCGGGGAGACCTCGGCGTCGCCCGCGGTCATGAGCCCGAGGGCGGGATCACGGAGGAGATCGAGGAGCGTGAGGGCCATGAGTCCAGACTAGGAGAACGCTGTACCACTGCACCACCCGCCCGGCGCACTCCTGTGCAGGTAGCCGTGGCAGTGGTCGGAGCGCGCCGGTACGGTGACCTCAAGAGACGTGACGGGGCTCGTGGTGATCCCGCGTCCACGAGGAAAGGATCTCCCATGACCACCTACGCCACCACCCCGGGAACCACCGCTCCGGGTAACAGGCTCGAGCAGAGACGCAATATCCGCGGAGATTTCCCCGGCCCCAGGTCCACCGAGTTGGCCGCGCGCCGGGCGAAGGTCGTCGCCAAGGGCGCCGTCTCGGGCGTGCCCGTCTACGCGGCGGACGCGGACGGCGGCATAGTCCTCGACGTCGACGGCAACTCGTTCATCGATCTCGGCGCCGGTATTGCCGTGACGAGCGTGGGCGCCTCCGCCCCCGCCGTCGTCGACGCCGTCAAGGAACAGGTGGAGCACTTCACCCACACCTGCTTCATGGTGACGCCCTACGAGGGCTACATCGCCGTCGCCGAGGAGCTCGCCGAGCTCACACCGGGTGACTTCGACAAGCGCACCGTGCTGTTCAACTCCGGTGCCGAGGCCGTCGAGAACGCGGTCAAGGTGGCGCGCCTGGCCACCGGCCGGAACGCCGTCGTCGCCTTCGATCACGCCTACCACGGGCGCACCAACCTGACGATGGCACTGACGGCCAAGTCGATGCCCTACAAGACCGACTTCGGTCCGTTCGCGCCCGAGATCTACCGGATGCCGATGAGCTACCCTTTCCGCGAGGAGAATCCGGACATCACGGGTCCGGAAGCGGCCCAGCGCGCCATCTCGATGATCGAGAAGCAGATCGGCGCCGGTTCCGTGGCGGCGATCATCATCGAGCCGGTGCAGGGTGAGGGCGGCTTCATCGTCCCCGCTCCCGGTTTCCTTCCGACTCTGGCCGAGTGGGCGACGGCGAACGGTGTCGTGTTCATTGCCGACGAGGTGCAGTCGGGGTTCTGTCGCACGGGTGAGTGGTTCGGGGTGAATCACGAGGGCGTGGTCCCGGACATCATCACCATGGCGAAGGGCATCGCCGCCGGCATGCCGCTCTCGGCCATCACCGGGCGGGCCGAACTGCTCGACGCGGTGCACGCAGGTGGGCTCGGCGGAACCTACGGCGGCAATCCTGTTGCCTGCGCGGCAGCACTGGGTGCCATCAGGACCATGAAGGACCAGGATCTGGTGGGCCGTGCCCGGAGCATCGAGGCGCAGGTGATGGACCGCCTGTCCGCACTGCAGTCCGAGCTGGGGGAGCATGGCATCATCGGTGAGATCCGCGGTCGCGGAGCCATGCTGGCGATCGAACTCGTGCAGCCCGGCGGCAAGATTCCCAATCCGGAGGCCACCAAGGCCATCACCGCTCAGTGCCTTCGCGAGGGCGTCATCATCCTGACCTGCGGTACCTACGGCAATGTGATCCGCCTGCTCCCACCGCTCGTCATCTCCGACGAACTGCTCGCCGACGGTCTCGACGTTCTCGCCGGCGCCATCCGGAGTGCGCAGGCGGGCTGATCCACGGACCTGATCTTCGGACGTGCCTGGCACGGACGTGTCTGACACGAAGACCCCGCAGCGAGGCTGCGGGGTCTTCGTCATTCCAGCTGGTTCCAGCACATCCTCCCGGCTCAGGTCGCCGGAAGGAGCGCCTGGAACTGGGGATTCTCCGCCAGGAACGCCTGGGCATGCCTGCAATAGGGGATCGGTGCAAGGCGACGACGGTGGGCGTTCAGCAGCGCCTCCCGAACGAGGACGGCTTCGAGCCCGGAGTAGAGGAACTCGGCGCCGATGACGGTCTCGAGCAGGCGGAGGCGACCACGGCGCAGATCGTATTTCAGGTAGCCCACCATGATGCCGTCGTGGAAGAGTTCGAAGCGCGACGTGACGGAATTGTCGCGGAACTTCTCCCGCACCTTGCCGGCTTCCGTGCGCGCCGCTGCGTGCACCGTGCGAGTGGTAAGGGCCTCCACCACTGCTTCGTAGTCCTCCAGCGCCCCGAACGGCACGTTCTCGGTATCCAGAACACGGTAGAGCTGGTTGCTCAGCGCACGCAGTTCCCGGTCGGTCGTAGTGGAGAGATCCCGCGGTACAACCGGAGCGGACGGGCCGGGGCGGCCCGGTTTGGTGACAATTTCCTCGACGACGACGCCGTCATCTGCGGTCCAAAGACTGAGGTAGCTGTCGTCGTGGGAGGCGTACGGCGAGGAAAGGGATGTGACAGACATGGCGACCTCCATTGAAGCTGAAGTGTTCAGCCGCGACTTGACCGTACGTTGAGCTTAACACCCCCGTAGCAGCCGGTAAAGCTAGGCGGGCCTACCGCGCACCGCCGCCAGCTGTTCGCGGAGACCGCCGATCATGGCCTCGAGGCCTGCCCGGAAGGCCGTGTCCGCAGCGCTGGCAAGGTGATCCGCTTCCTGTGCCGAGCGTACGGCGGAGGTGAAGAAGGGGAACTGCGGACCCAGGGAG
>JARIBG010000158.1 GCA_029257465.1 Arthrobacter sp. | reverse complement strand
TATTGAGCGTCGACTTCCAGAAGGTCGGGTCGCCGACGAGCCGCTGATAGTTGTCGAGGCCCACCCACCCGGTGGCACCGAAGCCACTCGATTCCTGGAAGCTGATGAGGAACGCCCAGCCGAGCGGGAGGAACAGGAAGAGCCCGAGCAGGATCAGATTGGGCCCGAGGAACCCGTAGGACGCGAAGGTGGCACGCCGCCTCTTGGTGGTCGCTCCCGACGTGGCGGTGTAGGTCGCAACCGGAATCGGTGGCTCGAGCTCACTCGTGGACTCCTCGCGGGACGAGGTGTCGGCGGACATCAGCCGGCCGCCTCATCGACGGCAGCCGCGATCTTAGCCAGGGTATCCTCGACGGGCTGCCCCTGCGTGAACGCCGCTTCCAGCTGGTCCCGGAGCGTGGGGTTGATGCTCGACATGGCGGGGGAGGTGAGCTGCTCGACGTCGGAGGGCTCGATTGTCGTGGCCTGCTCCACGAAGATGCCGGCGATGTCCGGACGCGTCTGATAGTCGAGCTCGGTGTCCACGAGGCTCTTCAGCGTGGGCAGTTCCATCGCCCCGGCGCAGAAATCGGACATCTGGTCCGGCTGCGTCATGAACTTGAGGAACTCAGCCGCGAGCTCCGGATTCCTGGCGTTCTTCGTGGCGACGAGAGCGTTCCCGCCGAGATCGGAGGCGCCGCGCTCATCCTGCGGCATGTAGGTCGCGCTCCACTCGAAGTCGGTAATGTCCGCGTCGAGGCTCGGCAGCACGAAGTTACCCACGAAGGCCATGGCGGTGGTGCCGGCGGAGAAGGCATCATCGGCGTAGGTCGAGGACTTCACCGAGCTGCTGGGGGGAACGAGATTGTCCGTGAAGAAGGCCTGCGTGAAGGCGAGAGCCTTCGTTCCGGCGTCGGACTGGATCGCCGAACCCGTCAGATCGTCGTTGAAGAGCCTGCCACCGGCCTGGAAGAGCCAGCTCAACCAGCGCGGCGAGCCACCGAGTTGCCAGTTGTACACGAAGGGGTAGAGCTCATCGGGCAGGGAGCCGCGGAGCTGATCTGCCACCGCCCGGAACTCGTCCCACGACCAGGCTGACTCGAGGCTGTCGGGGACGCTGGTGATCCCGGCCTCCTCGAACAGGTCGGTGCGGTAGACGATGGCCGACGTATCGGTCTGGTGCGGCACGCCGAAGGGCTTGCCGTCGAACTGGATGGCCTGCCACATGGCGGGCAGGAACTCCTCGCCGGCGGCCGTGTCGAAGTAGCTGCTGAGATCCAGGAGCTGGTCCTGGCTGCTGTAGGCGCCGATGGTGCCGTAGTCGACGCGGAACAGATCCGGGGCCGTGCCCGCCTGAAGCTGCGCATCGATGTTCGTGAAGATCTGCTCGTACGGCACGAGATTGAGCTCGACCTTGACGCCGGAGTTGGCCGCCTCGAACGCGTCGATACCGCGCTTGAAACCTTCCTCCTCGGCTGGGCTGCCCCACGTGGTGAACGAGAGGGTGTTCTCCCCGCCACCGCCACCGTCGTCGCTCCCGCCGCCTGAGAAGCCTGCGCATCCGTTCAGGGCCGCCGTTGCCGCCAGGAGCCCTGCTCCTCCGAGGATCTGCCGTCTGGAAATAGTCATGGTGCTGCCTTTCGGTTCGGAGTAGTCACAAAGTACAACAGGGCACCGACGGGGAACGGGCGACTTTGCGCCGACGGGCCGCTTGGCGGAGGCACGGACGGCGTCGTGTGCCCCCGTCGTTCCCACTGTCCGGTCCTGAGCGGTGGGCAGGAGCGTTCGTTCCCACTGCTCGGGCTGCCGGAGCGGGCGGTGCGCTGGACGGCGTCGTCGGCCCCCGTCGTTCCCACTGTCCGGTCCTGAGCGGTGGGCGAGAGCGTTCGTTCCCACTGCTCGGGCTGCTGGAGCGGGCGGTGCGTCGGACGGCGTCGTGTGCCCCCGTCGTTCCCACTGGTCGGACTTGAGCGGTGGGAGGGAGCGTTCCTGCCCATTGGTCGGACTGCTGGAGTGGGCGGAGGCAGGGACGGCGTCGTGTGCCGCCGTCGTTCCCACTGTCCGGTCCTGAGCGGTGGGCAGGAGCGTTCGTTCCCACTGCTCGGGCTGCTGGAGTGGGCGGAGGCAGGTTGAAGGGGAGCCGCGAGCAGGAGCAGGCCAAGGAGCAGCAGGGTGCCGTAGCACCAGGAGGGGAAGCGGACGCGGCAGGCCCTACCGCTCGAAGACCACGCGTCCGCCGGCCACTGTCAGGTCCACCTGGACGCCGTGCAGTTCGGCATCCTCCAGCGTGAACGGATCGACGCAGAGCACGGCCAGATCAGCCGGAGCGCCCGAGCGGATGACACCGGCCGGGGACCGCGTGACCCGCGCCGACCCCGAGGTGTAGGCGCGCAGGGCCGCGGGGAGGGTGAGCGCCTCCGCGGCGACCAGCGCAGGGACGCCCGGGTACGCGGGATGGGCGCGATTCACGGCGACATGGATAGCCTGCCACGGGTCAGCGTCGGACACGGGCCAGTCGGAGCCCATCGCCAGCGGAGCACCGCCGTCCACCAGCGACGCGAAGGGGTACTGCCGGTGCGCCCGCTCCGGACCGATCAGCGGCAGGGTCAGGGTCCGCATTTGCTCGTCGCTGCAGGCCCACAGCCCCTGTGCATTGACGGTCACCCCGAGGGCGCCGAAGCGCGCGACGTCGTCGGGATGGACCAACTGCACGTGCGCCATGTTGTGCAGCGGCGTCCACGCGTGCTGGCCGGCGGCGTCGGCTGCCAGTGCGGCGGCGTCGGCTGCCAGCGCGACGCCGACGGCGTCGAGCCCGGTCCGGACGGCGCGGTCGCCGATGGCGTGGAGGTGCAGATCGAACCGGGCTGAGTGCAGGGCACCGGCGACGGCGTGGAGCACTTCCTCCGGGAGATAGCTCGGGCCGCGATCACCGTCCCCGGGCATACCTGCGCAGCCCTCGGGTTCGTACGGGTCGAGGAGCGCGGCGGTGCGGTTCTCGGGTACGCCGTCGATCATGATCTTGGCGCTCGACGTCGGGAAGCCCGCCGCCGCGTTGACCCGTCTGCGCTCGCGGAAGTCCTCGACGAGTGCGGGGATGTCCGCCAGCGTGAGGCCGCGCGGCACCCAGAGGGCGCCCGACGCCCTGCCCGTCAGCCGACCCGACGTCGCTAGCTGACCGTAGGCGGTGCCGGCGTCGGGGTAGCCCGCGTAGTCGCCGATGATCGCCTCCTGCCAGCCCGTGATACCGAGCGAGTGCAGGTGGCGCTGTGCGTGGAGAATCCCCGCTTGGACGCTCTCCTGGCTGATCGGCGGCAGCAGCCGGGCCACGAGCGACATGGCCCCCTCGTGCAGGATGCCGCTCGCCGAGCCGTCACTCCGGCGCCCGATGCGTCCGTCCGGCGGATCGGGGGTCCGCTCATCGATGCCGGCCAGGCGTAGCGCTGCGGTGTTCACCCAGGCGCTGTGGTGGTCGCGGTTGATGAGGTAGACGGGGCGGGAGGGCGCGACGGCGTCGAGCACCGAGGCGTCCGGGAAACCGCCGTCGTAGTCGCCCTTGTACCACCCGGCGCCCGTGATCCAGCCCGCGTCGGGCGCCCGGGAGATGGCGGCGTAGGCGGCGACGGCGCGCTGGACCCCGGCCGCCCCGCGGGCCTGCCCGACGTCGCACGCGAGAGCCTCGATCCCGCCCATGAAGACGTGCGCATGGGCGTCGACGAATCCGGGGGTGAGAAGACGACCGTGCAGGTCGACCACTTCGGTGGCCGGGCCGACGGCGGCACGCGCGTCCGCGTCGGTCCCCACGAAGCTGATCACGCCGGAGGTCGTGGCGACGGCTGTGCCGCAGGGCAGGAAACGGACGCCGTCGAACACCCGGCCGCCGGTCAGGACGAAATCAGCGGCCATCGGGTTCCGACGCGTACCTGCAGGGCGCCGCGGGCGTGGGAGAGGGTGCGCTCGCAACAGGTAGGACTACGGGCGGTGCGAGCATCAGAAGCCGACCACCGGATGCGGCACGTAGTGCTCCTCCAGGAGGCGGACCTCGTCCTGGGTCAGCTCGAGCTCCAGCGAGGCGAGAGCGTCCTCGAGGTGGCGTGCCTTGCCGACGCCGACGATCGGCGCCGACACCACCGGGTTCCGCGACACCCACGTGAGGGCCACCTGGGCGCGGCTCACCCCGCGCGAGTCGGCAACGGTCCCCACGGCGTCCGCCACCCGGCGATCGGCGTCGAGCGTGCCGTAGAGCGTCCTGCCGAACTCGTCCGAGTCCGAGCGCGAGGTCGTCTCGTCCCAGGCGCGCGTGAGTCTGCCGCGGGCGAGCGGACTCCACGGCAGCACACCGATGCCCTGGTCCGCACACAGTCCGTACATCTCGCGCTCCTCCTCCCGGTTGATCAGGTTGTAGTGGTCCTGCATGGTCACGAAGCGCGTCCAGCCGTTCATGGTCTGGAGGTGAAGCGCCTTCGAGAACTGCCAGGCGAACATCGAGGACGCCCCGAGATAGCGCACCTTCCCCGACCGCACGACGTCGTGCAGGGCCTCGAGCGTCTCCTCCAGCGGCGTCGTCGGGTCGAAGCGGTGGATCTGGTAGAGATCCACGTAGTCCGTCCCGAGCCGCCGGAGGCTGTTGTCGAGTTCGGCCATGATCGCCTTGCGGGAGAGCCCGCCCCCGTTGGGGCCGGCATGCATCCGCCCGTGGACCTTCGTGGCGATGACGCTCTCCTCGCGGCGGGTGAAGTCGGCGAGCGCACGCCCCACGATCTCCTCGCTCGAGCCGTCCGAGTACACATTGGCGGTGTCGAAGAAGTTGACGCCGGCATCGACGGCCGCGCGGATCAGGGGCCGGCTCTCCTCCTCGGGGAGCGTCCACGGATGGTTCCCGCGCTCGGGCGTCCCGTAACTCATACAGCCCAGGGCGAGGGGGGAGACGTCGAGTCCGGTGGAGCCGAGTTTCACGTAGTGCATGACGCATCCTTCGCTGGTGTCCGAGGTTATTTTCACCCTGCACCGACCATGGGCCGGGACCACGGGCTACCATCCATGCTAGGAGACGGGCGTCACAACTCCCGGCATGGGCTGCCGGGTTGGGCGAGCCGGGGAGGTGAGCACGTGCAGCGGGCGAACATCGGCGGCGACGGCGTGCCCACGGACCTGTTCGTCAGGGCACTCGAGGCCACCTCGGAGATCTCGATGATCGCCGATTCCCAGCAGCGCATCCAGCACGTCTCGGAGTCTTTCACCGCCATCACCGGCTACTCGCGCGAGGACGTGCTGGGACGCAACTGCCGCATGCTGCAGGGACCGGGAACGGATCCCGCGACGACGGCGGCGATCCGGGATGCGCTCGCGGCCGGGACGGCGTTCGACGGCGAGATCCTCAACTACCGCAGGGACGGGTCCGCCTTCTGGAACGCGCTGCGGATCACCCCGTTGTACTCGCCGGACGGAGTGCTGACCCACTTCGTCAGCGTCCAGCGGGACATCAACACGCGGATGGCACTGCTCGAACAGTTGCGTTTCCAGGCACTGCACGACGAGGTCACCGGTCTCCCGAACCGCGCGGAGATGGGCGAGCGCATCGGTGCGCTCATGCGTCGGGGCGGGGACGATGAGACCGTCGCGGCGGTCGGTGTGATCGACCTCGACGACTTCCGCATCATCAACAACACGTACGGACACGCAGCCGGTGACATGCTGCTGCGCGAGTGGGCCCTGAGGCTCCAGGGCAAACTCCGGGACGAGGATTTCCTGGGCAGGATGGGCGGAGACGAGTTCGTCGTCATTTTCCACGACATCCCGCGGGCCGGGGCGACGCGGGAGTTCGAGGACCTCCTCGCGCCCCTGGACGACGTCGTCGATTCACCGTTCATGATCGACGGCGAGGCGGTCCTGATCGGCATGAGCATGGGGATCGCCCTCGTCCGCGACGAGGGGTGCGACGCCGCGGACATCCTGCGGATCGCCGACGAGGCACTGTACGCGGTGAAGCAGCACAAGGCGGACCGGACGCAGTGGTGGGAGCTCGGCGCCGGAACGGACGGCGATGCAGGCGCGCGGGACGGCGGTGCCGACACCGAGCGGGTACCGGCCGCTGTGCTGGGTGAAAGCTGCCGCCGCGCCCTGGAGGACGGCGTCGTCGTGCATCTGCAACCGGTCGTCAATCTGCGGGAGGGGACGGTCCATCTCTTCGAAGCCCTCGCCCGGATCGCCCTGCCCGGTGACCGGCTCCTGGTACCGGGGGAGTTCCTGCCCCACCTCGGCGACGCCGATGTCGATCGCCTGTTCTGGCTCGTCCTCGATCAGGCGCTGGAGCAGTTCCGGCGGTGGAGCAGCGCCGGAGGCCGCGCCGAACTCTCGGTCAACCTCCCGCCGATCGTGCTCGAGCATCCCGGTCTGGTCGAGATCCTGCGCGATCATCTCGCGCACCACCGGATCGAGCCGCGGCGACTGACCCTGGAACTGCTCGAATCGGGCCATCTGGATTCGGAGGCGCAGCGGGAGGTCCTGCTGGAGATCGTGGACCTCGGGATCTGTCTGGCGATGGACGACCTCGGTGCGGGATACAGCAGTCTCAACCGACTCTCGTCCCTGCCCTTCAACTCCATCAAGCTGGACCAGAACCTGCTCGCGGGAATCCGCACGCGGCCCACCGACGTGCTGAGCGTGATCGCGGCACTCATCCAGTTGGGTCGCGACGTCGGAATGACAGTGGTGATCGAGGGTATCGAGGAGCGGGGCGTGGCCGAGGCCGTCACCATCCTCGGTGCGGCGCTCGGCCAGGGCTACTACTTCGGCCGGCCACGTCCCGCCGCCGAGGTCCAGGCCTTCGCGGACCCCATCAGCGAACCCCTCAGGCCGGACCGGTTCCGGACCCCTCTCGGAGCCCTCGCCTACCACTGGCAGTTCGCACGGCTGGGCTCGCCGCACCCGCGCACGCTGCGGGAGTGTCCGCTCAGCCATTTCCTCGCGGCGGTCGACCCGCCCGCCGCCGTCGAGCGCTGGCACGCGCAGCAGCACGACGGGCGTACGGTGCACCTCGGAGCGGGGCGGCTCATGGTCGACTGGTTCGTGCAGCAGGTCTGCAGTACTGCACGAACCAGTCGATCACGGTGACGCGCGGGCGGAGCGGCTTCTTCCGGGACTCCGGTGCGACGGACGGTGACGGCGAGCCGGTCCGGAGTCCCGGTCGGAACTTAGGTCGTGTTCCGGGACGCCGAACGGCCCCTACTAGGGCAGGATAGCCACGTGACACGCCCAGAATCCGACGTCCCGGATCATCGCCGTCAGCTCGCCTCCGCCGACGATGCCGTCGGAGACGATCGGCACGGATCCTCCACGGCCCGCCGCTTCCGGCCCCGCGCCGTCGCCGACGGACTGAAGGTCAGTGCTTTCTGGACGGCGCGCGCACTCGTCGTCCTCGTGGGACTGGTGGTCCTCTGGTACGTGGCGGGCGCGCTCTGGTCGATCGTCCTGCCCACGCTCTTCGCGCTCCTGCTCGCCTCCGTGCTGTGGCCGGTGAACCGGTTGCTGCGCAGGATCCTTCCCAACGTCCTCGCTGCGCTGCTGACGCTGCTCGGCTTCATCGGCATCGTCGTCGGGATCGGCGCCCTGACCGTCCCCACGATCGCGAGCGGCATCACCGAACTCACCTTCTTGGCGCAGCAGAATGTCCTCGAGATGGTGCAGTTCTTCAACGGATTGCCCCTGAACTTCGATTCGGCGAATCTCGATCGCGTGGTGGACACCGCACTGAACCAGCTGCAGTCCAACGTGGGTAACATCATCGGCGGGATCACCACCGGGCTGAGCGAACTGACGTCGGGGACCGTGGTGCTGCTGCTCTCGCTCGTCTTCACCTTCTTCTTCCTCAAGGACGGTGATCGCTTCATGCCGTGGGCGTCGCGCTGGAGTGATTCCACTGCGTACGGCCATGCCGCGATGATCGCCAACGGGACCTGGAACGCGCTCTCCTCCTACATCTTCGCCCAGGCCACGGTCGCCCTCGTCGATGCCGTGTTCATCGGCCTCGGCCTGGTGCTCCTGGACATACCGCTGGCCGTCCCGCTGGCCGTTCTCGTGTTCTTCTCGGCCTTCGTCCCCGTGGTCGGCGCCGTCGTCTCGGGACTCCTGGCGATGGTCGTCGCGTTCCTCGCGTACGGCTGGGTGAGTGCGCTGATCGTGCTGGGGCTCGTGGTGCTGGTGCAGCAACTCGAGAGCAACATCATCCAGCCCCTGCTCGTCGGGAAGACCCTCGAGATCCATCCTGCCGTCGTGCTCGCCTCCGTGGCCGCCGGAGGCACCCTGTTCGGGATCGTAGGAGCGTTCCTGGCCGTTCCGACGACGGCGGTGGCGATCGTGGTGCTGCAGTACCTGCGGGAGCAGGCGATCGAGGAGCATCCGGCGGCCGAGAGTGCGGACGACGATCCCGAGACGCCCGCCGAGACAGCCGCCGGGGCAGCGGGGTGACCGGGCGGCCGGTGATCGCCGTGCTCGAGGGCGCCCGCCCTGTGCGGGGGCTGGAGCAACTGCGCGAGCTCGCCGAGATCCGGGTGGTGCAGGCCGACGGACTGGGACAGGCCCTGCAGGGTGCGGACGTGCTCTATCTCTGGGACTACTTCTCAGGAGCGCTGCCGGCAGCGTGGCATGCCGCCGGCTCCCTGCGCTGGCTGCACTGCGCGGCCGCCGGTGTGGACAAGCTCCTCTTCCCCGAACTGGTGGCCTCCGACGTGGTCGTCACCAATGCGCACGGTGTGTTCGATGCACCCATGGCCGAGTACGTGCTCGCCGCGATGCTGCACGCCGCCAAGGGTTTCGGGCCGCTTCGGGACCAGCAGCGTCAGGGCCAGTGGGTCTGGCGCGAGGGCCGCATCATCGCCGGCACGCATGCCCTCGTGGTGGGGACGGGCAGCATCGGGCGTCATACCGCGCGGCTCCTGCGCGCCGTCGGGGTGCAGGTGGAGGGCGTGGGAAGGATCGCTGTGGAGCACGACGACGACTTCGGTCGCGTCCACGCTGCAGCGGACCTGACCCGGGTGGTCGGCGACGTGGACTGGCTGGTGCTCGTTGCCCCGTTGACGCCGACCACGGAGCACATGGTCGACGCAGACGTCATCGGGGCGCTGCCGGACACCGCCGTGCTCATCAACGTGGGCCGCGGCAGGCTGCTCGACGAGGAGGCACTCATCGCGCGCCTGCAGGCCGGGACGCTTGCCGGGGCCGTTCTGGACACGTTCGCCGTCGAACCCCTGCCCCCGGGGAATCCACTGTGGTCGCTGCCCT
>JARIBG010000149.1 GCA_029257465.1 Arthrobacter sp. | reverse complement strand
CGAGGACCTCGAACACGCGCTCGAAACTGACGATCGCGCTCATGATCTCCACGCGGGCGTTCGCCAGGCTGGTCAGCGGTGCATAGAGACGGGTGAGCAGCAGGGCGAGCGTGACGACCTCGCCGGTCTCGAGCTGCCCGGCGAGTGCCAGGAAACCGCCCAGGCCGTAGACCAGCGCGAGCGCGAGCGCCGAAACGAGCATCAGGGCGGTGAAGAAGACGAACTGCAGCATCGCCGTCCGCACCCCGATGTCGCGCACGCGTGAGGCCCGGAGGCGGAACTCCTCGGCTTCCTCCTCCGGCCGGCCGAAGAGCTTGACCAGCGTGGCGCCCGGCGCGGAGAAGCGCTCCGTCATCTGCGTGCTCATCGCCGAGTTGTGGTCCGCGGCCTCGCGGCGGAGCGCGGCGAGACGGCTGCCCATGCGGCGCGCGGGGATGAGGAAGATGGGCAGCATGATCACGGCGAGTACCGTCACGAGCCAGGAGGTGCCGAGCATGACGATCAGTGTCAGCGCCAGGGCCACGATGTTCGTGACGACTCCGGAGAGCGTGCCGCTGAAGGCCTGCTGCGCGCCGATGACGTCGTTGTTCAGCCGGCTCACCAGGGCGCCGGTACGGGTGCGGGTGAAGAAGGCGATCGGCATCTTCTGCACGTGGTTGAAGACCGCCGTCCGCAGATCCAGAATCACACCCTCCCCGATCCGCGCGGAGTACCAGCGGGTCACCAGGGACACCCCGGCGTCGGCCACGGCCACGAGCGCGATGACGACGGCGAGCCAGACGATGGTGCGCACCTCGCCCTCGGCCACGATGACGTCCACCACCTGGCCGGCGAGCACCGGCGTCGCCACGGCCAGGAAGGCGCCGGCGATGGACAGGACGATGAACAGGATCAGCATGGTCCGGTACGGCACGGCGAAGGTGAGGATGCGCCGCACGGATTCCCGCGAGAAGCCGTGCCTGCCGTCCTTCGCCGTCGAGATCTTGTACAGCGAGCTCCAGGCTGCGCCTTCCATGGACATGGTGATTCCTCCCGGTGGTGCGCACGACTGTGCTCCTCACAAGTCTGGCAGCCCCACGCAACACTGCGGAACAATAAGTGGCTGCTTCGGTGTTGACCTCGGTAGTGTTCGACGTCAATCCCCACGAGAAGGAAGCATTGCCATGAATCAGCGTCTGTCCATCCTCGGTGCAGCTGCCGCTCTCACGCTGGCCCTCGCGGGCTGCTCGACGTCGGACACTGCGGACTCGTCGGACGCTTCCGGATCCTCCAGTGCAGCCGCTCCCACCACGCTCCAGGAGATCCAGGACGCCGGCGTCCTGACGGTCGGCACCGAGGGCACCTACCGGCCGTTCAGCTTCCATGAGGGTGGCAGCGGGGACCTGACCGGGTACGACGTGGAGATCATCGAGGCTGTTGCGGACAGGATGGGCGTCGAGGCGGAGTTCGAGGAGACCCAGTGGGATGCCATCTTCGCCGGGCTGGAGGCCGGTCGCTTCGACGTGATCGCCAATCAGGTGACCATGACCGATGACCGCGTCGCAGCCTACGACTTCTCGGAGCCCTACACGGTGAGCTCGGGGGTGATCGTGACAACGGCGGACAACCAGGACATCTCCTCGTTCGAGGACCTCGAGGGCAGGACGACGGCCCAGTCCCTGACGAGCAACTGGAACGATCTTGCCAAGGAGAGCGGCGCGAACGTGGAGCCGGTCGAGGGGTGGGCGCAGTCCGTCACCCTGCTCGAGCAGGGCCGTGTAGACGCCACCATCAACGACGAGCTGACGTATCTCGACTACCAGAAGACGAACAACAACGAGGGCATCAAGATCGCGGCCACCACCGAGGAGAACTCGATGAGTGCCGTGGCCGCCCGGAAGGGCAGCACCGAGCTCGTCGACGCGATGGACGCCGCCCTCGACGAACTGCGCGCCGACGGCACACTGGCCGAGATCTCGCAGAAGTACTTCGGCTCCGACGTCACCGAGTGAGCCCGGCGCTAGGGTGGGAAGGCATGCTTCCCCGTCCGGGGTGGCGCCGGAACCCGAGGAGCTGACCGATGGACTGGGATCTGCTGCGCTCCTCCTTCTGGCCCATGCTCTCCGGCGGCCTGACGGCCACCATCCCGCTGGCGCTCGCCTCCTTCGCGCTAGGACTGCTGCTGGCCCTCGTGATCGCCCTCATGCGCATCAGCGGGCAACCCGTCCTCTCGGCGATCGCCCGCTTCTACGTCTCGGTCATCCGGGGCACTCCCCTGCTGGTGCAGCTGTTCGTCATCTTCTACGGGCTCCCGTCGCTCGGGGTGACCATCGACCCCTGGCCGAGTGCCATCATCGCGTTCTCGCTGAACGTCGCGGGCTACGCCGCCGAGATCCTGCGGGCGGCGATCCTGTCCGTGCCGAAGGGCCAGTGGGAGGCCGGTCATACCATCGGCATGTCGCGTACGCTCACCCTGCGCCGCGTCATCCTGCCGCAGGCCGCCCGGGTCTCCGTACCCCCGCTGTCCAACACGTTCATCAGCCTCGTCAAGGACACCTCTCTCGCCTCGCTGATCCTGGTCGGTGAACTGTTCCGTGAGGCACAGCAGATCGCCGCCTTCTCGCAGCAGTTCATGCTCGTCTATATCGAGGCTGCGGCGATCTACTGGGTCTTCTGCCTCGTCCTCGCTACCGGCCAGTCCGCCCTGGAGAAGAGATTGGACCGCTATGTCGCCCGGTGACGCCCTCCTCAGAGCCACTGCCCTGCAGAAGTCCTTCGGTGCGAACCACGTGCTGAAGTCCATCGACCTCACCGTCGGGAGCGGCCAGGTGGTGGCGCTCGTGGGACCCTCGGGCTCCGGCAAGACCACGGTGCTGCGCTGCCTCAACGGACTGGAGACGCCCGACGGCGGCACGGTCGCCTTCCGGGGCGGGCCCTCGATCGACTTCGGCCCGAAGATCTCGAAGAAGGATGCACTGTCGCTGCGCGATCGCAGTGCCATGGTGTTCCAGACCTACAATCTGTTCCCGCACATGACGGTCCTCGAGAACGTCATCGAGGGTCCTGTCCAGGTGCAGAAGCGCCCACGCCGGGAGGCCATCGCCGATGCGGAGCGGCTCCTGGCGCGCGTGGGTCTGGCCGACAAGCGCGACGACCACCCCTTCAACCTCTCGGGTGGGCAGCAGCAGCGCGTCGGCATCGTACGGGCGCTGGCCATGGAGCCCGATCTGCTCCTGTTCGACGAACCGACCTCCGCACTCGATCCCGAACTCGTCGGGGAGGTCCTGACGGTCATCAAGGAACTCGCCGAGGAGAAGTGGACCATGGTGATCGTGACGCACGAGCTCGCGTTCGCGCGCGAGGTCGCCGACGAGGTGGTCTTCATGGACGAGGGCGTCGTCGTCGAGCACGGCCACCCCGATCAGGTGCTCCGGGACCCCCGGCACGAGCGCACGCGCCGGTTCGTGGACCGCCTGCTCAATCCGTTCTAGCGTCATCCCCACCGACGTCGCGGAACTCCGGATCCGCTGGATCGATTGGCCCGTGACCGCTCAGCGAGGCAGCGTGCGCGCGAGGAATTCCACGGTACGCGACCAGGCCTCGTTCGAGGCGGCCGCGTGATGGAACGCGGGATGCGGATTGTCGAAGGCGTGATCGGCGCCGGGGTAGGTGTGGAACTCCGCCCTCCCTCCAGCCGTCACGGTTTCCTCGATCACCGCCACCTGGTCGCCTGAGATGTAGCTGTCGGAATCCCCGAAGTGGTGCAGTTGAGGACTCCGGACCTGATCCGCCAGACCGAGCAGACCCGGTAGCGCGGAGCCGTAGTAGCTGACGAGCGTCGAAGGATCGCTCTCCGCGGCGATGGCGAACGCCAACCCGCCACCGAAACAGAAGCCGATCAGGCCCGGGTTCCCGTCGACGAAGTCCTGGCGGCCCAACCACGCCAGCGCCGCAACGCCCTCGCCGACCGCCGTTCCCCAGTCCACCTCACCGGCCAGGGCCAATCCCTGCTGCAGGAAGTTCTCGCGCGTCTCGTCCACGGTCCGTGCCGGCAGTCGGTGGTAGAACTCCGGGGCCAGGATGACGTACCCCAGATCGGCCAGATCGGCGGCGCGGGCCCGGATGTACTCGCTGACACCGAAGATCTCCTGGCACAGCACCAGGGCCGGGCCACGCCCCGAGGCGGGTAGCCAGAGGTGGCAGGGCAGTGAACCCTCGGTGGTGTCGATGCTCACCAGGCGCGGCTGCGTTCGCTGCGTGGCCTCTTCGTCGATGCTGGTCATGGATGCATGCTCGCATACTCCGAGAACCCCGCCAAGAACGCGCGCCGTGGTGCCGGACGCCGGGCCTGCAGCTTCCGCGGAAGTACGGCTAGGCGGCGATGCGGTCCGGGTGTGAGTAGCAGTTCAGCGACGCGCCACGGCTGAAGCCCACGAGCGTGAGGCCGGAGTCGTCCGCGAGATCTGCGGCGAGCGACGACGGCGCACTGACCGCCGCCAGCACGGGAATCCCGGCGAGCTGTGCCTTCTGCACGAGTTCGAAGGACGCCCGTCCCGAGACCTGCAAGATGGTGCCGCGCAGCGGGAGCATGCCCTCGCGCAGCGCCCAGCCGACCACCTTGTCGACGGCGTTATGGCGTCCGACGTCCTCGCGGAGGCACAGGAGCTCGCCGTCGCGCGTGAAGAGTCCGGCCGCGTGCACACCACCGGTACGGTCGAACAGTTTCTGGCTCTCGCGGAGGCGATCGGGCAGCCCCGCCAGCACGTCGAGGTCGATCTGCGCGGTGTCGCCGACCAGATCGAAGCGCGAGGACTTCCTGACGGCGTCGATCGACGCCGTCCCGCAGATACCGCACGAGCTCGAGGTGTAGACGTGGCGCTCCATGGCGGTGTCGGGCAGTTCCACGCCGGGGCGCAGTTGGGCCTCCACCACGTTGAAGGTCTGCTGCCCGTCGTCGTCCACGCCCGCGCAGTAGCGAAGGCTGGGGAGCTGTCCCGGTTCCCAGATGACACCCTCCGAGACGAGGAAACCCGCGACGAGATCGAAGTCGTCCCCGGGGGTGCGCATGGTCACCGTGAAGGCGCTGCCGCCGAGACGGATCTCCAGGGGCTCCTCCCCCGCCAGGACGTCCTCGCGGCGCCCGGTCTGCCCCCCGATGCGAAACTTCGTGATGCGTCGTCGCTGCGTGACCCTGTTCATGCGTGCTCCTTCATCCGGCCCAACGTTCGGCCCTCCTCCAAGATTAGTTGACCGG
>JARIBG010000077.1 GCA_029257465.1 Arthrobacter sp. | reverse complement strand
GCCCATCCGCTTCGAGTACGAGGCGAACGAAGTCCCCGAGGCACACGCGGAACTGACGAAGGTCCTCCTCAAGTCGGTCGATGCCCTAGGAGGCGTGATACTGCCCACTCAGGAGGACTTCGACAGGACGGACGCGGACCCTGACGGGAAGGACGTCTAGTTCACGGAGCCGCACCGCTGCGCGCCGGGTTCTGCTGGATGAGGTTCCGAACGACGACGTGCTGATCCATCCCCGGCGGCGTGCAAACGAGTGTTCCCTCCGAGGAGAAGCAAGATCCTCCCACGGCCCTACTGCATGGACTTCACGATGAGGCCGATGTGCGTGTAGAAGTTCATTGCCCCGAAGAGCAGGAAGACGATTCCTGTTACAAGCCAGATACTGCCGACGACGCGGACAATGGGCGTCAGCTTCCCGTGGGACGAGAACGAGTTGAGTGCGAGGGGGAACAGCACCGCACCGAGACCGATGAGGGCAAAGAGGCCGGAGATGAAGACCGCTTCGACCACCGGGTAGGCAGCGAAGACCCCGGCGACGGGTTCCTCGGCGGGCGCCGCGAACAGCTGGAAGATGAGCCCGGCTGCGGCGATGCCGAACAGGGCCAGGCCCAGGCCGACGACGAAGATCCCCAGCGGCCGGGCGACGCTCGCGGCTTCTTTTGTTTCGCTGCGGCGGTCGCTCCAATGTAGCCGGGAAGAAGGATCGGGATTCCCGGTATAGGATCCGCCGTCAACTGTCGGAAGACAAGGGATTGCAGGACGTTCCGGTGGTTCGGAACGACGGTCCTCGGCCGGGCGTACAGGGGCAAGACGCCCTTGTTCACGGACCATCACCGCTATGCAGCGGGGCCTGCGGTCCGCGTCGCGAGGGAGCTGGGACGTGGCTTGTCGGCAACGCCGAGCCGGGTGATGGCCCACGGGCCCAGGACGGCGCCCGAGAGGAGGACGACGCCCGCGATCAGGCAGGTGATGGGCCAGGACACGACGTCGAACAGAATGCCCGCCAGCGCTGCCCCGACCGCCGCTCCGATGAGCGTCGAGGCGGTATAGATGCCCATCGCCGCGCCCAGCCGGTGCAGGTATTTTTCCGTGACGACGGCCTGCTCTATCGGTATCACCATCGCCCAGGCCACGCCGCACAGAATCCACAGGGCCGCTATGACCACGGGTCCGGCCGCATAGGCGAGGGAGATGGCGAAGAGTCCACTGAGTACTGAACCGCCGGCCATCGCTCGGCGTCGTCCGATGCGCAGCACGACGGCGTGCATGAGTGGTGGGAGGACTCCCAGAGCGATCGCTCCTGGAAGGAAGACATAGGCGATCTCGATGACGCCCAGATCCAGTTCGCGCTGCAGATACAGGATCAACAGGATCGCAATCATGGCTTCAGCGAGCGCTGTCACCACCGTGGCGATGAGCATCGGGCTCAGCGACTGCACCATGGCTCGTGTACTGCGGGTGGCCCGATGGGACGGCAACTGCGGACGCCGATGATCGCCCGTCGTATCGTCGGCCGGAAGTGCTTGAACGTCCTGAAGTGCCTGATGTGCATTCGAGGTTTGCCGTGGGCTGAGGAACAGGATCAGTGCGCCGATCAGGCATGCCCCGGCGCAGGCGAGGAAGACCACCGGGAACGAGTCGGACCGACCCAGCAGCAGGAGACCGGCGACGAAAGCGATCCACGCACCGGTTTCCTGTACGGACATCAAGCGGGCGAAGACTCCCGAGTCCGATTCAAGCTGCTCCCCGACCATGGCGCGAAGCGCTACCCAGAGGAGTGCACCGCCCAGGCCGCCCACCACCGCTGCACCATAGGCGACCGACAGTGACCCGGCCAGGGCGTACCCGAGGCACGAGAGTCCGTAGAGGAGGGCGCCGAGGCCCGCGACGATTTCGCGCTTCCTGGTGTCCGCCAGGTACCCGGCAACCGGACGGGCGAAGAAGGAAACGATGAGTTCGACGGACACGAGGAATCCGACCTGGGCCGGAGTGGCGTGCAGAGCTATGCCGGCCCAGAGCGGGATGAGGAAATCGAGGAGCTCGACCGGTCCGTTCGTCAGCCCTGCTGCTGTAAAAGCCGAGCCCAATCGCGTGCGGCCTGCTGTCCCCTGATTCATGGGCCAGATGCTACCTGCCCCATGTCAGTACACGGCGCAGGATCACCGACGCAACGCAGCATCGCCTCAGCGGGTCGTCGATGCCCGTTATTCTGCTGGAAGGTCCGGGAGCGGTGGTTCACGGCGTCAGACTCAGATTGTCGATCCCACTCTTCAGGCAACTGCCGCCGGGAACGACGGTTCCTGCCCTACTTCCACCGGCGAAGAATGGGATCGACGGGGGAAACCGGGGGGTGATCAGCAGGTAAAACACAACCGCCGCCTGCCTGAGGGCAGACGGCGGTGAACTCTGGATCGTTGTGTGCCCTCGATAGGATTCGAACCTACGACCTTCTGCTCCGGAGGCAGACGCTCTATCCCCTGAGCTACGAAGGCGGAAACGGGGTTGATCCCGTGCCCGAACGGGACTTGTCGAGCTTAGCAGGTGCCGCATGGGTGGGAAAACGACCCGCAACCGATCATGCGGTGAGGGTCGAGCGCGACGCCGGAGGCAGCACTAGTACTCAGTAGCCCACGAAAGCGTCCGTGCGCACACGCGATACGCCCGCTCCGCGGAGGTGGCCGCGGAGGTCTCGGATGAAGCGCGGTGCCCCCGAGACCAGAACCGTGCGCTCGGTGAGATCCGGCACGGCGGCGAGGAGCATCTCCGTGGTCGGCTCCTCCCCGGCGCGCGTCCAGGTCGGTGGAAGAGCTGCAGCGCCGGCACCGCCCGGACTGAACAGCACCACGCGGGTTCCCAGCTCCACCAACTCGTCCAGGAAGGCGATCTCCGCGTCGTCGCGCACCACGTACACCAGGACGACGTCGCGCTGCTCACCTCGGGCGGCCAGTTCCCGCAGCTGGGACATGAAGGGGGTCACGCCGATCCCGCCGGCGGCGAGCAGCAGCGGCACGGAGGCATCCCGCGGCAGGAGGAAGTCGCCGCCGACCACGGTACCCGTGACGCGGGCGCTCGCGGGCAGCTCGAGCAGGGCGTTCTTGAAGGAACTCCCGGCCTCCGACGTCCGCAGACCGAAGGTCACGGCGTCGGTCCGCTGAGGTGCGGAGGTGATACTGAAGATCCGGCGGCTGCCGCGACTGTCCGCCCCCTGATGCGGCAGGTCCAGCTCCATGTACTGGCCGGCCCTGAACCGGACGGGCCGTGCGGCCTCGAACACGAGCTCCGTGCTCGTGGGTGTGAGTTGCCGCGATCCGGTGAAGGCCAGCCGCACACCCCGGCGCTGGCCCAGGGCGAAGGCCACCACATTCCCGATGACGAGGGCGAACTCCGGGCCGAGGAACACCGGACCGACGGAGAGCTGCAGGGCGAACAGGGCGGCCACGAGGCCAGCGTAAAGCCCTTGCTGCCAGCGCAGCGGAGGCAGCGTGAGCGGCTCGGTGAGCATGAAGCCGAGCAGGAACAGGACCGGGTACGACGTCACCACGAGCTGCAGACCGGCCCCGAGCCCCATTCCTCCGAGAACGAGATTCGTGGTGAGGATACCGAGGGCGACGACGAGGAACACCGCTCCCATGGACAGTTTCCGCATGCGATGGAGGATGAGGAAGCACCCGAGCGCGACGACGGGCAGCAGGTAGATATTGGCCACCCACCAGGCTGCCGCTCCCACTCCCAACAGGGTCGCGACGACGGCGCCCGCCGCGGCCGGGTTGACGATGTGCCGGCCCCGGAACGCCAGGAGGAATTTCGACGCTCCAGCTGCCACACCTGCCGCGAGGACACCGCCCAGCCCGGCGGCGGTGTCCGAGGGGAACATGATGAGGAAGAGGATCAGCCCCGTGATGAGGGAGGAGTCCTGATGAGGCCGTAGGCGCAGGATCAGGGCCATGAGGCGCGTACCGATGAATGTGCCCCCGACCGCGGCCGCGAGAGTGCCGGCGAGCTCTGCGGGCGTGTAGGCGAGCAACCCCGTGACGGAGAGCAGAAGGGCCTCGACCGCGAGGACCAGGAGCAGGACGAGCATCAGCCGGTACAGGGTGAATCGTCCCAGCAGGGCGTCCAGTGCAGCGGTCATGAGAACAGGGCTCCTTGAAGGGGTGCGGAGAAACGGGCGCGTCCGTCCGAGTACACCAGGACGTAGTCGAAGTCGAAGGACCGCAAGAGCTCGGCGGGCTCCGCGAAGAACAGGGCGGTGCACAGACCGTCGGCCGTCATGGTGTCGGCGGCGAGGACCCAGGTGGCGACGACGGTGTCCACGCAACTCCCGGTCCGTGCGTCGATGATGTGGTGGAGCCCATCGCCCCAGACACGCCGGTTCGACGCCGACGCGCACAGGGCGCCGCTACCCAGATCCACCGTCCCGATCGCCAGCGACGCGTCGTAGGGATGCTCGAGAGCCACCGTGATGGAGCCGGTTCCGCTCCGCCGCAGGTCCCCGCTCGCATCGACGATGACGTCGTCGTGGCCTTCGGCGACGAGGTACTCGATCATCAGATCCACGAGCTGGCCCTTGCCCGCGGCCCCGACGTCGAGCAGGGCCGGTTCCCGCAGGGTAACTCTGTCCGCGATCCATTCCAGGACGTCGTCCCAACTCCGGGCGGGGGAGGGCGCGATCGTGGGGACGAAGGAGTACCCGGCGTCGTACCCCTGCTCGGCGAGCCGTTCACCGATCAGCGGCGACACGGCGCCGTCCGTCAGCTCGTGCAGCGAGCGCAGCAGCCGGCCCAGAGCCTGGCCATGCGGCGGTAGCGGCATGGAGCCTCCGGATCTCGCCAGCGCGGTGACACCGGAGTCGGCGCGGAACCGGGAGTAGAGCGCGTCGTACTCCTCGGCGAGGCGCAGGAGTCCAGCCTGCTGCTCCGGCAGAAGCGGCCGGCCGGACTCCACGCGCCAGTCCGTGCCGATCGCCGCGAAGCCGAAGGAGTGGGTCATGGCGGCCTAGAGCCGGGCTTCGCTCTTGATCTTGTCGGCGGCGTCGTTGAAGCCGCCACTGGTCAGGGAGGAACCGGCCACCCTGTCCACCGAGAGGTCGTCGAGCTTCTTGCCGACGATCGCCTCGGAAATTCCTCCGGCGAACCGCTCCTGGTAGACCGTGGTGGTCGGGTTGTCCGGCATGGGCTCCACCTCGACGGCACTCACCACGTCCGACTCGAGCGTGAGTGTGACACCGACTTCCTCGGGCCCGGCAGGGGACTGGTAGTTGCCGGTCTCGCGGTACTCGCCGTCCCTGTACACCTGGCCGGCAGCGGGGGGTTTCGCCACGGCCGAGGGCTCGGCGGAGGGAGCACCGGAGGCAGGATCAGCGGCGTCGTCGGCCGAAGCATCCGCTCCCGCGCAGCCTGCGGTCCCGAGGATCGACACCGCGGCGAGCATCGTGAGGGCGCGACCGCGGAGCGGGGGTCCCTGCCGATCCGTCCGCGGCACGGGGAGTGTCGGCGAGCGGAAGGGGATCGGGGGTGTTCTGGTCACGACGTGCTCCTGATGCATCACCTGGCGAGGACCGGAGGACGAGGTCCTGCGCGGCGGGGACGGGGACGAGTACGGGTCTCTGCCCCTTTCCGTATCTCATTCGTATCAGGTCGCCGCGCGGACGGCTCGCCGGCGGCTGATCCGGGCGCCTGACTCAGGGTGCGTCACACGCTCCGGACCCCGACAGCTACGCCGCTATGCTGGAGGAGTGACTCCCGACGAACTTTCTTCAGCCATCTCCGCATGCCTCCGGGCCGCCGTCGACGCCGGCGAGATCAGCATCGAGCTGCCCTCGGAGGTACGCGTGGAGCGACCGAAGAATCGTGAGCACGGCGACTGGGCCACGAACATCGCCCTGCAGCTCGGCAAGAAGGCGGGCATGAATCCCCGTGAGTTCGCGCAGTTGCTCAGCGCTCGCCTGGCAGGGATCGAAGGGGTCAAGAGCGTCGACATCGCCGGCCCCGGGTTCCTCAACATCACGCTCGACGTCGGTGCCGCCGGCGAGCTCGCCCGCACCATCGTCGAGGCAGGCCCGTCCTACGGGAGGAACGACACGCTCGCGGGCCAGAAGATCAACCTGGAGTTCGTCTCCGCGAATCCCACGGGTCCCATCCACATCGGTGGAACGCGCTGGGCAGCCGTGGGGGACGCGCTGGCCCGCATCCTCCAGTCGCAGGGCGCCGATGTGACGCGCGAGTACTACTTCAACGACCACGGCGCGCAGATCGACCGTTTCGCGCGCTCGCTGTACGCCTCGGCGACGGGCCAGGGCGCGCCGGAGGACGGCTACGCGGGCCAGTACATCGTCGACATCGCCCAGCGGGTCCTCACGGCGGAACCGGGCATCCTCGACCTCGAGCGGGACGAGGCCATCGAACGCTTCCGCGCACTGGGCGTCGACGCGATGTTCGGTGACATCAAGACATCGCTGCACGACTTCGGCGTCGACTTCGACGTCTATTTCCATGAGCACTCCCTCTTCCAGGACAACTTCGTCGAGGACCTGCTGGATCAGCTGAAGGCCTCCGGGAATCTGTACCTCGAGGACGGCGCCTGGTGGCTGAGGTCCACCGACTTCGGTGACGATCGCGACCGCGTGGTCATCAAGTCCGACGGCTCGCCGGCCTACATCGCCGGCGACATCGGGTACTTCGTCAACAAGCGTCGTCGGGGCTTCGATCTGAACATCATCATGCTGGGTGCGGACCACCACGGGTACGTGGCCCGCCTCAAGGCCGCGGCCGCGGCGCTCGGGGACGATCCCGACGCCGTCGAGGTCCTGATCGGCCAGATGGTCAATCTGGTCAAGGACGGCGCGCCGGTCCGGATGTCGAAGCGTGCGGGAACCGTGGTCAGGCTGGAGGATCTGGTCGAGGCAGTCGGCGTGGACGCCGCGCGCTACACCCTGGCCCGCTTCTCGGCCGACTCGAACATCGACATCGATCTGGATCTGCTCACCCGGCACACCAACGAGAACCCCGTGTTCTACGTGCAGTACGCCCACGCGCGCACCCACGCCGTCGCCCGCAATGCCGTCTCTGCGGGCGTGGACACCAGCGCGTTCGACGCCGCCTCGCTGAGCCACCCCACCGAGGGCGAACTGCTCGCGGCGCTCGGCCAGTTCCCCGGCGTGGTGGCACAGGCCGCGGCGTTCAGGGAACCGCACCGGGTGGCCCGCCACCTGGAGGTCGTTGCCGGCACCTACCACCGCTGGTACGACGCCTGCCGCGTCGCCCCGCTCAGGGATCAGCCCGTGGAGGACGTCCACCGCTCACGGCTGTGGCTGAACAACGCGACGCAGCAGGTCCTCGCGAACGGACTCGCGCTGCTCGGCGTCTCGGCTCCGGAGCGGATGTGAGGGTTACCACCTCCGTGGAGGCCTCTCCACTCGCCCCGGACTGGCTCAGCGTCCCGGAGGATCCGTCACGACTCGAGGCGAAGCTGTGGGCCGAGGACGTGGAGCGCGACGACGACGGAGTCCTGCGGGTCGACGGCGTCAGCGTCACGGAGCTGGCGCAGCAGTACGGCACGCCACTGTTCGTCGTCTCCGAGCGCGATTTCCGCGCCCGGGCTCGAATCTTCCGCGACGCGTTCGACGACGCCTTCCGTGACCTGTGCGACGGCGTGGACGTCTTCTACGCGGGCAAGTCCTTTTTGTGCACCGAGGTGGCGCACTGGGTCCGTGAGGAGGGCCTCGGACTCGATACGTGTTCAGGCGGCGAGCTCGCCGTCGCGCTGCGGGCAGGCCTGCCCGGGCACAGGCTAGGGCTGCACGGCAACAACAAGTCGGCCGCCGAGCTCACCCGCGCCATCGATGCCGGGCTGGGGCGGATCGTCGTCGACAGTCTGCAGGAAGTGGCCGTCGTGGGGGATCTCGCGGTGCAGCGCGGCCGGATCGCCAATGTCATGCTCCGCCTCACGCCCGGTGTCCACGCCCATACGCACGAGTTCATCGCGACGGCGCACGAGGACCAGAAGTTCGGGCTGTCCCTGGCCGCCCGGCCAGGCATGGAGGGCAACGCCGCAGCCTTGCCGGGCGAGCGGGCCGTCGCCGACGCGCTCGCCCACCCCGGCATCAATCTCCTCGGTGTGCACTGCCACATCGGGTCGCAGATCTTCGAGCCGGAGGGCTTCGAGCTCGCCGCGAGGCGACTCCTCGCCTTCCTCGCACGTGTCCGTGACACCCACGGCGTCGAACTGCCAGAGCTCGATCTCGGCGGCGGCTACGGTATCGCCTACACCGAGGCGGACGAACCGCGCCCGGCAGCCGAGATCGCCCGCGCCATGGCCGCCGTCGTCGGCTCCACCTGCCGCGAACTGGGACTGCGCGTGCCGCGCATCTCGATCGAACCCGGGCGGGCGATCGTGGGTCCCACGACCTTCACGCTCTACACCGCGGGGACCACCAAGACCGTGCAGGTCGACGCGCCAGGGGCCAAGGACGCACCCGTCACCCATCCGCGCCGCTACGTGTCCGTCGACGGCGGGATGAGCGACAACGCGCGGCCTGTGCTCTACGGCGCGGACTACTCCGCGGTCCTGGCCTCGCGGACACCCGGCGCCACCCCCGTGCTCTCCCGCGTGGTCGGGAAGCACTGCGAGAGCGGCGACATCGTGGTGCGCGACGCCTATCTACCCGAGGACACCGGGGCCGGAGACCTCCTCGCCGTTCCCGGCACCGGTGCTTACTGCTGGGTGCTCGCGAGCAACTACAACTACGTCGCCCGCCCGCCCGTCGTTGCGGTGACCGACGGCATCGCCCGGTTGATCGTGCGCGGCGAGACCGAGGAGGACCTGTTCCGCCGGGACGTCCAGCGCGAGCCCGCCGAGCCAGGAGACCCACGCCCATGACCACACCAGCCACGCCCCTTGGACGCTCCCTTCGTGTGGCGCTGCTCGGCTGCGGCACCGTCGGCTCCCAGGTGGCCCGGATCCTCCTCGCGGACGCCGACGATCTCAGCAGTCGTGCCGGCGCCCGGCTCGATCTCATCGGCGTCGCGGTCCGCACCCTCGACGCCGAGCGCGACGTCGACCTGCCGGACGGCCTGCTCACCCTCGACGCCGAGTCACTCGTCGAGCAGGCGGACATCGTCATCGAGCTCATGGGCGGTATCGAGCCGGCCAAGTCCCTGATCCTGCGCGCGATCAATCATAGCGCCGCGGTGGTGAGCGGCAACAAGGCGCTCCTGGCCCAGGACGGCCCAGAGCTCTACGAGCAGGCCGACGCCGCCGGTGTGCAGCTGTCCTACGAGGCTGCCGTCGCCGGTGCCGTCCCCATCCTGCGGCCCATCCGCGACAGTCTGTCAGGGGACCGCATCACGCGTGTGCTCGGGATCGTCAACGGGACCACCAACTACATCCTGGATCAGATGGACTCCACGGGGGCCCAGTTCGCCGATGCACTGACCGCTGCCCAGGATCTCGGCTACGCGGAGGCTGATCCGACGGCCGACGTCGAGGGTCACGACGCCGCCGCGAAGGCCGCCATCCTGGCCTCCCTGTCCTTCCACACGCGCTTCGCGCTCGAGGACGTCTCCTGCGAGGGCATCACCTCCGTCACGGCCGACGACATCGCGGCCGCCGCGGAGGACGGGTACGTCATCAAGCTGCTCGCGATCGCCGAGCTGCTCTCCGACGCCTCCGGTGCAAACGGCATCGGTGTCCGCGTGCACCCCACCCTGCTGCCGCGCTCGCATCCGCTGGCCGCCGTACGCGGGGCGTTCAATGCGGTCTTCGTCGAAGCAGAGAACGCCGGAGAACTCATGTTCTACGGTCAGGGTGCCGGCGGTACGCCCACCGCATCCGCCGTCCTGGGCGACGTCGTGAGCGCCGCGCGCCGCATGGTGCTCGGTGGTCCGGGGCGAACGGAGACGACCACCGGTCACGTGCCGGCGCTGGGCATCGACGCCGTGCGCACGAGCTACTGCATTGCCCTGCAGGTCGTCGACGAGCCCGGGGTCCTCGCGCGGATCGCCCAGATCTTCGCCGCGAACAGGGTATCCATCGAGACCATGCGCCAGCGCATCCGGCAGGGCGTCGGCGACGGCGACCCGGACGGCAGCACCGCCGCCGAGCTGCGCATCGTCACGCACCGCGCCACCGAGGCAGCTCTGGCCGCCACGGTGCGGCAGGTCGCCGAGCTCGACGTCATCACCGCCGTCTCATCCGTTCTTCGAGTAGAGGGAATCTAAGTGGCCCACCAGTGGCGCGGAGTCATCCGCGAGTACGCCGAACGACTGCCGGTCACCGATGCCACGGAGGTGATCACGCTCGGTGAGGGCGGCACGCCGCTCGTGCCCGCACGTCACCTGTCGGAGCTCACCGGGTGCAGCGTCCACCTCAAGGTGGAGGGCATGAATCCCACCGGGTCCTTCAAGGACCGGGGGATGACCATGGCGATGACGGCCGCCGTCGCCGCCGGAGCCAAGGCCGTGGTGTGCGCGTCCACCGGCAACACCTCGGCGTCGGCCGCTGCCTACGCCACCCAGGCCGGCATCACCTGCGCGGTCCTCGTCCCGGACGGCAAGATCTCCATGGGAAAGCTCAGTCAGGCCATCGCCCACGGCGCGCAGCTGCTCCAGGTGGACGGCAACTTCGACAACTGCCTCGACGTGGCACGGAAGCTCGCGGAGTCCTACCCGGTCTTCCTCGTGAACTCCGTGAACCCGGCGCGGCTCGAGGGGCAGAAGACGGCGGCCTTCGAGGTGGTGGATACCCTCGGGGACGCACCCGACTACCACCTGTTGCCCGTGGGTAACGCCGGCAACATCAGTGCCTACTGGAAGGGGTACACGGAGTACGCGGCACCGTACGCCTCGATGCACCACGGTGAGCTCGCCCCCGTCGCCACGCGCACGCCTATCATGTGGGGCTTCCAGGCCGAGGGCGCCTCACCCCTGGTCAAGGGCCACCCCATCACCGAGCCGGACACCATCGCCACCGCCATCCGGATCGGGAATCCCGCGTCCTGGGACTTCGCCGTCGCCGCCCGTGACGACTCGGGTGGACTCATCGAGGCGGTGACCGACGAGGAGATCCTCGACGCTCACCGCTGGCTGTCCTCCCGCGAAGGCGTCTTCGTGGAGCCGGCCTCGGCGGCGGGGGTCGCCGGTCTGATCAAGAAGCACGCCGAGGGCAAGGTCCCCAGGGGCAAGACGATCGTCATCACCGTCACCGGCCACGGACTCAAGGATCCGCAGTGGGCCCTGCGGACGGCGGACGGAGCCGACGTCCAACCCACCAAGGTGGACTTCGACGTCGTCAGTGTCGCCGCGGCCCTCGGGCTCGAGGACTGACATGACACGACTGCCCGATGTGCCGGTGATCCCGGATCTGCTCGAGCTCCCCACCGTCGAGAGCGGTCAGGAGGTCATGGTCAGGGCACCCGCGACGAGCGCGAACCTGGGGCCCGGTTTCGACGCCCTCGGCCTTGCCCTGACGCTCCACGACACGGTCCGGGTACGGACGACGACCTCCGGTGTCACGCAGGCGCGCTCCGAGGGCGAGGGTGCTGGGTCTCTTCCGACGGACGAGACGCATCTCGTGGCCGCAGCGTTGATCAGTACGCTGCAGCGGGCTGGGTACCGCGCTGACGGGCTCGACCTCGTCACCACCAACGTCATCCCGCACGGCCGGGGGCTGGGATCCTCCGCAGCGGCGATCGTCGCCGGTGTCCTGGCGGGCAATGCTCTGCTGCCGCCGGACGAGCGCTCCGATGCCGCGCAGCTGCTGCAGTGGGCAGCCTCGCTGGAAGGCCACCCCGACAACGTGGCTCCGGCACTCGTGGGCGCGCTCGCGATCTCCTGGGAGAGCGGGCGTGCCTATCACAGCACGCGGGTGGACGTGCACCCGGAGATCATCCCGGTTCTTGCCGTGCCGGATCTCGCCCTGTCGACAGAGACCGCCAGGGCGCTGCTGCCGCCGTCGGTCTCCCACCGGAGTGCTGCCGCCAACGCGGGTCGTGCGGCGCTGCTGATCCATGCTCTCGTGGCTGAGCCTTCCCTGCTGCTCGCTGCCACCCAGGATTCGCTCCATCAGGACTTCCGCGCACCGGCAATGCTGCCCAGCGCGACCCTCATGCGTGGTCTGCGCGCCGAGGGTCTCGCCGGCACCATCTCCGGCGCGGGCCCGAGCGTGCTGACTCTCGCGGTAGGAGAGGCCGGAGCGAGCGCGGCCGAGGAGGCCGTCCGTTCGCTGCTGGAACAGGACGAAACGCCGGTGAATTGGCGGATTCTACGGCTCGCAGTCGAGCAGGAAGGTGCTAGTGTGGAAGTGCACCAAGGGTAGTGATCGTTCCGGCGCACAGCGTGTGCCCCCGATATTACGATGACTCCAGAGCTCCTGCGTCGTGACGACGCTCCCCGTTCTCGAGTCACAGTGTGCTCCTGCTGAACCGGCCGTCCTCTGAAGACCGCCAGCACCACCGCAGTTCACCTCAGCAGTTGTGCACCCTGGGTGTAGCCTCCGATCTTTTCCCGTGCAAACGGCCCCAAGCCACCGCACACGGACATCCTCAGGCTTCCCGCACTTTCCAACCGACGCCGGATCATCACGGCCGCCCAGACCGCCCTGCGGCACGGGCACACCACCGCGGACCACCGATCAGGTGGCCGCCTGACGAGGGGGAAGGATCCTTCGTGACCGAAACCACCGACCTGTTACCGGGTGTGGCCACTCAAGACGCTGCAGCAGAGAGCGCACCAGCTTCCAAGAGCAGCGGCCTTGCCGGCCTGAAACTCGCGCAACTGCAGGCTCTCGCCGGTCAACTCGGCATCACCGGCGGATCCAGGATGCGCAAGAGCGATCTCGTGGCCGCCATCTCCGACCACCAGCGTGGCGGCGCGGTCGCCGATCGCCAGAAGAGCTCCGGCGAACGCCGTTCCGACGAGGAGAAGCCCGCGCCCGACGCTCCTGCCGCCACTGCCGATGCTCCGGCCGACGACCAGCCCGCGAGCGAGCAGTCCGCCCCGGTGGAACGCCAGCCCCGCACACGCAATCGCAATCGTCGCGCGGGCAGCGACGGCGTCGTGTCCGCGACCGCCCCCGAGGCAGGGACCACCGACGCCCCGACGGAGACCGCAGTAGCCGACCCGGGCACCGAGGCTCCCTCCGGTGAGCAGCAGGACAGTTCGGCCCGCGACAGCGGTGGACGGCCCTCGCGTAGTCGCCGCAACCGCCGGGGCGAGGACCGCACCGAGGCTTCGTCGGAGCAGGGCGACTCCCAGAGCAGCGCCGAGACCGGCGGCACGGAGAACACCGCGGACCGCGATCGTGGCGACAACGGCAGGGACAGCACCTCGTCCGACACGCAGTCCCCGCAGGGTGAAGGCCGTAGTGAGCGACGCAATCGCTCACGCAACGGTCGCGACGAGTCCTCGACCAGCTCCTCCAATGCTTCCGGGAAGAACTCCAACGGTACCGGGAACACTGCTGCTGACACCTCCAACGACGGCGCTCGCGGCGACAACCGGAACGACAACCGCAGCGACAATCGCTCAAACAACGCGAACGACACTCGCGGCGACAACCGGAACGACAATCGCTCGAACAGCGCGAACGACGACGACGGCCGCGGCCGGAATCGGCGCAACCGGTCCAACCGTGGGGGCACCGCCACCGAGGACCGCAACACCCGATTCCGCGACCGCAACGAGCGCAACGACCGCCGGCGCGGACGCAACCAGAATCCTGATGTCGACGACGTCGAGGTCACCGAGGACGACGTCCTTCTGCCCGTCGCGGGCATCCTCGACATCCTCGAGAGCTACGCCTTCGTCCGCACCTCCGGCTACCTGCCGGGCCCCAACGACGTCTACGTCTCCCTCGCCCAGGTCAAGAAGCACGGTCTGCGCAAGGGCGACGCGGTCGTCGGAGCCATCCGCGCTCCCCGCGAGGGCGAGACCCAGGCCAGCGCACGCCAGAAGTTCAACGCCCTGGTGCGCGTCACCTCGGTGAACGGCAAGCCGGCCGAGGAGCTGACGGATCGCGTCGAGTTCGCGAAGCTCGTGCCCCTGTACCCCTCGGACCGCCTGCGCCTCGAGACGGACCCGAAGAAGATCGGTCCCCGCGTGATCGATCTCGTGGCGCCGATCGGTAAGGGCCAGCGCGGACTGATCGTGTCGCCGCCCAAGGCCGGCAAGACACTCATCCTGCAGGCGATCGCGAACGCCATCACGATCAACAATCCTGAGGTGCACCTCATGATGGTCCTGGTGGACGAGCGTCCCGAGGAAGTCACCGACATGCAGCGCACGGTCAAGGGCGAGGTCATCGCCTCGACCTTCGACCGCCCCGCCGATGACCACACCACGGTCGCCGAGCTCTCGATCGAGCGTGCCAAGCGCCTCGTGGAGATGGGCATGGACGTCGTCGTGCTCCTCGACTCGATGACGCGTCTGGGGCGTGCCTACAACCTGGCTGCTCCGGCGTCGGGACGTATCCTCTCCGGTGGTGTCGATTCCGCAGCGCTCTACCCGCCCAAGCGCTTCTTCGGCGCGGCACGCAACATCGAGAACGGTGGCTCGCTCACCATTCTCGCCACGGCGCTGGTGGAGACCGGATCCAAGATGGACGAGGTCATCTTCGAGGAGTTCAAGGGCACCGGCAACATGGAGCTGCGCCTGTCCCGCAACCTCGCGGACAAGCGGATCTTCCCGGCCGTCGATGTCAACGCCTCCGGCACGCGTCGGGAGGAGAATCTGCTCTCGCCCGACGAGGTCAAGATCATGTGGAAGCTGCGCCGGGTGCTGTCGGGTCTCGAGACCCAGCAGGCGCTGGAGCTGCTCACCAACAAGATCCGGGAGACACAGTCCAACGTGGAGTTCCTGATGCAGGTCCAGAAGACCACGCTCGGTTCCAAGGACTCCGACTAGCAACCCACCAGCCGTCCGGGACACGCGGTACGCCGATGTGTCCCGGACGGCTGTGGCCGTTAAGGCCGGCGCCGAGACGGCAGATGTGACCGATCCCTTGCGGGAGGAACGGTCATTTCTGCCATCTCGGACTTCGTAGACTGAGCGCACACGCCGAAAGAGGTACACCCGATGTTCGAATCCATCCAGGGGCTGCTCGACGAGCACTCCGAGCTGCAGGACCAGCTCGCCGATCCCGCCGTCCACGCGGATCAGGCACTGGCACGCAGGCTCGGACGCCGGTACGCCGAGCTCGGGCGCATCGTCGACGCGCACAACCGGTGGACGATGGTGGGTGACGACCTCGAGGCAGCGCGGGAGATGGCGGACGAGGACCCGGAGTTCGCAGCAGAGGTGCCCGTCCTCGAGGGTCAGCTCGCAGCAGCCCAGGAGCGACTGCGCCGACTGCTGATCCCGCGGGATCCCAATGACAGCCGCAACGTGATCATCGAGGTCAAGGGCGGTGAGGGGGGCGACGAAGCGGCCCTGTTCGCCGGCGATCTGCTGCGCATGTACGCCCGCTACGCCGAGTCCCGCGGCTGGAAGACGGAACTCCTCTCGGCCACCGAGTCCGATCTCGGCGGCTACAAGGACGTGCAGATGGCCATCAAGGGCTCCTCGAACGATCCCGCCGAGGGCGTCTACGCCCGGCTCAAGTTCGAGGGCGGTGTGCACCGGGTGCAGCGCGTCCCGGTCACCGAGTCGCAAGGCCGGATCCACACCTCCGCCGCAGGCGTGCTCGTGCTGCCGGAGGTCGACGAGCCGGAGGAGGTCGAGATCAGCCAGAACGATCTGAAGATCGACGTCTACCGCTCCTCGGGTCCCGGTGGCCAGTCCGTGAACACCACGGACTCGGCGGTCCGCATCACCCACCTGCCCACCGGGATCGTCGTCGCGATGCAGAACGAGAAATCACAGCTGCAGAACCGCGAGGCGGGGATGCGGGTGCTCCGCTCGCGCATCCTGGCCCACGAGCAGGAGAAGATCGACGCCGCGAACTCGGACATCCGGAAGTCGCAGATCCGCACGATGGACCGTTCCGAGCGCATCCGCACGTACAACTACCCGGAGAACCGGGTGGCCGATCACCGCACGGGCTACAAGGCCTACAATCTCGACGCCGTGATGAACGGCGATCTGGAACCCGTGGTGCAGTCGGCGATCGAGCTCGACGAGCAGGCACGACTCGACGCCATCGGCGCGGACGACTAGGCGTGGAGGACGCGCTCCGCTCGGCCGAGCAGCGGCTCCGCGAGGCCGGGGTCCCCAGTCCGCGGGTCGACGTCGAGCTCCTCGCCGCGCATCTGCTGGGAGTCTCCCGCGGCCGCCTGCAGGCGCTGGCGCTGACGGGGGCCGACGTGCCGGAGGGCTTCGAGGCGCTGATCGAGGAGCGGGCCGAGCGTGTACCCCTGCAGCACCTGACCGGGAAGGCTTTCTTCCGCGGCGTGGAGCTCTCCGTGGGTCCCGGTGTCTTCGTGCCGCGTCCTGAGACCGAGTCGGTGGCGCAGCTCGTCATCGACCGGGCCCTGGGTCTCGAGCGTCCGAGGATCGTCGATCTGGGCACAGGGTCGGGGGCGATCGCGGCCGCCGTCGCCGACGAGGTCCCTGGCGCCGAGGTGCACGCCGTCGAGCTCAGCGAGCTCGCCCTCGCCTGGGCGGCCCGCAATCTCGAACCGTTCGGGGTGCACCTGACGCGCGGTGACCTGGCCGCGGCCCTGCCGGAGCAGGACGGTTCGTTCGACATCGTGGTGTCCAACCCGCCCTACATCCCGGAGGGCGCCGTCCCGGTGGATCCCGAGGTCGCCGCACACGATCCGGACGTGGCGCTCTACGGCGGGGGACTGGACGGACTGGAACTGCCGCGCGCCGCCGCCGTGACGGCCGCGCGGCTTCTGAAGCCCGGCGGGTACTTCGTCATGGAGCACGCCGAGACGCAGGCTGCCGCAGTAGCAGCCTTCCTCGAGGACTTGGGCGCCTGGGGCGCGGTGACGACGCATCAGGATCTCACCGGACGCGACCGCGCGACGAGTGCCGTGAGGGGAATCGAGCAGGACACGACGACGGACGCGGTGCCGCGATGACGCAGCAGACCGGGCGGACCTTCGATGGTCCTGTGACGGTGGCGGTAGCCGCCGTCACCTATGACCGGCCCGCGGAGCTCGCCCTGCTGCTGGGCAAGCTCGATGCCCAGAGTGCGCCCATCTCCACGATCGCCCTGGTGGATTCGGGGACGATGCCGGCCACCGCTGTCGTCGACGCGGCTCCGGGCACCATCCACTACCTGCGGTCCGAGGCGAATCTGGGTGGCGCCGGCGGTTTCGCCTTCGCGATCCTCGCCGCGATCGCCAGCGGCGCACAGTGGATCTGGCTGATGGACGACGACGGTCATCCCGAGGACGAGCGCTGCCTCGCCGAACTGCTCGCCGCGGCGCAGGAGCACGAGCTCGACATCGTCAGCCCGCTGGTCGCCGCGACCTCCGACCCGAGCAGACTGTCCTTCAACTTCCGCATCAACGGGCTGCTGACCAATGACAGGGCGACCCTGGAGGCCAGGGACTACCTGCCGGACATGGTGCACTTCTTCAACGGTGCGCTCATCCGGGCAGAGGTGTTCTCCACGATCGGGCTGCCGGACATGAAGTACTTCATCCGCGGTGACGAGGTGGACTTCCTCGCGCGCGTGAGGAAAGCCGGTCTTCGCTACGGGACCCTCACGAGCGTCGCGGTGCGCCATCCCGCGACGTGGTCCGAGATGAAACCGATCTTCGGCGGGTTCCTCACGCCAGTGATCCCGGCGGGTGATTTCAAGCGGTTCTCCTACTTCCGCAATCGCGCCTTTCTGGCACGCAAGTACCGCAACCTCCGCTGGTTCGCTGCGGACGTGATCGGCTTCCCCTACTACTTCCTCACGCAGCGCGACCTCGGGGGACTGCGGGCATGGTTCGCCGCCTACTCCGCCGGGCTGCGCGGACGCGGCTTCGGGCCGCCTCCGTCGGCCTGATGGTGTCCGCGTGACGCCCGACGTCGTCCGCCCGGCGCCCGCCGCGGTCAGCCTGAGCTTCGCCCGCCCCTGCACAGCCAGTGCCGGTGGCGGGCGCCGATGTACGGCGTCGTCTTCAGCAGTGGAAGGATGAGGTCGTGATGACCAGCTACGACTGCTCCGATCCCGCCCAGCGAAGCGAAGGACTCTCTGCTGCGCAGCAGGCCGTGGAGCTCAAGCAGTGCGTGGTCCTGCCGACCGACACCGTCTACGGTATCGGCGCCGACGCCTTCTCGCCGCAGGCCGTGGCCACACTGCTCGCCTCGAAGGGACGCGGGCGGAACATGCCGCCTCCGGTCCTGATCCCCCGGCTCCAGACGCTCGACGGGCTCGCTGTGGATGTCCACCCCGACGCACGAAGGCTGGCCGAGATCTTCTGGCCCGGGGCTCTGACGCTGATCTGCCGTGCGCAGCCGTCGCTGAGCTGGGATCTCGGGGACACCCTGGGAACAGTGGCATTACGCGTGCCCGACGACGACGTCGCCCTGGAACTGCTCACGCTCACGGGTCCGCTCGCGGTCTCCTCGGCGAACAGGACGGGACACTCCGCTGCCACGAGTGTGTCCGACGCCGCCGCGCAGCTCGCCGAGTCCGTGGCGGTCTACCTCGACGCCGGACCGCGCGTGGATGCCGAGGGGATCGGTTCGACGATCATCGACGCGACGGGAGAGGTGCTGCGGATCGTGCGGCAGGGCACTTTGTCGCTCGAGCGGCTCCGCGAGGTGGTGCCGGGTCTGATGGGCGACGACGCCGGCGATGTTCCTGCAGCAGCAGACGACTGAGCTTCAGTCGACTCCGGCGCGGGCCAGGACCTCCTGCACCCGGGCCTGCGGCCGGAGTCCGTGGTCCACGGCCCATCCGCGTACCTGGTCCTGGCCGAACCACAGGAGTTCCACGCGCCGCACCTGCCCGTCGAGGCGCCCTCGCAGCAGGGCCGAGATCCCGAAGCCGGCCGTGACGGCGATCCGGCACAGGACGGCGGGCAGCAGGCGCGGGCTGCCGCCGGCGGACTGCAGGGCCGTGCGCACGGTGAGGCCTTCCCACGGCTGCAGCACGATCCCCGGCACCGCCGAGGAGTACCGGCCGAGCCCGAGGACGAGCTCCGCGAGTGCGCCGACCGAGGTCACGGGCGACGGCGCGGTGCCGGGGGCTGCCGCCGAGGCGAACCGGGAGCGGGCGAGCCGCGCCAGAGCCGTCGTCGTGGGCCGGCCGTCACCCTGCACGGAAGTGGCCCGGAGGATCACGACGGATATGTCGGGGAGGTCCATCGCGGCCAGGGTCTGCTCGCCGCGTGCCTTGCTGCGTGAGTAGGCGGAGAACGGCAGCACGGCGGGCGACTCGTCGAGCACGGGCATGCGGCCCTGCACCGCGGCACTGCTCAGGTGGATGACACGGCGGACCCCGGCCCTGGAAGCGGCATGGGCGACGACGGCGGGAAGCAGTGCGTTCGCCCCCGTGAGCTCGGCACCCGCGGGCGCCGACGGCGTGGCCAGACCCGCAGCATTCACGACGACGTCGTGCCCCCGGAACGCCGACTCCAGGGCAGCGGAGTCGACATGCGGGAGCTCTCCGAGCAGTGCCGCAACGGAGACAGCCTCCGATTCCAGGCGCGGTGCCGTGACAGCGTGCGCGGCGATACCGGCAGCGTCGAGGGCCTGCAGTACCGCCGCCCCCACGAAACCGGTGCCGCCGACGACAGCCCAGCTCATCGGGCTGCTACCGCTGGGCCGGTGGGCGCGAGCGGGGGCTCGGGCTGCCAGTGCGGATCGCGCAGGATGACACGCGCGGCGCGCCAGCCGCGCCACACCGCGTCGACGCCCGACAGGGAGCGCTCGACGGCGATCAGCCTGACGATCTCCTTGACAGCCGACAGCGCTGTGCCGAGACCGAAGCCCACCCTGTTGAACCGATCGTGCAGTTGCAGGTAGCGGGCCAGATGGCCTCGATTGCGCATGCCGCAGTAGCGGGAGAGATCGCTCGAGTCGTTCAGGTGCCGCACCCCGAGGTCGATCTGGCGCTGGGCCCGGGTCTTCTGCAGGACGAAGGCGTCCACGTAGGCCACGGGGTAGCGCTGCGAGATGAGCCATCCGTAGGTGAGATCGTCCCCGTTGAGGAAGAAGCGTGCATCGGGCAGCCCGATCTCCCGGACCACGTCGGTGGACACCAGCATGCCCTCGAAGCAGCCCACATTCGTGTGGAAGACCGACGATCGCGCGAAGACGTCCCCGCGGACCGGCAGATGGACCCCGAGGACGTCGTTCAGCAGATGCTGCCAGAAGAAGGGCTGCCCCGCGGCGTCGTACCGCCGCCCGTGGATGCAGGAGTAGCGCTCCTGCCAGGGCCGGAAGGAGGCCAGCGCGTCGGGGAGTACGACGACGTCGTCGTCCATGAGCCAGAGCCAACCGGCTCCTTCGGAGATGGCGCGCGCCATACCGGCGGCGAAGCCGCCGGCCCCTCCGACGTTCGCCGGGAGGTGCTCGACCAGCAGCGGACAGGGCAGCTCGACGCCGGCGAGAACCCTGGCCGTGTGGTCGGTGCTCGCATTGTCCACGACGACCACCCCGCTCGGTCGCGGGTCGAGCAGCGCGATCGAGTCGAGGAGCTGCTGCAGATAGTGTGCCCTGTTGAAGGTCGTGATGACGATGAACACGCGGTCCGTGCCGGCGTCGGGGACGAGCAACAGATTCCTTCCAGGCCGGACCGGGGGAGTGCGGAACTGCTCGGTCGCGGGCGATGCAGGTGCGGGCGGTGCAGTTGATACCCTCTTCGTAGAAGCAGTCTATTACACCGTGTTCCACCCCTGCCCGGCCCGTCCCGGTGCCACCGCCGCCGGCCCACCCGCCGGGGTGCGAAGGGAACGCGGTTGCAGGCTGCACGGCATTGTTAGGACACATGGGACTCACCGAACACAGGGACGACCACCGCGACGACCACCGTGACGGTCACCGTGACGGTCACCGGGGCGCCTCGAGCACCGCCGGGTCCGTCAGAGGGTCGTCCTCGGGCGACAAACCCGCGATCTGGTTGTGGTCGCAGTACCTGCTCGACGCCGCGGCCTGGATCGTGGCGATCCTGCTCGCCCTGATCCTGCGCTACGAACTGCTGGTCAACGAGATCAACGATCCCGGTATCGTCGTCTTCTGCGCGGTAGCGGTGATCGCCCAACTGATCGTCGGGCTGAGCTTCGCGCTGTATCGGGGGAGGTACAGCTTCGGCAGCTTCCACGAGGCCAAGCTGCTGGTCATCGTGGCGGTCCTGGTGGGTGTCATCCTCGTCCTCGTCAGCGTCGCATTCTTCCCGGTGCTGGCGGTGCCGCGCAGCATCGGGATCATCGCGTTCCCCTTCGCCTGCATGTTCCTCGCCGCCACCCGCTACCTCAAGCGCATGTACGTCGAGAGCAAGGCCAAGCCCGGCGAGGACGCCCAGCACACGCTGATCTACGGCGCGGGGTTCCTCGGGAACTCGCTCGTGGACCGCATGATGAAGGATCCCGGATCCCCCTACATCCCGGTGGGCCTCATCGACGACGACGCTTCGAAGAAGCATCTGCGGCTGTCCACCGTGCCGGTCCTGGGGACCATCGACGATCTGCGCGACATCGCCTCGAGGACCCAGGCCTCGGTGCTGGTCATCGCGTTCGCCGAGGTCGAGGCGGCGCAGGTCCGTCGGGTCTCGGATCTGGTGGCCGGTCTCGGTATCAGGGTGCTCGTCCTGCCACCGTTGCGTGACATGCTCGGAGTTGCCGGGGCAGGTGCCGCCATCACGGACTTCCGCGAAGTGGCTGTCGAGGACCTCATCGGCCGACGGCCGGTGGACATCCATCCCGACGAGGTGGCCGGCTACATCACGGGCAAACGCGTCCTCGTGACCGGAGCCGGCGGCTCCATCGGATCCGAGCTCTGCCGGCAACTGGCCGGGTTCGCCCCGGCAGAACTCATCATGCTGGACCGCGACGAGACGGGCCTGCAGTCCACGCAGATCTCCCTCACGGGACGCGGGCTGCTCACGGGCCGCGACACCGTCCTGGCCGATATCCGTGACGCCGATGCACTCCTGGACATCTTCGAGGACCGAGAACCGCAGGTGGTCTTCCACGCCGCGGCACTGAAGCACGTCTCCCTCCTCGAGCAGTACCCGGAGGAGGCCTGGAAGACGAATGTGCACGGCACGCTCAACGTACTGCGTGCCTCGTCCGCCGTCGGGGTCACGAACTTCGTCAACATCTCCACGGACAAGGCCGCCGATCCCACCAGCGCCCTCGGCCACTCCAAGCGCGTCGCGGAGAAGCTCACGTCCTGGCACGCTGAGCGGACGGGGCAGCAGTACGTCTCCGTGCGCTTCGGCAATGTCATCGGCAGCCGGGGTTCCATGCTGCCACTCTTCACCGAGCAGATCCGCAACGGCGGTCCGATCACGGTCACCGATCCGGAGGTGACGCGCTTCTTCATGACCATCCCCGAGGCGTGCCAGCTCGTGGTCCAGGCCGGCGCGATCGGCAGGGGAGGGGAGGTGCTCATCCTCGACATGGGTGAGCCCGTGAAGATCCTCGACGTGGCTCAGCGCATGATCGCGATGTCGGGCAAGGACATCGGTATCGTCTTCACGGGTCTGCGACCGGGTGAGAAGATGCACGAGGATCTGATGGGGGTCGGCGAGGACGACTCACGGCCACTGCACCCCAAGATCTCCCACACCGCTGTAGCGGCACTGGATCCGGAGCAGCTGAGTCTGCGGCAGTGGAAGGCCGACGGCGGTCTCGGGCAGCGTCAGCTCGAACCCTCCGAGGACAGCCGGTCCGTCCCGGACGCCCAGGGACGAATCTCGTGAACCCGCTGCTGAGCGTCGTCGGACTCGTCGCGCTGGGCCTGTCGCTGCTCCTGCCGATTGTCGTCAGACCCCTGCTGAAGCGGCTCGGCGTCGTCGACGTCCCGAACGACCGGTCCTCGCACACCACGCTCGTGATCCGCGGCATGGGCGTGGCGGTCGCCGCCGCCGTCCTCGTGGCACTGGCCCTCTCGCTCGCGACGGGCCTGGTCGCCGTCGACCGGTCGCTGATCCTCGTCATCATCGGTGTGGTCGCCGCCGCCTCCACCCTCGGCTGGCTCGAGGACCTCCGGGGACTGTCCATCAGGATCCGGGCGTCCGTGCAGTTGCTCATCGGGGTGATCTGTACCGCAGCGCTCGCGACGACGATCGACAACAGCAGCTACTGGTGGATCCCGGTCGGGGCCATCGCGGTGGCCACCTACATCAACACGGCGAACTTCATGGACGGGATCAACGGGATCTCCGGCATGCACGGCATCGTCGTCGGCGTGTTCTACGCCTGGGCGGGGATGCTGAGCGATCAGCTGTGGCTCACGGTGGCCGGTGTGGTCGTCGCCGCCGCGTTCGCCGGCTTCCTGCCCTGGAATCTCGGCCGCGGCTTCGTGTTCCTGGGCGACGTCGGCAGTTATCTGCTCGGGTCGGCCATCGCCGCGATCGCCGTGACCGGGCTGCTGGCCGGGGTGTATCTCGAGTACCTCCTGTCACCGGTGCTGATCTACCTCGCGGACACCTTCACCACCTTCCTGCGCCGGGCCAGGCGAGGAGAGCGACTGTATGCCGCTCACCGCCAGCACGTGTACCAGCGCCTCACCGACACCGGTCTCACCCACGTGCAGGTCGCGGTCTTCGTCAGTGTCCTGTCGGCGCTGACCGGTGCTGCCGGCTTCGTTGCAGCAACAGCGGCACCGGGCCTTGCCGTCAGCGCCTCGCTGTTCACGGCGCTCGTCGTCGCGCTCTACCTCTACTCCCCGCGCATCTTCCGCGCGCTGCGCGGTTCCCGTACCGGTGCACCTGTCGGAGGCGAGCCGGCCCCACCCGGAGGTGCGCTAAACTCTTAGCGCCGGACGCACGGGATCGCAGGACCCGGCGTCCGATCGAAGCGCTCGCACCACCGTCCCGCCATTCGCGGAAGGACCAGCGTGGCGCCCCCGAGGCAGGACCGACAGAGCGGACAAGACGTGCCACGACCGGCTCATCCGGCACATCAGGGCGATAGCGCCGGTGTCGTCGTGGCCTCGACGCCCACGCCGTCGCCCTGGCTGGGGATCCTCGCGAGGAGCGCACTCGCCGGCGGAGCCACCGGCGTCGTCCTGGCCGCAGTGGCTGCGCTCATCGCCACGCCGAGCGCAGCGCTGAGCGTCCTCTTCGGATCAGCTCTCGTGATCGTGTTCTTCGGGATATCCCTGCTGATCGGGCACTATGCGGGTGCCTCGAATCCCTCGGGCGCCCTGGGCCTGTTCATCCTCACCTACGCCGTCAAGGTGGTCGGCTTCGGTGCGGTCCTGTTCCTCTTCGGCACGCCCCGCTGGCTGGATGGCATCTGGTTCTTCGTCAGTGCCGTGTCGACCGTCATCGTCTGGCAGATCGCGGAGGTGGTGGCCTTCTCGCGTATCCGTACACTCCTGTACGACGAGACGGCTCCGGCCACCACGCCGATCCTCTCCTCCGACGACGCACCGACAGAAGGGCGCTGAGATGGCACGCAGAACAGGTGGTGCGCAGGACCCGGGCACGCCGGTCACGCGGATTGCGGACAACGACGACGGGCGCTTCTTCAACGGCGGTTACAACGCCGGCATCGCGGTCTTCAGCTACGTCGTTGGCGGGATCCTGGTGTGGAGTTTGATAGGCTGGGGCCTGGATTACGTCCTCGACACGCGCTTCCTGGTGCTGGCGGGAGCGTTCCTGGGTGCAGCGGGAGGGTTCTATCTCTCCCACATGCACAATCTCACCCGGCATGACCCAACGGACCCGCCCCGCGGGCCCGGGACGGCGCCCGGAGGCGGCCCGGGAACGATATGACACCCACGATCTTCATGCGTCGGACCAGTAGCACTGCGGCCGAACACATCTTGCCCAATGATGGACACTGCAGAGAGGAAACGCGTTGATCGCGCTTGCGCTCCCCGCCGCAACGACCGACGAGGGCTTCATAGCCCCCACGATCGATGACACCCACTACCCGAACATCCTCCCCTGGCGTGGTGAGTACGGTGTGATGTTCGAGGCCGGCTTCGGTAAGCAGATGGCGCTGATGATCCTCTCCGTCATCATCATCGCGGCGTTCTTCCTCATCGCCTCACGCCGGCGGCAGATGGTTCCGGGCAAGCTGCAGTTCCTCGGTGAGTCCGCCTACGGTTTCGTCCGTAACTCCATCGGCAAGGACATCATCGGGGGCCGGGACTTCCTCAAGTACGTCCCCTGGCTCTTCACCGCCTTCTTCTTCGTCCTGGTGAACAACATCTTCGGGGCCATCCCCCTGCTGCAGGTCCCCACGTTCTCGCACCCTGGCAGCGCCTACGGTATCGCCGCGATCTTCTTCGTCCTCTGGGTGGGTATCGGCCTCAAGAAGCACGGATTGCGCTACCTGAAGCTGGCCGTCGTCCCGTCGGGCGTGCCCTGGCCCATCCTGATCATCGTGGTACCGATCGAGATCATCTCGAACTTCATCGTGCGCCCGGTCACCCACTCGCTGCGACTCTTCGCGACCATGCTCGCCGGGCACCTCATCGTGACCCTCGCGGGCTCGGCCATCGCCTACATGGTGGGAAGCGGGAGCATCTTCCTGCAGGGCACCAGCGTCCTGGTCCTCGTCGGCTTCGTCGCCATGTACATGCTGGAGGCGCTGATCATGGTCCTTCAGGCCTACGTCTTCACGCTGCTCGCCGCGATCTACATCGAAGGCGCGCTGCACGCCGACGCCCACTGATTCACACACGTCTTCCCCGTCGGGGATGATCCCAAGCAACCTGTCGCATCTGCGCGGCATCTTGAAAGGAACACAATGGAAGTACAGGGTAGCCTCAACCTCGTTGGATACGGTCTCTCCGCGATCGGCGGTGGTATCGGCGTAGGTCTCGTCTTCGCGGCCTACATCAACGGCGTTTCCCGCCAGCCCGAGGCGCAGCGTGTCCTGCAGCCCATCGCCTTCCTCGGCCTGGCACTGACCGAAGCACTCGCAATCCTCGGCCTCGTCTTCGCCTTCGTCATCGGCGCCTAGACAGCCGTCCGGTCCGATCGACGAGATACTGAAGAAAGACGGGTGACACATGCTTAACGCAGCGATCATGGCAGCGGAGGGGACCAACCCTCTGATCCCGAACGTCTGGGAAATCCTTGTGACCGTGGTCGGTTTCGCGGTTCTGCTGTTCATCGTCATCAAGTACGTGATGCCGGCGTTCGAGAAGACGTTCGCGGAGCGTACGGAAGCGATCGAGGGCGGCATCGCCAAGGCGGAGGCCGCCCAGGCCGAAGCCAACGCAGCTCTCGACGAGTACCGCGAGCAGCTCACGGAAGCTCGCACGGAGGCCAACCGCATCCGTGAGGAGGCGCGCGCCGAAGGTGCGCAGATCCTGGCGGATCTCAAGGCCAGGGCTGCGAGCGAGTCAGCTCGCATCACCGAGCAGGCTCAGGTACAGATCGACGCCGAGCGCCAGAGCGCGCTGGTCTCGCTCCGTGCCGAGGTGGGCACGCTCGCCACCGACCTTGCGAGCCGGATCGTCGGCGAGTCGCTCGCCGACGACGCTCGGTCCTCGCGCGTGGTCGACCGGTTCCTCGCGGACCTGGAATCCTCCTCACAGAGCGCAGGTGCAGCACGGTAATGGCAGGAGTATCGAGTCTCTCCCTGGCGACGGTCCTCGAAGGACTGGAGCCGCAGCTGGCCGGCGCGAAGCTCGGCCTGGCCGAGGATCTCTTCGGGGTCCTCGCGATCCTCGATGCCAACGCCGGTCTGCGCAGGGCTCTGACGGATCCCTCGCGCACCGGCGAGGACAAGGCTGTGCTGGTGGACCAGCTGGTCGCCGGCCGTGTCTCGCCGGAGGCCTCGAGCGTGGTCCGGGATCTGGTGATGGAGCGTTGGGCCGGTGTCCGGGATCTGGGAGACGCTCTCGAGCAGATTGCGGCAACCGTGGTCATCGCGGTCGCCGAGCAGGGGGACGGCGCACAGGGACTGGATCGGCTCGAGAACGAGCTGTTCTCCTTCACGCAGGTGGTCGCATCGAACCACGCGCTGCAGCGGGCGCTCTCGGAATCCCAGGCCACGGACGAGTCGAAGGTCGAGCTCGCCCTGAAGCTGGTGCCCGGGGCGAGCCCCGCCGGAGCATTGCTGATCACGCAGGCCGTCCGTGCGCCGCGCGGGCTCAAGCCCGCAGCGCTCGTCGAGCGGTTCCTCGAGCTGGTGGCGGCACGCCAGCAGCGCTGGATCGCCAACGTGAGTGTCACCCAGCCCCTGCTGCCGAAGCAGTTGGAACGGCTCGAGGCAGGATTGAACGCGATGTACGGCCGTGAGCTCAAGGTCAATATCACGGTCGATCCTTCGCTCATCGGTGGGGTCCGTGTCAGCGTCGGGGACGAGATGGTGGATTCCACCGTCATCACACGACTGTCGGAACTTCGTCGGAAGCTGGCGGGATAGGCTCATGCGCCTCGTCGGATCCGAGTCACACCCACAGAATTACACACCGGTCGCCGGGCACGTCACGGGGACCTACAACACAGGAGAGCAGGGACTGAGATGGCGGAACTGACCATCAACGCCGAGGACGTCCGCAGTGCGTTGAACGACTTCGCGGCGTCCTACGAGCCCGGTAATGCAGAGCGTGTCGAAGTCGGACGCGTGAGTACGGCCAGCGACGGGATTGCCCGTGTGGAGGGTCTGCCCTCCGTCATGGCCAACGAGCTGCTGCGGTTCGAGGACGGCACGCTCGGACTCGCCCAGAACCTCGACACCCGTGAGATCGGCGTCGTGGTACTCGGAGACTACAACGGCATCGAGCAGGGCCAGGAAGTGCACCGCACGGGCGAGATCCTCTCCGTCCCGGTGGGCGATGCCTTCCTCGGCCGCGTGGTCGATCCCCTGGGGCAGCCGATCGACGATCTCGGGGAGATCGCGGCCGAGGGTCGTCGCGCGCTCGAGACCCAGGCGCCCGGTGTCACGCAGCGCAAGTCGGTCCACGAGCCCATGCAGACCGGGCTCAAGGCCATCGACGCGATGATCCCGATCGGCCGTGGCCAGCGTCAGCTGATCATCGGCGACCGCCAGACCGGCAAGACGGCCATCGCCGTCGACACCATCATCAACCAGAAGGCCAACTGGGCCTCGGGAGATGTCGACAAGCAGGTGCGATGCGTCTACGTCGCGATCGGGCAGAAGGCCTCGACCATCGCGGCCGTGCGTCAGACGCTCGAGGACAAGGGTGCGCTGGAGTACACCACCATCGTCGCCTCTCCCGCCTCCGACCCGGCCGGATTCAAGTACCTCGCCCCCTACGCCGGTTCCGCCATCGGGCAGCACTGGATGTACGCGGGCAAGCACGTCCTGATCGTGTTCGACGATCTCTCGAAGCAGGCCGAGGCCTACCGCGCCGTGTCGCTCCTCCTCCGGCGTCCGCCGGGCCGCGAGGCGTACCCGGGTGATGTCTTCTACCTGCACTCGCGGCTCCTCGAGCGCTGTGCGAAGCTCTCCGACGAGCTCGGTGCCGGGTCCATGACGGGTCTGCCGATCATCGAGACGAAGGCGAACGACGTCTCGGCGTACATTCCGACCAACGTCATCTCCATCACCGACGGCCAGATCTTCCTGCAGTCGGATCTCTTCAACGCCAACCAGCGTCCTGCCGTGGACGTCGGCGTGTCCGTCTCCCGGGTCGGTGGCGCCGCACAGGTGAAGTCGATGAAGAAGGTCTCGGGAACACTGAAGCTGGATCTTGCCCAGTACCGCGACATGCAGGCGTTCGCGATGTTCGCCTCGGATCTCGATGCGGCCTCGCGTCAGCAGCTCACCCGCGGTGCGCGGCTCATGGAACTGCTCAAGCAGGGCCAGTACTCGCCGATGCCGGTGGAGCAGCAGGTCGTGTCCATCTGGGCCGGCACCAACGGGTATCTCGATGATGTACCGGTCGACGACATCAACCGTTTCGAGTCCGAGTTCCTGGAGCATGTGGGCAACAGGACGCAGATCCTCAACACCCTGGCGCAGACCGGGAAGATGGAGGACTCGACGTCCGAGGAGTTGAAGACGCAGATCCTCGACTTCAAGCAGGGCTTCTTCGGCGCAGGGGCGAACGGAGTGGCGCCGGGTCGCGAGGAGCACGAGGCGATCGACGCCGACTCGGTCGAGCAGGAAAAGATCGTCAGGCAGAAGCGCTAGCGGATCTGTCGGGCCGGGAGGACGATTCCTCCCGGCCGGCAGGATCCAGGCAGAATCGCATCCACACCGGGGGCGAAGGAAAGGACAATCATGGCAGCCCAGATCCGGGTCTACCGCCAGAAGATCGCCTCGACCACGTCGACGCGGAAGATCTTCAAGGCAATGGAGCTGATCGCGACGTCCCGCATCGGCAAGGCACGCTCGCGGGTATCCGCGGCCCTGCCGTACGCCAATGCGATCACCCGCGCCGTGTCGGCGGTCTCGTCGCAGTCGGAGATCGACCATCCCCTGACGACGGAGCGGGGAGAGGTCAGGCGCGCCGCCGTGCTCGTCCTGACGTCCGACCGCGGTCTCGCGGGTTCCTACTCGGCGAGTGCGCTCAAGGAGGCCGAGGGACTGTTCGAGGTGCTCCGCTCGGAGGGCAAGGAGATCCACTCCTACGTGATCGGACGGAAGGCGCAGCAGTACTTCGACTTCCGGCGTCGTGAGTACGAGCGGGTCTGGACCGGAGGAACGGATGCTCCTGAGTTCGAAACGGCCCGCGAGGTCGGTGAGGCGCTCCTGACCACGTTCCTCACGGACTTCGAGAAAGGCGGGGTCGACGAGATCCACGTCGTGTACACGAAGTTCCGGTCCATGGTGGTCCAGGAACCATCCGTGATCCGTCTGCTCCCGCTCGAAGTGGTCGAGGAGCAGGTACCGCAGGACGGCGACCTGCTTCCGCTGTACGAGTACGAACCGGCACCGGAGGATGTCCTGGACGCCCTGCTGCCGAGGTACATCGAGTCCCGGATCTTCGCGACCATGCTGCAGTCGGCCGCCAGTGAACTCGCCGCACGCCAGCGGGCCATGAAATCGGCCGGGGACAACGCGACGGAGCTGATCAAGAAGTACACCAGGCTCCGCAACACCGCGCGCCAGGCGGAGATCACGCAGGAGCTTTCCGAGATCGTCGCCGGGGCGGACGCGTTGAGCGCGTCCTGACGGCCTTCCCGGAGTCCTCGCGGTCGCCGGTGCACCAACTAGACTCATGGCATAAGCCAGCTACCTGAATGAAGTGAGAGAGATGACTGCCCAGACTGTTGAACGCGGTGCAGACTCCGCGACCCCCGGAGCGACCGGCCGTATTGCACGTGTCATCGGCCCGGTCGTCGACGTCGAGTTCCCGGCCGATGCAATTCCCGAGATGTACAACGCGCTCACCACCGAGGTGACCCTGAACGGCGAGACCCGCAAGATCACGTTCGAGACCTCGCAGCACCTGGGCGACAACCTCGTCCGCGCGATCTCCCTGCAGGCAACCGATGGCCTCGTGCGTGGGACGGTCGTCCAGGACACCGGGTCGGCGATCACCGTACCCGTCGGCGAGGGTGTCAAGGGCCACATCTTCAACGTCCTGGGACAGCCGCTCGACGTCGAGGCATCCGCCCTCGAGATCTCCGAGCGCTGGCCCATCCACCGCAAGGCTCCCAGCTTCGCCTCACTCGAGGGCTCCACGGAGATGCTCGAGACCGGCATCAAGGTCATCGACCTGCTGACCCCCTACATCAAGGGCGGCAAGATCGGGCTCTTCGGGGGCGCCGGTGTGGGCAAGACCGTGCTCATCCAGGAGATGATCACGCGTGTGGCCCGCAACTTCGGTGGTACCTCGGTCTTCGCCGGCGTGGGGGAGCGTACCCGTGAGGGCAACGACCTCTGGGTGGAGATGGAGGAGGCCGGCGTCCTGAAGGACACCGCGCTCGTCTTCGGGCAGATGGACGAGCCACCGGGAACGCGCCTGCGCGTGGCCCTGTCGGCGCTGACCATGGCGGAGTACTTCCGCGATGTGCAGAACCAGGACGTGCTCCTGTTCATCGACAACATCTTCCGCTTCACGCAGGCAGGGTCCGAGGTGTCGACCCTCCTCGGACGTATGCCCTCGGCCGTGGGCTACCAGCCGAACCTGGCCGATGAGATGGGTCTGCTGCAGGAGCGCATCACGTCGACCAAGGGCCACTCGATCACCTCGATGCAGGCCATCTACGTCCCCGCCGACGACTACACCGACCCGGCACCCGCGACGACGTTCGCTCACCTGGACGCGACCACCGAGCTCTCCCGCGAGATCGCCTCGCGCGGACTGTACCCGGCCGTCGATCCGCTCTCGTCGACCTCGCGCATCCTCGACCCGCAGTACATCGGTCACGATCACTACAACACCGCCGTGCGTGTCAAGCAGATCCTGCAGAAGAACAAGGAACTGCAGGACATCATCGCGATCCTCGGGATCGACGAGCTCAGTGAGGAGGACAAGGTGGTCGTGGCACGGGCACGCCGCATCCAGCAGTTCCTCTCGCAGAACACCTACACCGCCAAGCAGTTCACCGGTGTGGAGGGCTCAACGGTCTCCATCAAGGACACCATAGAGGGCTTCTCGGCCATCGCCGACGGCGATCTGGACCACATCTCGGAGCAGGCCTTCTTCAACATCGGTGGTCTCGACGACGTCGAGCGCCAGTGGGCCAAGATCCAGCAGCAGAGCGGTAGCTAGGACCGATGGCATCCAACGGTGAGCTCGAGGTCGAGATCGTCGCGGCCGATCACTTCGTGTGGTCGGGTGCAGCACGCTCGGTCAGCGCCCGTACCTCCAACGGTGATATCGGGATCCTCCCCGGACACACGCCCATCCTCGCGATCCTGGAGGCCGGGGAACTGGCCGTGGTACCGGTCAGCGGCGAGCGTATCGTGGTCGGGGTGGACGGCGGTTTCTTCTCCGTCGACGCCAACCGCGTGGTGATCGTGGCCGACAATGCCCAGGTCGGTGGTTCAGTACCCTCGGAAGCAGTCTAGGGCTCCCGCGTGGAGCCTCTGGGAACGGCATTCGGGGTCCTGGCGGTCGTCTTCGTCCTGCTCCTGGCGGTCATCGGAGCCTTCCTGCTCCGCCGCTATCAACTCGGCCGTGCCCTCGGGACATTCGACGCCTCCATCCTCCTCCCGTCCAGCGGCTGGCGGATGGGGGTTTGTCGTTACACGGACCGCCACCTGGAGTGGCTCGGGCTCATGTCGCTCAGCCCGGTGCCGAAGTTCCGGTTCCTGCGCAGTTCGCTCTCGGTGGCGGGCTGGCGTGCGGCGACGGAGGCCGAGCGGGCAAGGATCCAGCCAGGAGCCGTCGTGGTGCAACTGGTCCACGACGGTGAGCCGTTCGACCTCGCCATGCAGTTCGATGTCTACGCGGGTCTGTCCTCCTGGATCGAGGCGGGGCCGGTCATCGGGATCGGCACGTGGCGCTGATGGTAGGACGGGCGCTGATCGTGGGACGGGCGCCCGGGCCCGCGCCTGATCAGTCCTCGAGTTCGAGAGGGAGCACCCACATGCCGCTTCGCAACACGCCCCTGAGCTCGAGTTCGGGTGAGACCACCACGGCGTCCGCCCGGAGCCCGAGGCCGAGGCACCCGAGTTCGTCGGACAGTCCGAGAACCTCGGCCGGCACCGCGGTGGCCGAGCGGACCGCGTCGCACAGCTCCACCCCGGCGTCCACGGTGCAGCGCACGACGTCGAGCAGGGTGCCGGAACCCCCCGCCAGCGCTCCGCTTGCCGTGAGGATCGCCGAGCCGTCCACGAGGGTGACCTCGTGGTGTCCGAGCCGGTGGATCCCCGAGGTGGTGCCGGTGGCCGCGATGGAGTCGCTCACCAGGAGGATGTTCTCCGAGCCGGCGATCGTGAAGGCCATCCGGACCGTCTGCGGGTGGAGATGGACGCCGTCGGCGATGAGCTCGACGGCGATCTCCCCGGCGCGGGCACGTTCCAGGAGCAGCGGGACCGGACCGGGGGAGCGGTGGTGAATCACCGGCATGGCGTTGAACAGATGCGTCGCCGTGGGCCGTCCGCTGAATCCCGCGAAACCGGTGGAGGCGAGTTCCTCGTTGATCAGGTCCAGCGCCGCCCCGGTCTGCTCCGACGAGCCGTCCGTGTGCCCGATGGAGGGGATGACCCCCTGCG
>JARIBG010000123.1 GCA_029257465.1 Arthrobacter sp. | reverse complement strand
GCGCCGAAACGCCCGTATCGCAGCATTGCTCGGTCAGCTCGACGGCGAGGAGAGGGCTGCGCTCGCCGCAGCCCTGCCCGTCGTCGCAAAATTGAACCGCACGCCGTAGGAGTCCCTGCGTGACGGTGCGACGGCGTCAGTCCTCGAGCCTCGACGTCGTCGCCTGGTCCTCCACGCCGTCGTAGTAGCGACCCAGCACGGCCTTGAACCACGGCTCCTGCGGTGCGGCCAGATTGAACAGGGTCATGGAGGACTGCAGCTTGCGGGCGTCGATCCCGCCGAGCACCTCCACAGGATCGTTGCCCTCGAGGTTGAGGAGGGCGTGGACACACTCGAGCAGGCGCGGGCCCAGTACGGGATGCGACAGATAGGCGCGCGCTTCATCGAGCGAGGTGATCGCGTAGCGGACCGAGGTGGGGCTGCTGCCCAGGCCCTGGATCTGCGGGAAGACGAACCAGATCCAGTGACCCGTCTTGTGTCCGGCCTGCAGCTCGGACAGAGCCTGCTCGTAGGTGCTGTTGGCGTCCTGGGCGTCGACGAAGCGCGCCAGATCGTAGGGGTCGTTGCTCACTCGTGTCTCCGGAACTCGTAGGGGATCGGTACAGGGTCGATCGGTGCTGATTCTTCATCGGTAGCGAACAGACCTGACAGGAAGGGGGTGCGCTCGTTAGCGTTGGAGAATGTCGACAATCAATATCACCGAGGCAAGCTTCCCCGAAACCATCGAGGGCAACGACATCGTGTTCGTTGACTTCTGGGCCGAGTGGTGTGGCCCGTGCAAGCAGTTCGCACCGGTGTACGACGCCGTGTCGCAGCAGCACGACGACATCACCTTCGCGAAGGTGGACACCGAGGCGGAGCAGTCGCTGGCAGCAGCCGCCGGCATCACGTCCATCCCCACGCTCATGGCCTTCCGCGACAAGGTCCTCGTCTTCTCCCAGCCGGGTGCTCTCAATGCCACCCAGTTCGGCGAACTCGTCGACGCCGTGAAGGGCCTGGACATGAAAGCCGTGCACGAGCAGATCGCTCAGCAGGCAGACCAGGACTCCTCTGCCGCTGACGCGCAGTAGTCCGCAGTAGTTCACCGGAGACCCCACAGGGAAGGGCCCCGCACTCCACCGAGTGCGGGGCCCTTCCCTGTTGACGGGGATGGTCGACGCTCGCTCAGGCCGGTTGGTCGGAGCGCTTCAGGTCGCTCGGTGCGGCGAGCAGCGCGCTCAGTGACTCACCGAGATCCTGCAGGGCCGGGCCGCGCATGTGGAGATCGAGAGCTTCGGTGGACTCCCACCGCTCCTCGAGCACGATCCTGTCCTCCTCGGCCTCCGTGATCTCGTACCGGAGGCATCCAGGTTCCTGGACCACCTGCTCGACGGCCAGGTCGAGGGCCAGTTTCACGCGGGAGAACTCTCCCTCCTGCGGGGTGAAGATTGCTGTGACATCTACGGGTTCGCTCATTCCCCAACCCTAGCGGTGACTCGCTGATCGTCCTGCACACCCGGACATGCCCGGGCTATCGTGCGCGGTGGTCCTCGGGGGTCAGCCGCGGACCGAAGGCCTGCTTCCGGAAACCGCTCGCGTACAGGGCGCGCACCACACGCTGGCGCTGGCCGGCCCACGGCCGGAGCAGTTCCACCATGCCTGCGTCGTCGGTACGACGCCCCGTCAGCGCCGACCCCACGTAGGCCGCGAGATGGAAGTCGCCCACGGAGATGGAGTCCGGGCAGCCGTGCGTCCGCTGGACCACCTCGGCGACGGTCCAGACGCCGATGCCCGGAACGGAGCGCAATCCGGTCCGGACCGCCTCACCCTGCCGGGAGGCGAGCCGCTCCAGCCCGCTCGCCACCAGGGCCGCCTTGAGGATCGTCGCGGAGCGCTTGGCGTCGACGCCTGCGCGGTGCCAGTCCCACGACGGGACGCGTCGCCACTGCTCGGCGGTCGGCGGGAGCCGGAGACCCGCAGGGGCGGTGACGCCCGCGCCGGGTGCGGCGTCGCCGTAGCGTGTCAGCAGATACCTCCAGGCGCGCTTGGCCTCGAGTCCGGTGACCTTCTGCTCCAGGACCACGCGGGCCACGGTGTCGAGCATGCGCCCTGACGAAGGGAGGCGGAGTCCGGGGTTCAGGTACCTGCCCTTCCGCGCGAGATCCGGCAGGGTGTCGCGGAACGCGGGGCTGTCGAAGTCGCTCCAGTCGTCGTCGGCGCCCAGCAGCCGGGGGAGTGCCTCGAGTGCCAGGACGGCTCCCGGCCCCCACGCCGCTGCCTGGATCACGCTGTCAGTGAGCGAACCGCGCTGCCGCAGCAGCAGGGCCACGGGCCCGTGCCCGGTCCGGAACGCCAACCAGTGATCCGGTCCCTGGACGATGAACGACGGATCACCGGCGCCGCACTGCAGGGTCCCGACGCTGCGGGCGAGACTGTACGGACTGCCCGGGATCCACTCGGCGGTCTCCGCGCCGGAGGACACGAGGGCAGGACCGATGGACATGGAACCATGGTGCCACGGTGGTCCCCCGGTGCGCTCGCGGAGCCCTATCACCCGGTGCGGTGGGCCCGCGGCACCCGGTCAGGCAGTCCGCGGTCCGTCAACGTGCGATGGCACCGGCGATCGCTTCAGCAATCGCCTCGCCCAGCGACGCCGTCGTGCCCGTGCCGCCCAGATCCCGCGTCAACGCGTCTCCTCCGACGGCGAGCACCGATTCGATGCCCGCGAGAATACCTGCGGCTGCCTCGGCCTCCCCGAGATGCTCCAGCATCATGGAGGCACTCCAGATCTGGCCCACCGGATTGGCGATGCCCTTGCCCGCGATGTCCGGGGCCGAGCCGTGCACCGGTTCGAAGAGACTGGGGAACGTGCGGTCGGGGTTGATGTTGCCGCTGGGTGCCACGCCTATCGTGCCGGTGCAGGCGGGCCCGAGGTCGGAGAGGATGTCGCCAAAGAGATTGCTGGCGACGACGACGTCGAACCAGTCGGGGTGGAGCACGAAGTTCGCGCAGAGGATGTCGATGTGGAACTTGTCCACCCGGATGTCGTCGTAGTTCGTGGACATGGCCTCCACGCGCTCGTCCCAGTAGGGCATGGTGATGGCGATGCCGTTGCTCTTCGTCGCCGAGGTCAGGTGTTTCTTCTCGCGGGTCTGTGCGAGCTCGAAGGCGTAGCGGAGGATCCGGTCCACGCCGGTGCGCGTCATGACGGTGTCCTGGATGACGGTCTCGCGCTCGGTGCCCTCGAACATCCTGCCGCCCACGCTCGAGTACTCGCCCTCGGTGTTCTCGCGCACCACCCAGAAGTCCACGTCCCCGGGTTCCCTCCCCGCGAGCGGACTCGTGATGCCCGGGAGCAGGCGCACGGGGCGCAGATTCACGTACTGGTCGAAGTGGCGGCGGAACTGCAGCAGACTGCCCCACAGCGAGACGTGGTCGGGCACGACGTCGGGCCAGCCCACCGCGCCGAAGAAGATCGCGTCGAAGGTGCGCAGTTCCTCGAACCAGTCGTCGGGCAGCATCTTCCCGTGCGCCGTGTAGTACTCGGCGCTGGCGTAGTCGAACTCGACGGCGTCGATCCCGAAGCCGTACCGCGCGGCCGCTGCCCGCAGGGCGCGCAGGCCCTCGGGCATGACCTCCTTGCCGATGCCGTCGCCGGCGATCACCGCGATGCGGTAGGTCTCGGTCATGGCTGGATCCCCTCGTCGGATGGTGGCTGGTGCTCCAACCCTAGGCGCAGGCCACCCGGGCCACACGGCGTGTGGTACCCGGGCGCACGGCGATGGGGTTGGCAGCCGGTAGCGTTGTGGTCATGAAGTACGCGAAAACGATCGTCGATCTGATCGGCAACACCCCGCTGGTCAGGCTCAACTCCGTCACGGACGGCATTGCCGCCACCGTCCTCGCCAAGGTCGAGTACCTGAATCCGGGCGGTTCGGTGAAGGATCGCATCGCGGTCCGGATGCTCGACGCCGCGGAGGCCGAGGGTCTCATCAAGCCAGGTGGCACCATCGTGGAACCGACGTCGGGCAACACCGGTGTGGGTCTTGCGCTCGTAGCCCAGCAGCGTGGGTACCGGTGCATCTTCGTGGTGCCCGACAAGGTGGGTGAGGACAAGCGGAATGTTCTCAAGGCGTACGGCGCGGAGGTCGTCGTCACGCCGACGTCGGTGGCCCCGGAGAGCCCGGAGTCCTACTACGGCGTCTCCGACCGCCTGGTCCGCGAGATCCCCGGTGCGTACAAGCCCGATCAGTTCTCCAACCAGTTCGGCCCGCTGAGCCACTACGAGACCACCGGCCCGGAGATCTGGGCCGACACCGAGGGCTCGGTGACGCACTTCGTCACCGGCGTGGGTACGGGCGGCACGATCACCGGGACGGGACGCTATCTCAAGGAGGTCTCCGCCGATCGGGCAGGAGGCCCGGTCCGCATCATCGGCGCCGACCCCGACGGATCCGTCTACTCCGGCGGCACCGGGCGGCCCTACTTCGTCGAGGGCGTGGGCGAGGACATGTGGCCAGGCTCCTACGACCCTGAGGTCCCGGACGAGATCCACGCCGTCACCGACGCCGAGAGCTTCGAGATGACACGGCGTCTCGCCCGTGAGGAGGGGCTGTTGGTCGGCGGGTCCTGCGGTATGGCGGTCGTCGCAGCCCTGCGTGTGGCGAAGGACCTCACGGCGGACGACGTCGTCGTGGTCCTGCTGCCCGACGGCGGCCGGGGCTACCTCGGCAAGATCTTCAACGACGACTGGATGAGGTCCTACGGCTTCATGGACGGCGGCGCGGGTACCGGCGTCGGCGCGGTCCTCGACGCGAAGGACGGCTCGATGCCGGCCCTCGTCCACGCCCACCCGGCGCAGACGCTCCGCGATGTCGTCGCGCTCATGGCCGAGTACGGCGTCTCGATGGTCCCCGTGCTGTCGCAGGAGCCGCCGGTGAAGATGGGCGAGGTGCTGGGTTCGGTGGACCAGCGGGCCCTGACCGAGAAGCTCCTCCAGGGCCAGGCCGAGCTCACGGACACGGTCTCCGAGCACATGGACGCGAAGCTCCCACTCATCGGATCCCTTGAGTCCATCGACGCAGCACGCGAGCGGCTGAGGCACAGCGACACGCTGATGGTCACGTCCCTCGGCTCGCCGGTGGGAATTCTGACGCGCCAGGACGTGCTGACCTATATGAGCAGCTGACAGTCCACCAGAACACCAGGAGCATCGTGACGCACTCTGACGCCCAGGGCTTCAACACCCGGGCCATCCATGCCGGACAGACCCCCGATCCCACCACGGGAGCGGTAATCCCACCGCTGTACCAGACGACGACCTTCGCGCAGGACGGCATCGGCAAGCTCCGCAACGGCTACGAGTACGGCCGCGGGACGAATCCGACGCGCGATTCCCTGCAGACGCAGCTCGCAGCCCTGGAGGGCGGGAAGCACGCGTTCAGCTTCTCCTCGGGTCTAGCGGCAGAGGACGCGCTGATCCGCGCAGCCCTTCGCCCGGGCGACCACATCGTGCTCGGCAACGACGCCTACGGCGGCACGTACCGACTGATCGACCGCGTGCTGTCGCAGTGGGGCATTACCAACTCGGCCGTCGACATGGCCGATGCCGCGGCGGTGCAGGCCGCCATCGCCGGTAACCCCACGAAGATGGTGTGGGTAGAGACGCCGTCGAACCCGATGATGAAGATCACCGACATCGCCGCGACCGCCCAGCTGGCCCACGACGCCGGCGCCCTGCTCGTGGTCGACAACACCTTCGCCTCGCCGTACCTGCAGCAGCCGCTGACCTTCGGCGCCGACGTCGTCGTGCACTCGACCACGAAGTACATCGGCGGCCAC
>JARIBG010000107.1 GCA_029257465.1 Arthrobacter sp. | reverse complement strand
GTCGAAGGAGGCCGATCCCACTAAGGCACTGTTCACGATCAGTGAGACCTACACGGCCGGCGACACCGACCTGTCATGGACCAGACTGACGAATTGGCGCGTTCAGCTCGCAGCCGTGATGGACCAGCTCGAGGGCGACGCACCGATCACCGCGATCACCGTCGAGGGTGCCTCGGATTCACCGAGTACCGTCCTGCTGGCGGCGTGGCTCGCCCGCGCCCTCGACGCGCCCGTGACCATCGTGGCCGGTCCGCCGGGGAATGGCCTGAAGCGGGTCCGGCTGGGCAGGGACGGCGGAGACATCGAACTGTACCGACCGGATCTCGAGGTCGCCGAGCTGCATCAGCCGGACCAGCCCGTCCAGCACATCTCCCTGCCCCGCAGGAGCCTGCGCGACTGCCTCGCCGAGGAACTGCGCCGGCTGGATCCCGACGAGGTGTTCGGGGAAGTCATCACCGACGGTCTTGCACGGACCGAGCTGAGGAGTACCACCGCATGAGTGCAGAACCGAAGGTCAGTGTCCATCCCTCCCCCGCCTCGCTGGCAGCCGCCGTCGCTGCCCGGCTGATCACGCGCCTGGTCGACGTTCAGAGTGAGCGCGGCACCGCGACGGTGGTGCTCACGGGTGGCTCCATCGCCACTGCAGCCCTGGAAGCTGTGGTCGCTTCCCCCGCCCACACGGCGGTCGATTGGGCGACGGTCCACTTCTGGTGGGGCGATGAGCGCTTCCTGCCGGCCGACGACCCGGACCGGAACGCCGTCCAGGCACGCTCCGCCCTGCTCGATCGTGTCGCCGTGGATCCCACGAAGATCCACGAGTTCGGGTCGACGGACGACTTCCCGGACGAGGACGCCGCTGCAGAGGACTACGCGGCGCGTCTGGCAGCTGCCGCGGACGAGGAACGAACGGACGACGACACGACCGCGCAGGATCCCCGGCTCCCCCGGTTCGACGTCCTCCTGCTCGGCGTGGGACCGGACGCGCACGTGGCCTCGCTCTTCCCGGAGCTCGGCGGTATCCGGGTGAAGGGAGCGACGACGGTCGGTGTCGCCGATGCGCCGAAGCCGCCGCCGCGCCGCGTGAGCCTCACCCTCGAAGCGATCACCAGCGCGCAGGAAGTCTGGCTGTCCGTCAGCGGCAGTGACAAGGCCGGTGCCGTGGGGCTCGCCCTGGCCGGTGCAGGGCACGTCCAGGTCCCGGCGGCCGGCGCACGAGGACAGCTCAAGACGCTCTGGCTGATTGATCAGGACGCCGCACAGAAGCTTCCGGGGCGACTCATCGAGCACGACGACGAGCACGAGGACTGAGCCGGAGCACCCACGCTGGAGAGCAGGAGAAAGCCCCGCCTCCGATTCGGAGGCGGGGCTTTGTCGGTCCTGGCTCAGCGGGAGCGGAGCTCCCGGAAGCGGCCTACGACTCGCCCGCAAAGCGCTGGATGAGTCCCAGCGACACGATGACGACGCCCCACGACAGTCCCAGCGCAACGGTGAAGCGGTTGAGGTTGCGCTCCGCGACCCCCGAGGAGCCCATGCTGGAGGTCATACCGCCACCGAACATGTCGGACATACCGCCACCGCGACCCTTGTGAAGCAGGATCAGCAGGGTCAGCAGAAGGCTCGTGGTACCGAGCAGGACGAGCAGGATGATACGGAGGATTTCCACGGGGCCCTTTCAAGGCTCGGTTACCGCTTCGCGAAGCGGCAGGCGCACGGACCTAGTCTGACACCAGATGCTGCTCGAACCTGACAATACTAGCAAATTCGGACACATCCAGGCTTGCGCCACCGACCAGGACGCCGTCGACGTCGCGCTCCTTCAGGATGCTGGCAGCGTTCGCCGCCTTCACCGATCCGCCGTACAGCAGGCGCGTTCCGGACGCGCTCTCCGGGGCGAAGAGGGAGCCGAGCTCGGCGCGGATGGCGGCGCACATCTCCTGCGCGTCAGCGGGACCGGCCACCTCGCCCGTGCCGATGGCCCAGACGGGTTCGTACGCGACCACCAGTCGGGCGACCTGCTCGTCGGACAGTCCCTCGACGCCCCTGCGCACCTGCTCGAGCGTGTGCTCCACGTGCGTCCCGGCGCGGCGGACCTCCAGACCCTCCCCCACGCACAGGATCGGGACGAGACCGTGCCGGTAGGCAGCCTGCACCTTCCGGTTCAGCAGTTCGTCCGATTCGGCGTGGAGGGTCCGGCGCTCCGAATGACCGACCAGCACATAGGTGCAGTCGAGCTTCTTCAGGAACTGACCGGAGATGTCGCCCGTATAGGCGCCGGAGTCCTCGGGCGAGAGGTCCTGACCGCCGTAGACCAGGTCCAGGGTGTCGCCTTTCACGAGGGTCTGGACCCCGCGCAGGTCGGTGAAGGGCGGGAAGACCGACACCTCCACGCGCGAGAAGTCATGGCCGGCGTCGTCGAGCGTCCAGGCCAGCTTCTGCAGGAACGTGATCCCCTGCATGTGGTCCAGATTCATCTTCCAGTTGCCCGCGATGAGCGGACGGCGGTCGAAGGCGCCGTTGGTCGAGGTGGTCATCATCTACTCCATCTGTTGCGTTCAGTACGCTGTTGCGTCCGGGCGGCGGGATCCGCACGGGTCCGGCCCGTGTGGATCCCACCACTCCTGCCCTGGCGGTGTCGCTCGTCTCGCTCGTGTCGCTCGTGTCGTCAGTCGCGCGCGAGGGCGGTAAGGCCGGGAAGCTCCTTGCCCTCGAGGTACTCCAGGCTCGCCCCACCACCGGTCGAGATGTGCCCGAACTGGTCGTCGGTGAACCCAAGGCCGCGGACGGCTGACGCGGAGTCGCCGCCGCCGACGACGGTCAGCGCACCCGCCGCCTGGGAGTCGACGAGAGCCTGGGCCACCGCCCTGGTGCCCGCGGCGAAGGCGTCGAACTCGAAGACGCCCATGGGGCCGTTCCAGAACACTGTCCTCGCCTCGGCGATGTGCGACGCGAAGTCGGTGCCGGTGGCCGGACCGATGTCCAGCCCGATCCCCGCGTCCCCGAAGGGCCCCGATGCCATGGCGTCGGCAGCGACCACACCGTGTTCGGCGTCGGCAGCGAACGACCTGGCCACCACGATGTCCGTGGGCAGCACGAACTGCGTCCCGTCCCCGGGGCCACGCTCCAGATACCCGCGCACCGTCTCGATCTGGTCCTTTTCGAGGAGACTCGCGCCGACCTCGTGCCCCTGAGCGGCGAGGAAGGTGAAGACCATGCCTCCGCCGACGAGGATCCTGTCGGCGGTGCCGATCAGATTCTCGATCACCGCGAGTTTGTCGGAGACCTTCGATCCACCCAGGACGACGACGAACGGTCGCTGCGGGTCCGTCAGTCGCTCCAGCACGGTGAGCTCCGCCTTCACGAGGTCACCCTGGAACGCAGGCAGCAGGGCTGCGACGTCGACGACACTCGCATGCCTGCGATGTACCGCACCGAAGGCGTCGTCGACGTACGCGCCGTCGTCGCCCACGAGATCCGCGAGCTCACGGGCGAACGCGGCACGCTCGGCGTCGTCCTTGCTCGTCTCACGCGGGTCGAAGCGCACGTTCTCCAGGACGAGCACCTCGCCTCCGGACACGTCGGCCGCTGCCCTGCGAGCTCCCTCGCCCGTCGTGTCCGGAGCGAGGGAGACCGGGAAATCGGCGAGCCCACGCAGGGCGTCCACGGCGGGTGCGAGGGAGTACTTCTCCTCGGGTGAACCCTTGGGACGCCCCAGGTGCGCCATGACCACGACGGCGGCTCCCGCCTCGGTGAGTTTGCGCAGTACGGGCAATGACGCCCTGATCCGGCCGTCGTCGGTGACCCGCACGGCGGGCACCTCCCCGTCGAGGGGGACGTTGAGGTCGGATCTGACGAGGACGCGCCGTCCCTGCACGCCCTCCGTCAGCAGATCGTCCAGGGATGCGTAGGCCACGATCGGTACCGCCTAGGAGAGCTTGGCAGCGACGATTTCGGTCAGGTCGAGGAGGCGGTTCGAGTAGCCCCACTCGTTGTCGTACCACGCTGCCACCTTGACCTGATTACCGATGACCTTCGTGAGGCCGGCATCGAAGATGGCGGAGTGTGGATCGGAGACGATGTCGGAGGAGACGATGGGCTCATCCGTGTAGGAGAGGTAGCCCTTGAGTGGTCCCTCCTCGGACGCTGCCTTGTAGGCGGCGTTGACTTCCTCCGCCGTGACCTCGCGGCCCACTGTAGCGGTGAGATCGGTGACGGAACCGGTGGGCACCGGGACGCGGAAGGCGAAACCGTCCAGCTTGCCCTCGAGCTCGGGAATGACCAGGCCGATCGCCTTCGCGGCACCCGTGGAGGTGGGCACGATGTTGATCGCGGCGGCCCGGGCACGCCGCAGATCCCTGTGCGGCCCGTCCTGCAGATTCTGGTCGGCCGTGTAGGCGTGGACCGTCGTCATGAGTCCGCGTTCGATGCCGAAACTGTCGTTGAGCACCTTCGCGAGCGGGCCGAGGCAGTTCGTGGTGCACGATGCGTTGGAGATGATGTGGTGGTTCTCCGGGTCGTAGTCCGCGTCGTTGACGCCGAGAACCACGGTGAAGGCGTCGCCCTTCGCGGGCGCCGAGACGAGGACCTTCCGCGCACCTGCGTCGATGTGCTTCTGCGCGTCGGCGGCCTTCGTGAAGAAGCCGGTGGACTCGATGACGATCTCCACGCCGAGATCGGCCCAGGGCAGATTCGCGGGATCGCGCTCGGCGAGAACCTTGATGTGCTTGCCCCCGACGACCAGGTCGCCGTTGTCGTCGACCTCGACCGAGGCCTTGAGCCGGCCCGTCACGGAGTCGTACTTCAGCAGGTGGGCGAGGGTCTTGGTGTCGGTGAGATCGTTGATCGCCACGATCTCGAGGTCGGCGTGATGCTCGAGTGCTGCATGGAAGTAGTTGCGACCGATGCGGCCGAATCCGTTGATGCCAACGCGTGTAGTCACTGGTGTTTCGTCTCCTTCTGAGGGGTATCGCTGATCGGCCCTGACGGGTTCCGGCGATGGGTTGAAATGGTTGCCGGGCACACCGTTGTGCCGAGGTCGAGCGGGGCGGGGAGCTGCGGGATCAGTGCCCGGGGGTGATGAGGGTGGAGGCTCCGGCGGTCGCTGCCTGGTAGCGGGCCTGGACATCGGCCCAGTTCACCAGGTTCCACCACGCCTTGACGTAGTCGGGCTTCACATTGACGTAGTCCAGGTAGAAGGCGTGCTCCCACATGTCGAGCATCAGCAGCGGGATGGTCCCCACCGGAACATTGCCCTGCTGATCGTAGAGCTGCTCGATCACCAGATTCTTCCCCAGCGGCTCGAACGCCAGCACCGCCCACCCCGAACCCTGCAACGAGGTAGCAGCCGCGGTGAAATGGCCACGGAACGCATCGAAGGACCCGAACGCCTCATCCAGGGCACTGCCGAGCTCACCATCGGGCTTGTCACCGCCCTCGGGCGACATGTTCTTCCAGAAGATACTGTGATTGATCACACCGCCCACATGGAAGGCCAGGTCCTTGGACAGCTTCGGGATGGAACCGAACTCGCCCTTCTCCCGGGCCTCAGCCAACTGGGCCAGGGCGTCGTTGGCGCCCTTCACATAGGTGGCCTGGTGCTTGGAGTGGTGCAGTTCCATGATCCGACCCGAGATGTGCGGCTCCAGAGCCGCGTAGTCGTAATCCAGATCCGGCAGTACGTACTCGCTCATGC
>JARIBG010000091.1 GCA_029257465.1 Arthrobacter sp. | reverse complement strand
CGGTCGCATCATCCAGGTGGGCCAGCTCGTCACGGCGATGCGTCACGCCGACCGGGGCCAGGAGATCGCCGAGCTCGCCGTCCGACACCGCGACCGGGGCGCCGTCGGCTTCGACATCGCCGGCGCCGAGAACGGTTTTCTCCCCTCGCGATTCGCCGACGCCTTCACGTTCCTCGCCTCCGAGCAGTTCCCCGTGACCATCCACGCAGGCGAGGCGGCGGGCCTGGAGAGCATCCAGGACGCACTCGTCGCCGGGCGGGCCCTGCGGCTCGGCCACGGCGTGCGGATCGCTGAGGACATCGAGATCGAGGAGTCCGCGGACGAGGAGCAGACCGAGGGCCAGGAGGTCGGTGTCGCCAACCTCGGGCGCCTCGCGTCCTGGGTCCGCGATCGCGGGATCCCGCTCGAGCTGTGCCCGTCGTCGAATCTGCAGACCGGGGCCATCGAGGCCTTCGGCTCCACCATCGAGGCGCACCCGTTCGATCTGCTCTACCAGTTGGGCTTCAGGGTCACCGTGAACACCGACAACCGGCTCATGAGCGGCGTGACACTCACGGGGGAGCTCGAGCTGCTCGTGGACACCTTCGGTTATGATCTCGGTGATCTGCTCGAACTCACGCTCAACGCCGTCGACGCCGCGTTCCTGCCGCTCGAGGACCGCGAAGCCCTGGCGGCGCACATCACCGGCAGGTTCGACGCCGCAGCGGCCGGCGCGTCGGGCGGGGTGCCCGGCGAGCAGTCCTGACGGCGGCGGGACGGTGACACGATGACGGCCGGCCCCGGCGATCCACAGCAGGACAGTCCGCAGGGACCCCGGACGGGAGCTGCGGTGGACCGGCTCGTCGAGGTGGTCGATCTGCTGCGCAACCACTGCCCGTGGACGGCGGCACTGGATCACGCAGAACTGCTCGAGTACCTGGTGGAGGAGACGTACGAGCTCTACGAGGCGCTCGACGACGTCGAGCGCGCCCAGCAGTCTTCCCTGCCGGCCGAGAAGCTGCGCACCGACCAGCTGCACACCGACCAGCTGCTCGATGAGCTGCGCGGCGAGCTCGGGGACGTGCTGTTCCAGGTGGTGCTGCACTCACAGCTCCAGGCCGAGCAGGGTACCTTCTCCCTGGCGGAGGTGGTGAAGGGCCTGACGGCGAAGCTCGTCCGCCGGAACCCGCACGTCTTCGCACCGGACGGAGGCCTGCACCGTTCGTTCCCGGCGTCGGTGGAGCAGATCGTCACCACCTGGCAGGACGTGAAGAAGCAGGAGAGGCCCGCGCGGATCTCGCCCTTCGACGGCATCCCGCACCAGCTTCCCGCCCTGGCCTTCGCGGCGAAGACGCTCAAGCGTGCGGGCGAGGTGCGCGGCGGTGCGACGGAGCTCACGGAGGAGGCAGTGGGACAGCAGCTGCTGACGCTCGTCGGACGGGCACTCGAATCGGGGGTGGATCCGGAGCGCGCCCTGCGGCGGGCGGTCCTGGAGTATCAGCGGACATACGAGCAGCAGTCAGCCGGCGACACCTGAGCCGCTCCCGGTACCGGGGCAACACCCCCACCCGCTCGGGGCGCCCGGGACCGACGTGAACTAGGCTGGACGAAGCACCCACACCGCCTTCGACACCTTCGTCACCATCTGCTGTACTGACCCGTTCTCCAACGAAGAGGAGCATTTTCATGGCCATCATCGACGCCATCCACGCGAGGGAGATCCTCGACTCCCGCGGCAACCCGACGGTCGAGGTCGAGGTACTGCTCGACGACGACACCTTCGGCCGCGCAGCCGTCCCCTCCGGTGCCTCCACCGGCAGGTTCGAGGCCAACGAGCGCCGCGACGGAGAGAAGAACCGCTATCTCGGCAAGGGTGTCCTCCAGGCGGTCGAGGCGGTCATCGAGCAGATCCAGCCCGCCCTCCTCGGCTTCGACGCCGCGGACCAGCGGGCCGTCGACCAGGCGATGATCGACCTCGACGGCTCCGAGAACAAGTCGAATCTCGGTGCCAATGCCATGCTGGGCGTTTCCCTGGCAATCGCGCGTGCCGCCGCCGAGTCGTCCGCCCTGCCGCTCTACCGCTACCTCGGCGGTCCCAACGCGCACGTCCTGCCCGTGCCCCTGATGAACATCCTGAACGGAGGCTCGCACGCCGACTCCGACGTCGACATCCAGGAGTTCATGATCGTGCCGCTCGGCGCACAGTCCTACTCCGAAGGGCTGCGCTGGGGGGTCGAGGTCTACCACGAGCTCAAGGCCGTACTCAAGGAGAAGGGGCTCGCCACCGGCCTCGGAGACGAGGGCGGCTTCGCCCCGAATCTTCCCTCGAACCGGGATGCCCTCGATCTCATCACCACCGCCGTCGAGCGCGCCGGGTACACACCCGGCAGGGACATTGCTTTCGCGCTCGACGTCGCGGCCTCCGAGTTCTTCGAGAACGGCACCTATCAGTTCGAGGGCTCAGCGCGGACCACCGAGCAGATGAGCGCCTACTACGAGGAGCTTGTGCGTGACTACCCGCTGGTCTCCATCGAGGATCCCCTCGACGAGGACGACTGGGACGGCTGGAAGCAGCTCACCGACGCCATCGGCGATCAGGTGCAGATCGTCGGCGACGACCTCTTCGTCACCAATCCGACGCGCCTGACGAGGGGCATCTCGAGCGGGACGGCGAATTCCCTGCTGGTGAAGGTGAACCAGATCGGCACGCTCACCGAGACGCTCGATGCGATCTCCCTGGCACAGCGTGCCGGTTATACCACGATCACCTCACACCGCTCGGGCGAGACCGAGGACACCACGATCGCGGACATCTGCGTGGCGACCAACGCCGGCCAGATCAAGACCGGCGCGCCTGCCCGCAGCGAGCGCGTCGCGAAATACAATCAGTTGCTGCGCATCGAGGAGGAGCTCGACGACGCCGCGCGCTATGCCGGTCGTGACGCCTTCCCGCGCTTCACGGCCTAGGTGGATCCAGGGGGCGAGCGGCAGATGACCTGCAGGGCGGCTACCCTCGAGGGGCGCGGTGAAATACGAGACCATTGCGCTGTGACGGATGACGATCGACGAGGAGCTTCATGACTGCCCGCCGCCCCAACCTTCCACGTGCCGGCCGGCCTTCGCCGCGAGCGGAGCAGCCGGTCCACGACAGGGTCGAGGGCCAGCACCACCGTCCCGGCCCCGCGGCTCCCGCGAGACATCCGGAGACGAGGGGCGCGAATCCTGCTCCCCATGGCCCTGCCGCCCCCCACAGGCCCTCGGCGCAGCGCGCTCCGGGACCATCGGCCACGAAGGATCATCACTCGACCTCGGCACACCGTGCCGCCGAGCGGGAGCACTTGGCTGGTGGGATCCGCCGTGGCAGGCTGGGTTCGCGGCGCGTGGAGTCTGCCATCCAGCCGGCGGAGGAGGCGACGCCGATCCCGGCGAGAGCCTTCTCCGGGCGTCTGCTGGCGCTCGCCGTCGTCCTGATCGCCGTGATCGTCCTCCTGACGCCGTCCGTGAGCCGCTACGTGCAGCAGCAGGCGGAAGTGGATGCGCTCCGGGCGGACATCGCGCTGCAGGAGCAGGAGCGTGCGGTCAACGAGTCCGAGCTCGCCCGCTGGGATGATCCCGCTTTCGTCAAACAGCAGGCACGCGAGCGCATCTTCCTCGTGATGCCGGGGGAGACGCGCTATCTCGTCAAGGGTGGCGCAGGGATCGAGGACAGTACCGGGGAAGGATCGGCTGCCGAGCCCGCCGATCTACCCTGGGCGGACTCCCTCTGGGACTCCATCACCCGCGCCGCGAGCGACTGAAGCACCAGAGGCGGCACAGGCGAGAGCCACCGGGCCCCGGTACTCCGAACGGATCGCCGGGGTGAGCCGGAACCAGCTGCGGAGCGGCACTGAAAGGACTTGCGTGACCCAGACCCATCAGCACGACCAGACCGACCGGCACGACCACCGAGAGCCGACCGTCGAGGACCCGGTGAGCCTTCGCGAGGGCGACCTCGACGTCCTGAGCCGGCAGCTCGGACGCCCGGTGCGCGACGTCGTCGGCATCGGGGCGCGCTGCACGTGCGGCAATCCGCTCGTGGCCGTGACGGCGCCGCGACTGTCGAACGGCATCCCGTTCCCCACGACCTACTACCTCAGCCATCCTGTGGTCACAGCAGCTGTCTCCCGCCTCGAGGCCGAGGGCGTCATGACCGAGATGAGCGATCGACTCGACACCGACGCCGAACTCGCGCAGCACCACCGGGACGCCCACGAGGCATATCTCACCGCGCGCGCTGCCGTGGGCGAGCGGGCGGGTACGGGCCCGGTCCAGGAGATCGACGGCGTGTCGGCCGGGGGAATGCCGACCCGCGTGAAGTGCCTGCACGTGCTCGTGGGCCACGCCCTGTCGACGGGTCCGGGGGTGAACCTGCTGGGCGACGAGGCGATCGAGCGCATCGGCCAGTGGTGGACGGCGGACCGCTGCTACTGCGAGGGCGCCTGGGATATCGCAGGTCAGGCGCCCGAGGCCGATCTCAGCCGGCACACGCGCACCCAGGGCCTCAGCCCCGAGGCGGTGGAGGCCAAGCGTGCGGCCCGGCGGAACGGGGCGTCCGGCACGAACAATGCCCACCACGAGGAGCAGAACTGATGCGCTGCGCCGCCATCGACTGCGGGACCAATTCCATCCGGCTGCTGATCGCCGATGTCGAGGACGGCGTCCTCACCGACGTCGTGCGCCTGATGCGTGTGGTCCGTCTCGGCGAGGGCGTCGATGCGACCGGTCGCCTCTCCGACGGCGCTCTGACACGCACGTTCGCCGCAGCGCAGGAGTACGCGGTACTGATCGAGGAGCACGGTGACCCGCCCCTGCGCTTCGTGGCGACCTCGGCGACCCGGGACGCACGGAACCGGCAGGACTTCGTCGACGGGATCCGAGCGCGACTCGGTGTGGACCCGGAGGTCATCACCGGCGACGAGGAAGCACGCCTGTCGTTCGAGGGGGCCTCCAGCGTCCTGGCCACCACCGGTGACGACACGGTCCTGGTGATCGACCTCGGCGGTGGCAGTACGGAGTTCGTCGCGGGAACGGCGTCAGGGCTGATCGCGGCCCGCAGCACGAACATGGGGTGCGTGCGCTTCACCGAGCGTTTCCTGCAGAGCGACCCGCCCACCGAGCGACAGATCGATACCATGAGGGCCGAGGTGGAGCGGCTCATCGACGAGGCGGCGGCCGAGGTGCCTCTCGATCGGATCACCAGCATCATCGGGGTGGCAGGAACCGTCACCACGGTGACCGCCCACGCGCTCCGGTTGCCCCGGTACCAGCCGGAGCGGATCCACGGTGCCGAACTCTCCGTCGAGGCGATACAGGCGGCCGCGTCGGAGTTGCTGCACCTGACCCACGAGGAGCGGGCCGCCCTGCCCTACATGCACCCGGGACGCGTCGACGTGATCGGAGCGGGCGCACTGATCTGGGCCTCGATCGTGGAGCGGGTGGAAGCCGCGACGGCGGGCCGCGTACGCTCCGCCCTCACCAGTGAGCACGACATCCTCGACGGCATGGCTCTGAGCATCGTGAAGCGGAACGGGTGAGCTGATGCGCTCGTCGGTGCGCCCGATCCTGCGGGGAGGAAGTGTCCTCGCAGGATGCCTGGCACTCCTCCTGCCGGCGGCGGTGCCCGCAGCCGCGGACGACGTGCGGAGCGACCAGTACTGGCTCCAGGACTACGGGGTCACGGAGGCGTGGGAGAGCACCAGGGGCGCGGGTGTCACGGTGGCGGTGATCGACAGTGGCGTCGACGGGACTCATCCGGACCTCACGGGAGCCGTGATCGGCGGGACCGATGTCTCGGGCGCCGGTGATCCGGAGGGCGGGCGCGGTCTCGGCGAGGTACCGAGCCACGGAACCCTCGTCAGCACACTTCTGGCCGGGCGTGGGCACGCGGGCGGGCAGGCGGCAGCAGGCCCGCGCGCACCCGAACAGGGAGTCGGGGGCTACGGCCGGTACGGGCGAGGACCGGACGGTGTGGTCGGCGTGGCACCCGAGGCGGAGCTGCTGGCCGTGTCGGTCTGGGTCGACGGACCGACCAGCGGCCCCAACCCGGCGGGAATCCCGGTGGAGGACCAGATCCCCGAGGCCGTCACCTGGGCCGTGGACAACGGGGCCGATGTCATCAACCTGTCCATCGGCAGCACCAGGACCGCGTGGCCCGAGAGCTGGGACGACGCGTTCCTCCATGCCGAGCAGAACGACGTCGTGGTCATCGCCGCAGCGGGCAACAGGGCCGGGGGCCTGGCGCAGGTGGGCGCTCCCGCGACGCTTCCCGGCGTCCTCGCCGTCGCCGGGCTGGACCGATGGGGTGTGGCGAGTGCGGAGTCATCATCGGAGGGCATCAGCATCGGCGTCGCCGCGCCGTCGGAGGATCTGGTGGGTGGGATGCCCGGCGGGCTCTACGCCGACTGGTCCGGTACCTCGGGGGCCGCGCCCCTGGTCGCCGGCGTCGCCGCGCTGGTCCGGTCCAGGTACCCCGAACTCTCGGCGGAACAGGTCATCAACCGGATCGTGGACACCGCCACGGACGCGGGCGCACCGGGCTTCGACACCCTCTACGGCTACGGAGTGCTCGACGCCGCGGCGGCCGTCGACGCCGATATCGAGGTCCCCACGGAGAACCGGCTGGGCAGCATGGCCGAGTGGATCCACCTCTACCGCCGGGCCGAGCCGTCCGCCGCACCCGATCCCACAGGGCCGGACCCGGCGACGGGATCGAGTCCGGCCCCGACCCCACCGATCGCGGCGGCCCCGTCCGACCCGGCAGGAGCCCTGCCCGCCGTCGTCGTGCTCGGCTCGGGTGGACTGCTTCTGGTCACGCTGCTGTGCGGCACGCTGCACGTCCTGCGCGTGCACCGGCGCACGCGGAGCGAGCCGGGTCCGCCGTCGGCCGGCGATGACGGCGCCGCCGTGCAGGCGCGAAGAGGACCCAACGAGCAGTGACTGCCGGAGGTTCCGGAGGGCCCGATGAGTTCGTGAACATCTTCACGAACTCCGGTAGGATCGCAGGATGGCAAAGACACAACATTTCTCCGATCGTCCACGCGTCCTCGTCATCGGCGGTGGGTATGCCGGCCTGTACGTGGCGCACAGGCTGCAGAAGAAGATCAGGGATCACGGCGGGATCGTCACGCTGGTGGATCCTGTGCCCTACATGACCTACCAGCCGTTCCTGCCCGAGGTCGCAGCGGGCAGCATCGAGCCCCGCCACGCGGTCGTCCCGCACCGCAGGCACCTGCGGAAGACGGAACTGATCAGCGGCAGGATGACCTCCGTCGATCATGCGGCCCGTACGGCGACCATCGAACCCATGGACGGCAGCGAGGCCTTCGAGCTCGCCTATACCGAGATCGTCATGACTGCCGGCTCCATCACGCGCACCTTCCCGATCGACGGCCTCAAGGACGAGGGCATCGGCATGAAGTCGATCGAGGAAGCGGTCGCCGTCCGCGACGGGATGCTCGAGCGCATCGAAGCGGCATCGGCCATGGAGAAGGGTCCCGAGCGGGATCGCGCCCTCACCTTTGTGCTGGTCGGTGGCGGTTACGCGGGCATCGAGACGATCACGGAGATCGAGGACGCAGCGCGCGACGCCGTCAAGGCCAACCCGCGGTTGACGCGCTCCGACCTGCGCTTCGTCGTCGTCGAGGCCATGGGACGGATCATGCCCGAACTCACGGAGGATCAGGCCAAGTGGGTGGAGAAGCACCTCGCAGACCGCGACATCGAACTTCTGCTCAACACCTCCATGGACAGCGCAGCGGGCGGCAGGATCAAGCTCATCAACATGCCGGACAAGACGCCGGCCGACGAGTTCGAGACCGACACGCTCATCTGGACCGCCGGCGTGCAGGCGAATCCCGTGAACCGGTCCACCGATTTCCCCATCGACGATCGGGGACGTCTCCGGGCCACCGCCGAACTGCAGATCGCAGGCGATGACGGACCCGTCGCTCATGCCTGGACCGCCGGTGATATTGCGGCCATCCCGGATCTCTCGGGTGGGGGAGTGGGCGGATTCTGCGTCCCGAACGCCCAGCACGCAGTCCGCCAGGCAAAACTGCTCGCCGCCAACGTCCTTGCCGCAGCCTTCGGTGAGGGAGAGGTCAAGGAGTACTGCCACAACAACCTCGGGGCCGTTGCCGGTCTGGGGCAGTACAAGGGCGTGGCGAACATCATGGGATTCGGGCTCAAGGGTCTCCCGGCCTGGCTCGCGCACCGCGGCTACCACGGGCTCGCGATGCCCATGTACGAGCGCAAGGCACGCATACTCGCCGACTGGACCATGAGTCTGGTGTTCGGGCGCGATCTCGTTCCCCTGACCTATCTGCGGGAGCCTACCTTCCAGTTCCGCGCGGCAGCCACGCCCCCGAAGAAGAAGGACAAGGACAGCTCCGCCGACAAGGTCGGAGCGGGTAAGGCGTCCTGATGATACTGGGAGCCTGATACAGGGTCCCTGACCGGAGGAGCGGACTCCAACAGGTAAATTCAGACGGTTCCCGTCCCTGGTCCGCACGAACGACGACGACCCCCAAGGGGTCGTCGTCGTTCGTGCGTTCTGGCTCCGCGTCGAATCTGTTCGGCGCCCGCCGCGGTAGGCTGACCGACACCGGCCCCAGTAGCCCAATGGCAGAGGCAGCAGACTTAAAATCTGTTCAGTCAGGGTTCGAGTCCCTGCTGGGGCACACGATGCGCAGAAGGTCTCCTGCCGGTGCGCTGTCAAGACCCTGCAGACCTCGATGTGACGAGCGTTACAAGGATGTGACCTGTTGCCCTTATGCCGACGCTGAATATGGATTAGCTTTTCTACAGGCCAGGAAGACCTGGCACCAAGCATCAAAGGCCAAGAGCCTTCTGGTCGAGGAGACTGATTCATGACTGCACCACGCAACTCCGCGTTGTTCGGCATCGGGGAGCGGACGCCGCGCACGGCGAGGATCGCCGCCCTCGGCCTCGGTATAGCGCTCTTCGCCTCCGGTTGCGGGGGTGATTCCGGTGATACCGATGCGGCGGGCGAGAGCACCAGCAGTACGGGCAGCAGCAGTAGCGAGAGCAGTATGGGCAGCAGCAGCGCCGAAAGCAGCGCGGGCACGAGCAGTGCCGCTCCCATGTCCGCGCTGGCCTGTCCTGAGGGAGAGGGCGGCGTCGGCGAGGAGCAGGGCGAGAAGGGGGATCCGGCAGCAGTCCCGGCGAGCGAGGTCACGAGTCCTGAACCGCTGAAGCTCGGATCCCTCCTGCCCACCACCGGAACCCTGGCGTTCCTCGGCCCGCCCGAGATCGCCGGAAGCCAGCTCGCGGTCAACGAGATCAACGAGGCCGGCGGTGTCCTCGGTCAGGACGTCTCCATCACCCAGCGCGACTCCGGGGACACGACGACCGACATCGCCACCCAGTCGGTGACCGACCTGCTGTCGCAGGACGTCAACGCGATCGTCGGAGCAGCCTCCTCCGGCGTCTCGAAGACCGTCATCAACCAGATCACCGGCGCAGGCGTGATCCAGTTCTCGCCCGCCAACACCTCCCCGGAGTTCACCGACTGGGACGACAAGGGTCTTTACTGGCGCACCGCACCCTCGGACGTGCTGCAGGGCCGCACCCTGGGAACCTACATCACCACCTGCGGAGCCCAGACGGTCGGCATGATCACGCTGAACGACTCGTACGGGACCGGACTGCAGAGCAACATCCAGGAGAGCATCGAGGGCGCCGGCGGGCAGGTCGTCGCCAATGAGATGTTCAATACGGGAGACTCCCAGTTCTCGAGCCAGGTGGACGCGATCGCCGCCGCGGCACCGGACGCCGTGGTCCTCATCAGCTTCGACGAGGCCAAGAGCATCGTTCCGCTGCTCATCGCCAAGGGCATCGATCCGACCACCCTGTTCATGGTCGACGGCAACACCTCGGACTACAGCGCGGACCTTGATCCGGGAACCCTCGAGGGTGCTCAGGGCACCATCCCGGGTCCCTTCACCGGGACCGGCTTCCAGGACGGCCTTGCGACCGTCGACCCGGATCTCAACAGCCTGGCCTACGCCGGTGAGGCCTACGACGCCGTGAACCTCATCGCGCTGGCCGCCGAGGCAGCCGGAAGCGTGGAGGGCACCGAGATCGCCACGGAGCTCGAGTCCGTGTCGAAGGACGGCGAGAAGTGCTTCGACTTCGCCGGCTGCGTCACCCTGCTGCGTGGTGGTGAGGACATCGACTACGACGGTATCTCCGGTCCCGTCGCCTTCGACGAGAACGGGGATCCGACAGAGGCAGCGATCGGCATCTATCGCTACGACGCCGACAACGTGCCCCAGCCCTACCGCTCGGAGGTGGGACAGCTCTAGGACCGTCCCTGGTCGAGCTGCTCGAGCCTGCTCGAGCAGAAGAGCCCCTGCAGTCCATACGCGGAAGGACTGCAGGGGCTCTCTTCGTACGCTTCCCGTGCCGGTCGCGGGAGCAAACTGCTCAGGCCGTATCGGCGAGCGTGCCGAGATAGAGCTGGATGACCTTGGGGTCCTTCATCAGCTCCCGCCCGGTTCCCGTGTAGGCGTCCTTGCCCTGGTCCAGGACGTAGGCGCGGTCGCAGATCTGCAGGCAGCGGCGGGCGTTCTGCTCCACCATGATCACCGAGACCCCGGCCCGGTTGATCTCGTGCACCCGCAGGAACGTCTCGTCCTGCCTGACCGGGGACAGCCCGGCGGAGGGCTCGTCGAGCAGCAGGACGGCCGGGTCCATCATGAGGGCCCGTCCCATGGCGACCATCTGCCGTTCGCCGCCGGAGAGCGAGCCGGCCCGCTGCGCCCGGCGCTTGCCGAGATCGGGGAACAGACCGGTGACGAAGTCGAAGCGCTGCCTGAAGTCCCTGGGCCGCTGGTACATGCCCATCTGGAGATTCTCCTCGATGGTCAGGGTACTGAAGACGTTGTTGTTCTGGGGAACGAATCCGACGCCCCGGCTGACGAGCTTGTTGGCCTTCAGACCCGTGAGATTCTGGCCGCGGACCATGACGGTGCCCGAATGGACCTTCACGAGCCCGAACATGGCCTTCAGGAGCGTCGACTTGCCCGCTCCGTTGGGACCGATGATCCCGATGAGTTCTCCTCGGCGTGCCTCGATGCTGCAGCCGTTGAGAATATTGACGCCGGGCAGGTAGCCCGCCACCAGATCGGTGACCTTCACGACCGAGTCGCCCTCGAATTCCTCCATCACTTCTCCTCCTCCGTGTGCGTCGGCTCCACCGCGTGGGCGCCGCCGACCTCGCTGACCCCGGCATCGAGGACGCCCTCGTCGGCGGTGCCGACGACCGAGTCGGCGTCGTGGGCGAGATCCTCCTCGAGGTGCTCCACCCCTGTGCTGTCGCCCAGATCGACGTCGTGGTGGGCCCCCAGATACGCATCGATGACGGCCTGGTCCTTCATGACGATCTCCGGTGGGCCCTCCGCGACGACCCTGCCCTCCGCCATGACGACCACCCAGTCCGCGATGTGGCGGACCATGTGCATGTCGTGCTCCACGAACAGGACGGTCATGCCCTCCTGTTTGAGATTCTTGATGTGATCGAGCAGGGACTGCGTCAGGGCCGGGTTGACCCCGGCCATCGGCTCGTCGAGCATCACGAGCCGGGGCCTTACCATCAGCGCCCGTGCCATCTCGAGGAGTTTGCGCTGCCCGCCGGAGAGGGAGGCCGCGTAGTCGTCGCGTTTGGAGTCCAGCTTGAACTTCGCGAGCAAGACCTCGGCCTGTTCGGTGATCTCGCGCTCACGTCTGCCCCACATGCCCTTGAACAGGGCGCGTGCGAGGCTCTCCCCGGGCTGGTCCGCCGCTCCCAGCCGCATGTTCTCCATGACGGTGAGCTTGCCCATGACCTTGGTGAGCTGGAAGGTGCGGACCATCCCCATGCGTGCCACCCGGTGCGAGGCGACCTTCGCCAACGGTGTGCCGTCGAATTCCCAGTCGCCGCTGTTGGGAGTGTCGAAACCGGTCAACAGATTGAACAGCGTCGTCTTGCCCGCTCCATTGGGCCCGATCAGAGCCGTGATCTGGTGGCGGGGGATCTCCAGATGTTCGACGTCGACGGCGTTGATGCCGCCGAAGGTCCGCGTCACGTTGCGCGCCACCACGATGGGATCGGTCTTCTTGCAGCCCGGACCCGTTGCGTCGGTGGTGATCGGCGATTCAGCGCTCGTGTCAGGAGCGGCGTCGACGGCGTCGGAGCCGCCTACCGCATGCGCGCCTACCGCATGCGCGCCTCCCGCGTGCGCGCCTCCCGCGCTGGGATCGCTGGTCCGGTGTCCCGGATCCGGGGTGTTGTTCACGCTCATGCGAAGGCCAACTCCTTCTTGTTACCCAGGACGCCCTGCGGTCTGAAGACCATGAGCAGCATCAGTGCCACGCCCACGAGGATGTAGCGCAGCTGGCCGGCCTGCGGATTGGTCAGGAAGGTGATGGCGCCGATCTCGATCGCCCCGTACAGGAGCCCCTGCGTCAGTGAGAGCACCACCCAGAAGATCATCGCACCGATCACCGGACCGAGCACGGTGGCCATGCCGCCCAGGAGCAGGCACGTGTAGAGGAAGAAGGTGAGCTCCGTGGCGTAGTTCGCGGGCTGGACGGCGCCGCGCGGCAGCGTGAAGATGATGCCCGCCAGGGACCCGAGCACGCCGCCGATCACGAGCGCCTGCATCTTGTAGGCGTAGACGTTCTTGCCGAGGGAGCGCACCGCGTTCTCGTCCTCGCGGATGCCCTTGAGGACGCGTCCCCAGGGGCTGCGCATGAGGAGCCAGACGATCAGGCAGGCGAGGGCGACGACGCTCCACCCGACGATCCTGATCCACAGGTCGCGCTCGTTCATGGAGAGGGGGCCCACCTGGTAGGCGCCGGACGGGAACGGGTTGAGTCCGAAGAAGCCGCCCTCGAAGGCAGCGAGCCCGTTGGCGGATCCGGTGACGTCCGTCAGGCCGTTGGTCGTGACGATGTAGCGGATGATCTCGGCGGCGGCGATCGTCACGATCGCCAGGTAGTCCGCGCGGAGGCGCAGGGTCGGTATGCCGAGGACGATGGCGAAGACGACCGAGGCCAGGACCGCCACGAGGACCGCGACCAGCAGGGGTGCATCGAAGGTCAGCGTCGAGATGGCGTAACCGTACGCGCCCACGGCCATGAAGCCGGCCTGACCGAAGTTCAGCAGGCCGGAGTAGCCGAAGTGCACGGCGAGTCCGAGGGCGGCCAGTGCGTAGGCCGCCGTTGTCGGTGAGATCAGTTCACCGAAGGCATTGATGAGGATGTTGCCGAAGTCCATGAAGAGCCCCTAACCTATGCGCTCGCGGCGGCCGAGGATCCCCTGCGGCCGGAAGAGGAGCACGAGAATCAGAATCAGCAGTGCCCCCACGTACTTGAGGTCCGCCTCGAGCCAGATGGTGGAGATCTCCACGAAGAGGCCCACGATGATGGAACCGATGAGGGCACCGAAGACCGTCCCGAGCCCGCCGAGGGTCACGCCCGCGAAGATGAGCAGCAGGATCTGCTGACCCATGTTGTAGGAGACCCCGGGGCGGTAGTAGGCCCAGAGGATCCCGCCGAGGGCGGCGAGCATGCCGCCCACGACCCAGACGATGCGGATGACGCGATCCACGTCGATGCCCGACGCCGCTGCGAGTGAGGGGTTGTCGGCCACGGCACGCGTGGCCTTACCGATCCGCGTCCGCAGGAGCAGGAACGCGACGATCAGGATGATCACCAGACTCACGCTCAGCGACGTGAGGTTGTTGCGGGAGATGGAGACCGAGCCGAGGTCGATGATCTCGCTCTGCGATCCGGGCAGCTGCTGCGTGGCGCCGCCGAAGAACAACTGGATGATGTAGCGCAGGGCGAGGGCCAGACCGATGCTGACGATCATCATGGGCACGAGACCGGTCCCGCGACGTCGGAGCGGCTTCCACAGTCCGGCGTCCTGCACGTAGCCCAGCACGCCGCCCGCGAGGACCGCGAGGACGATCGCGACGGCGATCGGCAGTCCCAGGGCAGCGAAGCCGAAGGCGACGACGGCGCCGAACGTCACCATCTCGCCGTGGGCGAAGTTGGTGAGACCGGTGGTCCCGAAGATCAGGGACAGACCGACGGCGCTCAGTGCCAGCAGGAGACCGAAGCTGAAACCCGCCAGCGCCCGTTCCGCGAGCGTTTCGAGGAACGGCGTCTGCTGTGTGGTGATGCCTTCCCCGAAGAGGAACAGGGTGGTGGCGCTGGAGGTATTGGCGAAGGTGACCTCGCGCGGATTCTGCTGGTCCTCGGCGAGCACGATCCCCTCGGGGAGGGTGTCCTCGTCGATGGCGACCTCGTAGGTGCCCTGTTCGGGCACCCCGATCCTCCAGGAGCCGTTGGCCGCCGACGTGGCCTCACCGTCGAAACCGTTGCCGCTCGCCGTGACCGTGACACCCACGATGGGTCCGTCGACACCGCGGAGCACCCCGCCGATGCTGTTGTCGAATTCCTCGGCCGGGGCGGTCGCGGTGCCCTGCGCGTGAACCTCCCCGCGCGTCGCCGGAACGAGTGGACCGGACGCGGCCTGGGCCGCCGGGGCGCCGAGCAGCACGAGTGTCAGGAACGCCAGGACCAGGAGCCACGACCTCCTGATCCGTGCAGGGGTCGATAGGGTGAGCAAGATGGGAACCTCCGCAGTGGGGCCACCCCGGCGGACCACCGACGGGATCGCAACTGTGACGACAGTCACTGACATCGAGATCATGCTACTCGGGGGTCCATCCGGCAGCGGGTAAATGCTCCCCAGCGAGGTCGCAATTCGGTAACGATCCGGCAATGGTGCTCTGCCGATGTTGTCATTCAGCGTTTCCTGGTTGCACGCACAGCGAGAGGGGAACAAAAACCTGACGGAACCGTTGACCTTGGTAGGGTTGCACGAATACTCAGCCCCCTAGTTGGAGGACCAGAACACATGGCACTTGGCGGTAACCCGGTTTTCAATTCAAAGACCTTCCGTTCAGCCACGCGCGGCAACAGGGCTTCCGGCACCGGTACCGGCACCGCGATCCATCCGGGTGGGGCAGGTGCGGACCAGCAGCAGCTCGAGTACCTGTACAACCAGCCGTCAGCAGGGCCTGCAGAGACCGGACGGATGACGTTCGACGACGTGATCGTCAAGACACTGCTGTGCATCGGCGTGGTCCTGGTGGGCGCCGCGGTTCCCGCGTTCCTGCTGCCGGGCCTGGCTCTTCCCCTCATGGTGGTCGGTGCACTCGGCGGCTTCGTCCTCGGACTCGTCAATGCGTTCAAGCGGGAGCCCTCACCCGCACTGATCCTCGCGTACGCGGCACTGGAGGGTCTCTTCGTCGGCGGCATCACCATGGTCCTGGAGGCGAGATTCCCCGGGATCGCCCTGCAGGCCGTCCTCGGGACCCTCGTGGTGTTCGGTGTGACACTCGCCCTGTTCAAGAGCGGCAAGGTACGCGCCACTCCGAAGGCGATGAAGTTCTTCATGATCGCGCTCATCAGCTATGCGGCATTCTCGCTGCTGAATCTGGGCCTCATGCTCTTCGGTGTCACCGAGGGCATGTTCGGTCTGCGCAGCAACGCGATCCCAGGGACACAGGGGATGCTCGGTTTCGACGGCGGCATCCCGTTCGGTCTCGTGATCGGCCTGCTCGCCATCGGTCTGGCCGCGTTCTCCCTGATCATCGACTTCACCTCGATCAGCGCGGGAGTGCGTAACGGCGCTCCGCAGCGGTACTCCTGGACGGCGGCGTTCGGTCTCACCGTCACCCTGATCTGGCTCTACGTCGAGATCCTCCGCCTCATCGCCATCGTCCGCGGCAGCGAGTAGGACACCGCGCCCGACCGATCAACCGCTTCAGCGGTACGACGGCAGTACGAGGGACCCGCACTCCGCTCAGGGGTGCGGGTCCCTCCTGTCGTGCTGGCCCGTGTGTGAACCATCGGCACCGTTCACGCGATCCTGGCAGCACCGGCTGAGGGCACCACCTCGAAGACCGCCGGTAGCGTGAAGCCGGCTGCAGCGAAGGCTCTGTCCAAAGCCGCACGGATGACTGCGCCATCGGCGGCGCGGGCCG
>JARIBG010000087.1 GCA_029257465.1 Arthrobacter sp. | reverse complement strand
GTTCCCACTGCAGGACGTCGAACACCGGGAGCGAGCGCTCTACCCCGTTGGCGGCGTCGTTCGTTCCCACTGCAGGACGTAGAACACCGGGAACGAGGCTCCGATCCCACTCTTCATGGCGGAGGGGTGGGATGGAGCGGGCGCCAGGGTCAGGGCGAGCGCGCGCTTTGCCCACCTGCGGCCTCGTTCGTTCCCACTGCAGGACGCCGAACGGTGGGAACGAGGCTTCGATCCCACCGCTCATGGCCGAAGGACGGGATAGGGCACGTCCGGGCGTGTTCCAGGATGAAGGTGAGCGCTCCGCTCCCACCCTTCACGCCGGAAGGGTGGGAGCGGAGCAGCCGAGCCCGGTAGAACCTAGGCGAGCATCTCGCGCACCAGGGGGATGACCTTCGTGCCATAGAGCTCGATGCTGTGCATGAGGTTCTCGTGCGGCAGCGGCCCCGCACTGTACTTCATATCGAAGCGGTCGATCCCGAGGGTCTTGACCGTCGAGGCGATCTTCGTCGCGACGGTCTCCGGGGAGCCGACGTACAGCGACCCGCTGTCGGCCTCCTGCTCGAACTCGGCGCGGCTGGTCGGACCCCAGCCACGCTCGCGGCCGAGACGATCGCGCATGATCCGGTTGTCGGGCCACAGTTCCTCGCGGGCCTGCTCGTCGGAGTCCGCGATGTAGCCCGGCGAGTGGACGCCTATCGGCAGCGTGGGCTGTTCCAATTGGGTGAGCGCCCGGTGGTACAGATCCACGTAGGGAGCGAAGCGGGCGGGGTCACCGCCGATGATGGCGAGCATCAACGGCATGCGGTAGCGTGCCGCGCGGACCACGGACTCGGGGCTACCGCCGACGCCGATCCACGTTTTCAGGCGACCGCTCTCGGTCTTCGGGTACACCTCGTGGGCGTTCAGGCCCGGGCGGGTGCTGCCGGACCAGGTGACCGGGCCCTCCTTGATGAGCTCGGAGAAGAGATCGAGCTTCTCCTCGAAGAGCCGCTCGTAGTCGGAGAGCTCGTAGCCGAAGAGGGGGAAGGACTCCGTGAAGGAACCGCGCCCCAGGATGACCTCCGCGCGACCGTGGGAGACGGCGTCGAGCGTGGCGAAGCGCTGGTAGACACGCACGGGATCATCGGAGCTGAGCACCGTCACGGCCGAACCGAGCCGGATGCGCGAGGTCTGACCGGCGATCGCTGCGAGCACGGTCTCGGGTGCGGAGATCGCGAAATCGTCGCGGTGGTGTTCACCGAGACCGATGAAGTCGATCCCGACCTGGTCGGCGAGGACAGCCTCGGCGACGACGTTGCGGATCACCTGGGGGTAGGGGACGGTACCGCCGTCCGGCCCGCGCGTGACATCCCCGAAGGTGTCGAGTCCGAACTCCACTTCGTTTGCCATGATGTTGCTCCTTAGCATCGTGTCCGGCTTGTTCCCGGTCCTGCTGGGAGAACGGACTGCACCGAACCATTATTCCATGCATACGTATGAAGTTCTCGAGCTGTTCCATCGTTTTCGCACGAGTGACACCTTCCCGGGCACGCCGAGGGCGTACGGCTCGAAGCACCCTCGAGGAAGCCCGCGCCCTCATGATGCTCCTTCGGGTTGGTGGTCCTCATCCCGAGCCGCACCCGACACCTGGTGCGCGCCACCGGTGCTCAGCCCAGCTCCCCGCTCGTGCGCGGTTCCACGTGCCCGTGCAAGGGCTGTCGCCACACCTGCCAATAAAATCACCGCCCCGACCATCTCGACGGCGGAGGGCACTTCGGCCAGGACCAGCCACGCCGTCCCCATGCCCACCACCGGGACCAGGAGCGTGAAGGGCACCACGGACGCGGGTTCGTAGAGGGCAAGGAGATGGTTCCAGATGCCATAGCCCACGAGCGAGGCGAGGAGGGCGGTGTAGAACGCGCTCGCGATGGTCACCGTCCCGAGATGCAGGAGGGCGTCGCCGACGGCGGCTGGGCCGTCGACGACGAGCGAGAGCCCCAGCAGGGGTAGGGGCACCACCATGCCGGACCACACGACGAGGCCCAGTCCCGATGCGGCACGTGCTTTCCGGGCGATCACGTTACCCGCGGCCCAGGACAGCGCGGCGGCGAGGACGACGACGAGGGGAAGCACGGGTGCCACGGCGCTGCGCCCCACGGCCACGACGACCAACCCCAGTGCCCCGACCAGGAGACCGGCGAGTTGGAGCCCCCGAGGACGCTCGCCCAGGAAGACAGCCGCGAGGAGCACCGTGAGCAGGACCTGGGCCTGGAGGACGAGGGAGGCCAGGCCGGCGGGCATCCCGAGGGAGATCGCGAGGTAGAGCAGGCCGAACTGCCCTGCGCTCATGAACAGGCCGACGCCGAGGATGGCAGCCCAACTGACCGCGGGCTTCCGGACGAAGAAGATCCAGGGCAGCACCACGAGTGTGAACCGCAGAGCGACGAAGAGCAGCGGCGGTACGTCCTCACCGGGGGCGGGATGCAGTCCCAGGTCGATCGCGACGAAGTTCAGGCCCCAGAGGACGGCCACGAGCAGGGCGAGGAGGCGATGGCGCCGGGTCATGTCGTCAGTCAAGCGCCTTTGAACAGGAAGGGCCAGTGCACCGAGGAACGCCGATCCGCGGACGGATCATGCGCAGCCCGGAGCGTGTGCGGGCGGAAACTCGACCCGGAGCGTGCAGTCACCAGTCCCGGCTCTGCAGGGCCTCGGCGGTACGGTCGGCCCGGGCCACGCTCGCGGGGTCCGAGAGGTCGACGCCGGCCCTCGCGGCGGCTGTCCGGGCCGCAGGGCTCGACAGGTCCGGCGGCACGAACTCCTCGGCCCGGATCGACCGGTCGACGTCGGCGTAGGCCGCCTGCTGCCCGGCCAGCACCGGCGCCGAGAGTTCCGCCGACAGAAGCGTCTGCTCCGTGACGGACAGCTGCCTTCCTGTCAGGGCTTCCGCCAGCAGCGGCCCGTACCCCGCTGCGTGGCCTACCCGGTTGGGATGGTACGAGTCCGAGATGGGACGCGAGAGCCCGTTCAGCCATTCGACGTCGTCGCACACGGCATGACCGGCGAGACCCGACGCCGGATCGACGAAGGCGAACCCCGCCCGCGCGGCCGCCGCCGCCGTCGTCCGGTTGAGCAGGTCCGCGGTCGCGTTCAGGTGCGACTGCTCCCCGGGCGAGAACCAGGTGGCCGCGTTGCAGTCCTCCCCGTTGAAGATGTGCGGGTAGCCGGCGATCGTGACGCTCGCCCGGGGCGCGCGGGCACGTACCTGTCCGTAGAGGGAGCCGAGGCGGGTGGGGAGGATGCCCGTGATCACGGCCTGCGCGCGCTTGACCGCCGCGTTGCAGTTGCTCATCCAGGCCGGCTTGGCGCACTCGGTGAGGACGGACACGAACGCCGCGTCGTTCCCTCCGACGCTCAGGGAGACGTACGAGGTGGCCGGGGTGAGGGCGCCGAGCTGGGTAGCGACGACGTCCGCGACCGTCGCCCCCGAGCAGGCCCGGAAGTTCAGCGCATAGCCCCTGGCGCTCGCGATCAGCGAGGGGTACGCGTAGACGGAGCGCTGGCAGTCCGACCCGTCGGCGAGGTAAGAGCGCGTGCCGGTACCCGAGGAGTACGAATCCCCGAGAGCCACGTAGGACTCCCCCGTGGCAATCGCAGCCGGCGCAGGAAGCACGACGGCGGTCAGCAGGACGAGCGCGGCCAGGGCTGTCCGGAGGCGGGAAATCGTCATCAGTACTCCAGCTGCTCAGGGTCCGACGCCGAATCGGTGCCGGGACGCTCGACCAGTCTGCCGAGCGGTGTTGGAACTCATCATCCCGGGGTGAGCGCGCGGGCGGTACCGCAGTATGCATCACCAGCGCGCGTCGCCGTCGGTCATTGCCCCGTGCGAGGCCGAGGCGGTAGACTGTAGGACGAATCACACTGTGGTCCCGAACCACACAGCACTCCACAACTGAACATGCCAATGATCTGCAGCGGGAGAGTTCTGCCGGTGACGACACACCGGCAGGCGCCGTAGGAGCAACTCCTCCCCAGGAATCTCTCAGGCCCAGTACCGTCGCGGATCGGCAACTCTGGAAAGCGGTGGCGGGCCCTGCCTGCCGCACACCGACGGTGCAAGCAGGCGAGGTGCCTGCGAAAACTCTCAGGTTCCCTACAGAGCGGGGAGGAACCCGACCAGGCACGCGCTACCGCGCCCTCACCGACCTACGGAGTTCCCATGACCGTCCTGACAGACCAGCTTTCCGTCCCGGCGTCCACCTTCGCCGATCGCCACATCGGTCCGCGCTCCCCGGAGGCCGGACACATGCTCGAGGTACTCGGCTATCCCAGCCTCGACAAGCTCGTCGACCTGGCGGTCCCCGCCAATATCCGCCTCGATCGCGCGCTGAATCTGCCCGGCGCCCTCAGTGAGACCGAGGTCCTCGCGGAGCTCCGCCGGATGGCCGGGCGTAACCGGACCGCCGTGCAGATGATCGGCCAGGGGTACTTCGACACGTTCACCCCGCCGGTGATCCGCCGTAATGTACTGGAATCCCCCGCCTGGTACACGGCGTACACGCCCTACCAGCCGGAGATCTCCCAGGGCCGCCTCGAGGCACTGCTGAACTTCCAGACCATGGTGCAGGACCTCACGGCGCTCGACATCGCCAACGCCTCCCTGCTCGACGAAGCCTCCGCGGTGGCCGAGGCAGTGCTCCTCATGCGGCGCTCGGGCAAGAACAAGGGCCGCACGGTCATCGACGCCGACACCCTCCCGCAGACCGTCGCCGTCGTTCGTGGCCGCGCGGAGGCTCTCGGCTTCGAGGTCGAGATCGCGGATCTCTCGGCCGGCCTGCCCGACGGCGATATCAACGGTGTGGTCCTCCAGCAGCCCGGCGCCTCGGGCGCACTCCGCGACCACGCAGAGATCATCACCGCCGCCAAGGAGCGCGGGGCGCTCGTGACGGTCGCCGCCGATCTGCTGTCGCTGACCCTCATCACCGCCCCGGGCGAGCAGGGTGCGGACATCGCCGTCGGCTCCGCCCAGCGTTTCGGCGTCCCACTGTTCTTCGGCGGTCCGCACGCCGCGTACATGGCCGTCCGCAAGGGCCTCGAGCGCATGCTGCCCGGACGCCTCGTCGGCGTGTCCAAGGACGCCGACGGAGCTCCTGGCTACCGACTCGCGCTGCAGACCCGTGAGCAGCACATCCGGCGCGAGAAGGCCACGAGCAACATCTGCACCGCCCAGGCACTCCTGGCGATCGTCGCGTCCATGTACGCCGTCTACCACGGCCCCGAGGGGCTGAAGGAGATCGCCCGCACCACGCACCAGCGCGCCGTCGAACTCGCAGCCGCCCTCGAGGGCACAGAAGCCGCCGTCGTGCACGAGGCGTTCTTCGACACCCTCCTGGTCCGCGTGCCGGGCAAAGCCGCGCAGTACGCGGACCAGGCCGAGGCCGCGGGGTACAACCTCCGCCGTATCGACGCCGACCACCTCGGCATCTCCTGCGACGAGACCACCACGCCCGAGCACGTCGCGGCCGTCGCGGCCGTCTTCGGGGGATCCGACTCCACCTCGGGGACCAGCGGATCGGAGACGGGTCGGTCGACAGGAGAGCGTATCCCGGAGGGCCTGCACCGCACCTCCGAGTTCATGACGCACCCCGTGTTCTCGATGTACCGCTCCGAGACCGCGATGCTGCGCTACCTGCGCCGCCTCTCCGACAAGGACCTTGCACTGGATCGCACCATGATTCCGCTGGGTTCCTGCACCATGAAGCTCAACGCGACGGTCGAGATGGAGCCCATCTCCTGGCCGGAATTCGCCTCGATCCACCCCTACGCCCCGGAGGCCCAGACCGAGGGCTGGCGCGAACTGATCACCGATCTCGAGGAGCGCCTCGCGGAGATCACCGGCTACGACCGCGTCTCCCTGCAGCCCAACGCCGGTTCCCAGGGCGAGCTCGCGGGTCTGCTGGCCATCCGTGGCTACCACCGCTCCCGCGGCGACGAGAACCGCACCATCTGCCTCATCCCGTCCTCGGCGCACGGGACCAACGCCGCGTCCGCCGTGCTCGCGGGTATGAAGGTCGTGGTGGTCGGGACCGCGGCCAACGGCAACATCGACCACGACGACCTGCTGGCCAAGATCGAGCAGCACGCCGAGAATCTCTCGGCCATCATGATCACCTACCCGTCCACGCACGGCGTGTTCGAGGAGGACGTCCGCTGGGTCTGCGAGAAGGTGCACGGCGCGGGAGGCCAGGTCTACATCGACGGCGCCAATCTCAACGCGCTGGTAGGTCTCGCGCAGCCCGGCGAGTTCGGCGGCGACGTCTCCCACCTGAATCTGCACAAGACCTTCTGCATCCCCCACGGAGGTGGCGGACCCGGCGTCGGGCCCGTCGCCGTCGCCGCGCACCTGTCTCCGTTCCTGCCGGGAGACGCGAACCGCGACATCGCCGACGACGGCGGACCGGATGCCGACGGCGGCACCCCGGTCTCGGGGTCGATGTACGGTTCGGCCGGCGTCCTGCCGATCTCGTGGGCCTATATCGCACTCATGGGATCCGAGGGTCTGACGAGCGCGACGGCGCACGCGCTGCTGAGCGCCAATTACGTGGCCGCCCGGCTCACCGATCACTTCCCCGTGCTGTACACCGGAGTGCAGGGACTCGTGGCGCACGAGTGCATCCTGGATCTGCGGCCACTGACTGCCGCGACGGGCGTCACCGCGGAGGACGTGGCCAAGCGGCTCATCGACTACGGCTTCCACGCCCCCACACTGTCCTTCCCTGTCGCCGGCACGCTGATGGTGGAGCCGACGGAGTCGGAGGATCTCGCGGAGCTGGATCGCTTCGTCGAGGCGATGATCGCGATCAGGGCGGAGATCGACCAGGTGGCAGCAGGGGACTTCACCCTCGAGGAGAGCCCGCTGCGCCAGGCACCGCACACGGCGCAGCTGCTCGTCAGCGACGAGTGGACGCAGGCGTACTCACGGGAGCGGGCCGCGTATCCGCTGCGCTCGCTGCGGCACGACAAGTACTTCCCTCCGGTGCGCAGGATCGACGGCGCCCACGGTGATCGTAATCTGATCTGCTCCTGCCCACCCATCGAAGCGTTCGAAGACTAGGAGCCCGCCCTCCATGAGCGAGCACAGCAAGCGAACTCCCCTGTACACCCAGCACGAGGCCCATGGGGCCTCCTTCACCGACTTCGGCGGATGGCTGATGCCGCTGAAGTACCGCAGTGAGCTCGAGGAGCACCACACCGTCAGGAAAGCCGCGGGGCTCTTCGATCTCTCCCACATGGGGGAGATCCTCGTCAGCGGGCCACAGGCCGGTGAGTTCCTCAACTACGCACTGGTCAGCAATCTTGCCGTCATCGCCGTGGGCAAGGCGAAGTACTCGCTGCTCTGCAACGCCGAGGGAGGCGTGATCGACGATCTGATCACGTACCGGCTCGCGGAGGATTCGTTCCTCGTGGTACCCAATGCCTCCAACGCCCCCGTCGTGGCCGAGGAACTGCGCCTCCGCGCGGACGGCTTCGACGTGGCCGTGGAGGACCAGTCCGAGGCGACCTCGCTCCTGGCCGTCCAGGGTCCGACGGCGGAGGCGGTCGTCCTCGATCTTGCCCGCCCCGAGGACACCCAGGCCATCCGGGCCATGAAGTACTACGCCGTCCTGGAACTCGACCTGGCAGGTCTTCCCGTCCTGCTGGCCCGCACGGGGTACACGGGGGAGGACGGTTTCGAGATCTACATCGGCAACAATTTCGCGGTGCGTCTGTGGGACGCGGCGCTGGAGGCCGGGAAGGCCCACGGGCTGCTGCCGTGCGGCCTGGCCGCCCGTGATTCCCTGCGGCTCGAAGCAGGGATGCCGCTCTACGGCAACGAGCTCGGCCCGACCACCAATCCGTTCGAGGCGGGTCTGGGCCCCATCGTGAGCACGCGGAAGACCGAGGACTTCGTGGGACGCCCGGTCCTCGAACCGCTCAAGGACGTGGAGCCAGCGCGACGACTCGTGGGTCTGAGGGCCGCCGGCCGGCGCTCGGCGCGCGCGGGATACGACGTCGTCGTCGACGGCACTGCCGTGGGTACCGTCACCTCGGGTCTGCCGAGTCCCACCCTCGGCTACCCGGTGGCACTCGCGTACGTCGACGCCGCACACGCCGAGGTGGGAACCGAGGTGCAGGTGGATCTGCGCGGTCGCGCGGAACCCTTCACGGTGGTTCCCACCCCGTTCTACCGGCGTCAGCCGGCAGGGGTCACCTCGTGACGATCAGCGCCTTTGATCTCTTCAAGATCGGCATCGGTCCATCGAGCTCGCACACGGGCGGACCCATGACCGCCGCCTATCTCTTCACCGAGCTCCTCTGGGGTGAGGAACTGCTCCCCGAGGTCCACCGCGTCCAGGTCGATCTTTTCGGATCCCTCGGGGTGACCGGACACGGGCACGGGACGGTCAAGGCCGTCCTGCTAGGACTCGAGGGGGAGCAGCCGGCTCTGGTGGATCCCACCTCGGCCGATGCGCGCGTGGCCTCCATCGGCGAGCACCGCTCCCTGAAGCTGGCAGGGCACCGGTCCATCAGCTTCGATCCCGAGACGGATGTGCTGCTGCACCGGGGGCAGCGGCTGGACTACCACACCAATGGCATGCGCTTCTCGGCATATGCCGGGTCCGGGGAGATGATGCGGACCAGGGAATACTTCTCGGTGGGCGGAGGATTCGTGCTGGACGAGGACCAGATCGGCTCGGAGACGGTCGATCTGCCGCAGACCCCGGTACCCCACCCGTTCGACACGGCGGACCAGTTGCTGGAGATCTGTCGGTCGACGGGTCTGTCCTTCTCCGGCGTGGTCCTCGCGAACGAGCTCTCCGTGCGCTCCGAGGAGGAGGTGCGGACCGGTCTGCTGGAGATCTGGTCGGTCATGCAGGACACCATCCGGCGCGGCACGACCACCGGGGGGATCCTACCGGGCGGGCTCAGCGTACGCCGGCGCGCCGAGCGTCAGCGTCAGCTGCTCGAGAAGGCGGACGACCCGAACGATCGCCTCGGCACCACGGAGTGGGTCACCCTCTTCGCCCTCGCGGTCAACGAGGAGAATGCAGCGGGCGGACGCGTCGTCACCGCACCCACCAATGGTGCGGCAGGTATCATCCCGGCAGTGCTGAAGTACTACGTGGACTTCGTCCCGGGTGCCGATGAGGACGGCGTGGTGCGCTTCCTGCTGGCAGCCACCGCCGTCGGTGCCCTGTTCAAGAAGAATGCGTCCATCTCCGGCGCCGAGGTGGGCTGTCAGGGCGAGGTCGGTTCCGCGTGTGCCATGGCGGCCGGCGCCCTCGCCGAGGTACTGGGCGGGACCCCGGAGCAGGTCGAGAACGCGGCGGAGATCGGGATCGAGCACAATCTCGGGCTGACGTGCGACCCGGTCGGCGGACTCGTGCAGATCCCGTGCATCGAGCGGAACGCGGTCGGGGCCATGAAGGCCATCACGGCGGCCCGTATGGCGGTCCGGGGAGACGGCCAGCACCATGTCTCGCTCGACATCGCGATCAAGACCATGCGGGACACGGGAGCGGACATGATGGACAAGTACAAGGAGACCGCGCGCGGCGGACTCGCTCTGAACGTCGTCGAGTGCTGATCTCACGCTGACGCCTCAGGCGTCGAGGAGGTTCCAGGGAAGGGCCGATTCGGGCGACTGCGCGAGCAGGCCCTTCCCTCGCCACGTGTCGCGGTCCGGAGACCGCTCGAGCGAACCCGGCATCAGACCGCTGTGGCGGCCGGTTTCTGGCGCTGGGGTGCCAGTTCACCGATGATCCCGTGCAGCAGATTGCGCAGGGCGAACGACTCGAGTCCTGCACCGACCATCAGAGTGCGCTCGATGTCCTCGGCCAGGGCGAGAGCGTCGACGCCGGCCGGTGTGATGGTGATCCGCTGGCTACGACGGTCCACGGTGTCGCGCATCTTCGAGATGAAGCCCTGACGCTCGAGCTTCTCGATGGTCTTGCCGATGGTCTGTGCCTGCACGTGCATGGCCAGGGCCAGCTTTGCTCCGGTCATGGTCCCCTGCCGCGACAGGACGCCGAGGGTGGTGTAGCCGGCGTGTGTGATGCCGATGTCGAGCAACCGCTCGTTCCACGCGTGATCCACCAGACGGGCGGCAGTCGTGAGGAGGCGGCTGGTCGACCACTCTTCCAGTTCTGACATGAGTTTCCTCCAAGGATGCGGAACACCCGGCCGGCGTCGGAAGGTACCCACCGGATGTCAGGATCGTGCGATCGACCGGTCGGGCAAGCCACGAACCCGATTGCACTACCTCCATTATCCTCTTCGATTCTCAAGTTTCTGCCACCGGAAGACCGGAGATCGAGCCTCGACGGCCTTGCGGCCGGTGGTGGGGAAGTGGATGGGAGACTGGTCCTGTGGCTCATCTCGACATCTCCGGTATCGACTACTTCCTCTCCGACGGCAGGCAACTGCTCAACTCCGTGGCCTTCAGGGTCGGCGAGGGCCACAAGAGCGCCCTGATCGGTCCGAACGGCACCGGCAAGACCACGCTCCTGCGGATCATCTCCGGTGAACTCACCGCGGACGAGGGGGCGGTCACCCGGTCGGGGCAGCTGGGCGTCATGCAGCAGTTCGTCGGTCAGGTGCGCGATGGTACGAGCGTGCGGGATCTGCTGGTCTCTGCGGCTCCCCCCGTCCTGGCAGCGGTGGCACAGCGGGTCGACGACGCCGAACTGGCCATGCTGGAGACCGACGACGAACCGACCCAGCTGCGCTACGCCCAGGCGATCGCGGACTGGGGTGATGCCGGGGGGTACGAGCTCGAGACGACCTGGGACGAGGTCACCATGTCGGCCCTCGGCGTCCCCTTCGACCGTGCGCAGCACAGGGCGGCGGCAACACTCTCGGGCGGTGAGCAGAAACGCCTCGTCCTGGAGGCACTGTTCTCCGGACCCTACGACCTCCTCCTCCTCGACGAGCCGGACAACTACCTCGACGTGCCCGGCAAGCGCTGGCTGGAGGCGAAGCTCGCCGAGTCCAAGAAGTCCGTCCTCTTCGTGAGTCACGATCGCGAACTGCTCGCCAACGCCGCGACGCGCATCATCACACTCGAGCCCGGTGTGCTCGGGGCGTCGTCGTGGACGCACGGCGGTGGCTTCGGTACCTATCTCAAGGCGAGGGAGGACCGGAACCAGCGCTTCGAGGAGCTCCGCAAGCGCTGGGACGAGGAGCATGTGAAGCTCAAGGAACTCGTCACCATGTACAAGAACAAGGCGGCGTTCCGCTCGGACATGGCCAATCGGTACCACGCGGCGCAGACACGTCTTGCCAGATTCCTCGAGGCAGGGCCACCCGAGGCCATCCCTCTCGAGCAGCATGTCTCGATGCGCCTGTTGGGTGGGCGTACGGCGAAGCGTGCGGTGGTGGCGACGAAGCTCGAACTGACCAATCTGATGAAGCCGTTCAGTACCGAGATCTGGTTCGGCGACCGCGTGGGTGTCCTGGGGTCCAACGGTTCCGGCAAGTCCCATTTCCTGCGGCTGCTCGCCGGTGGAGGCTCGGATCCCGACGTCGAACACCAGCCTGTGTCCGACGTCGAGATTGCTCCGGTGCCACATGAGGGGTCTGTCAGACTCGGTGCTCGTATCCGTCCCGGATTCTTCGCGCAGACGCACTCCCGTCCGGATCTGCTCGCCAGAACGCTCGTCGACATCCTGCACCGGGGGGACGAGCACCGATCGGGGCTGGGCAGGGAGGCCGCGTCCGCCGTGCTCGATCGTTACGGGCTCGCCACCCAGGCCGAACAGCTCTACGACTCCCTCTCCGGTGGTCAGCAGGCCAGGCTGCAGATCCTGCTGCTCGAACTCTCCGGCGCCACCCTGCTGCTGCTCGACGAGCCGACCGACAATCTCGATCTGCACTCGGCGGAGGCGCTCGAGCACGCCATCGATGCGTTCGAGGGAACCGTGATCGCCGTGACCCACGACCGGTGGTTCGCGCGGAGCTTCGACCGGTTCCTCGTCTTCGGATCCGGTGGCTCGGTCTACGAGACCGAGGAACCCGTCTGGGACGAGACCAGGGTTGCCCGCGCCCGCTGACCGGGCATTCGTCCACAGACTCTCCACAGGGTTATCCACAATCGGTGGATAACCCTGTGATGAGGGACGCGATTGGGGGCTGTCGCGCGGCGAGCCTACGGTTGAGGAGTGAAACCAGCCGTCCGCGCCGCCTCGATCGCCACGTTCGCCATCTTCGGGCTCAACGGACTGGTCTTCGCGAGTTGGGCCTCGCGGATCCCGGCGGCGTCGAGCACCCTGGGGCTCAGCTCCGGTGAGACGGGTGGCTTGCTGCTGGTAGCCGCTGTCGGATCGGTCATCTCCCTTCCTCTCGCGGGCATCATCGCTGCCCGCTCCGGCACGGCGAACACGGTTCGCATCGGTGGTACCGCAGCAGCACTCGGCGCGAGCGCCGTGGCACTCGGCCTCGCACTGGTCTCGGTGCCCGTGGTGGCCGCCGGTCTGTTCCTGTTCGGCTGCGGGGTGGCCCTGTGGGACGTGGGGCAGAACATCGAGGGCGGCGCGGTCGAGCGGTTGCTCAATCGAACCATCATGCCGCGCTTCCATGCCGCCTTCAGCGGGGGCGCCTTCGTGGGGGCACTGGTCGGAGCGGGTCTGTCAGCACTGGAGATCTCCTTCTCCGCGCATCTCGTGGTCGTCGCCGTCCTCAGTCTCACCGTCTCCCTGTGGATACCCCGGTCCTTCCTGCCCGAGAAGACGGCGGATCCGGGCTCCTCCGGTCCGGACACGGACGGCGATCGCGCCGGGAGCTTCGGCGCGTGGGGGGAATCACGCACGCTGCTGCTGGGCCTCGTGGTGCTGGGAGCGGCCCTCACCGAGGGAGCGGCGAACGACTGGGTGGCGAAGGCGAGCGTCGACGGACTGGGCACCACCGAGAGCACCGGCGCCATCATGTTCGCGATCTTCGTGGCCGCGATGACGCTGGTGCGCTTCGTCGGCGGAGCCGTGATCGACCACTTCGGTCGCGTACGCGCCCTCCAGGCGAGCCTGGCATCCTCCCTCGTAGGACTCGTCCTGTTCGTCGTCGCCCCCAACGTGCCCCTGGCCGCTGCCGGTGCCGTCCTGTGGGGGGCAGGAGCCGCGCTCGGCTTCCCCATGGGCATGTCCGCCGCCGCGGACGATCCCGAGCGCGCGGCCGCTCGTGTCTCGGTCGTCTCCACGGTCGGCTACACCGCGTTCCTCGCCGGACCGCCCCTGCTCGGCTTCCTCGGCGATCTCGTCGGCATCCGTTCTGCTCTACTGGCCGTCGGCGTCGCGGTTCTCGCATCCTTCCTCGTAGCACCTGCCGCCCGTGAACGCCCGACGCCGACCGGGGCGATACGGCTGGTCACCGACGAGAAGTCCTAGGTCTGACGCCCCCGCAGTCCTACCCTTGATGGATGGCAATCATCGAGGCAGCGGGTCTGGAGAAGACCTATTCATCGAAGAGCGGTCCGGTCTATGCCCTCGACGGCATGGATCTGTCCGTTCCCCAGGGCACGGTGAAGGCCCTGCTGGGCCCCAACGGTGCAGGCAAGACCACGGTGGTGAAGATTCTCACCACCCTCATCCAGCCGACGGCCGGCACGGCGCAGGTCGACGGCATCGACGTGCTGCGTGACCCGAAAGCGGTCCGGCGCATCATCGGCGTCTCCGGCCAGTACTCGGCCGTGGACGAGAATCTGACCGGCTTCGAGAATCTCGACATGGTGGGACGGCTGTATCACCTGGGCGCGAGTGCGTCACGACGCCGAGCGCAGGAGCTGATCGACCAGTTCGAGCTCACGGAGGCCGGCAATCGTCCGGTCAAGGGCTTCTCGGGAGGTATGCGGCGGCGCATCGACCTGGCCGGAGCGCTCGTCATCAAACCGAAGATCCTCTTCCTGGACGAGCCGACCACCGGACTCGACCCGAGGAGCAGGATCTCCCTCTGGGGCATCATCAAGGAGCTCGTCCGGGACGGGACCACGCTGCTGCTGACCACGCAGTACCTGGAGGAGGCCGACCAGCTCTCCGACGACATCGTGGTGATCGACGGCGGCAAGGCCATCGCCGAGGGCACCTCGGACGAGCTCAAGGCGCAGATCGGCGGACACCGCGCCTCGGTGTCTCTCCTGGATCAGGCGGACGCTCCGACGGCCCGCGCCGTGCTCGGTCGCTACGGCGACGGCGAGCCCGTGACCAGCGACGACGGACGCGGCATCGAGGTCGCGGTCAGCAACGGGCCGCGCGCCCTGCAGCTCATGCTCGCCGATCTCGAGGAGGCGGGCATCGGCCTGCACGACGCCGGTATGCGACGCCCGAGCCTCGACGACGTTTTCCTCACGCTCACCGGGCGGCGGGCCGAGGACGTGGGCGAGGGCCATGTCGGGAGCGACAGCAGGGAAAGTACCTCAGGGAAGGAGGCCGCGGCATGAGTGTCGTGATCCCGAAGGACCGGCGACCGCGACACGGGCAGACCGGCGTGCCGGAGGACACGACCACCGAGGCACCTCTGACCCTGTGGCTCTCCGACGGGTGGATCGTCACCAGGCGGAATCTCACGAAGCTCAAGCGTTCGCCGGACATGCTCATCTTCGCGGTCCTCCAGCCGATCATGTTCGTGCTGCTCTTCAGCCAGATCTACGGCGGGTCCATCGAGGTGGAGGGCAGTGACTACACCCAGTACCTCATGGCGGGCATCTTCGCCCAGACCGTGATCTTCGGCTCCACGTTCTCCGGCTCGGCCATGGCGCAGGACCTGAAGGACGGGATCATCGATCGCTTCAGGACACTGCCCATGAGTTCCTCGGCGGTTCTGATCGGCCGCACCAACAGTGATCTCGTGCTCAACGCGCTCTCGGTGGTCATCATGATGGGCACAGGCTTCCTGGTGGGCTGGCGCGTCACCACCAATGCTGCGAGCGCCCTGGCCGGCGTCGGGCTCCTGCTGCTGTTCTCCTATGCCTTCAGCTGGGTCATGGCACTGCTGGGCATGTCGGTGAAGTCCCCGGAGGTCATCAACAATGCTTCCTTCATGATCCTGTTCCCGCTGACCTTTATCTCGAATGCGTTCGTGCAGCCCCAGAATCTCCCGGGTCCACTCGAGACGTTCGCCAACTGGAATCCGGTTTCCGCGCTCGTGCAGGCGGTGCGCGAACTGTTCGGCAATACCGGCTCCGTGCCCGTACCCGACGCCTGGCCCATGCAGAATGCCCTTCCGACGGTCCTGGTCGGCATCGTCCTGCTGCTGGTCATATTCGTGCCGCTGTGCATCCGGAAGTTCGCCTCGATCAGCTCACGGTAGTCCTCGCCGTCCTCGCCGTCGTCCGGAAGGGGTACGGCGACAGGAGGCAGGATCATCCCTGGGGCCGGTGACCGCTACAGGACACGGGCCTACTGTTGACAGGGAACACGGACCAGCGGGAGACCCCGCGTGCCGACCACACCGGAGGAACTTCCCATGATCGAAGCCCAGGCCCTGTCCAAGCGGTACGGTGCGAAAACAGCCGTGGACGCCGTGACCTTCACCGTGCAGCCGGGAAAGGTGACCGGCTTCCTCGGCCCGAACGGTGCCGGCAAATCGACGACGATGCGCATGATCGTGGGTCTCGACAGTCCCAGCGGTGGCCATGTCACGGTCAACGGGGCGCCCTATGCGCAGCATCGGGCCCCGCTGCGCGAGGTGGGCGCGCTGCTGGACGCCAAGGCCGTGCATACGAAGCGCTCCGCCTACAACCACCTGCGCGCCATGGCGGCCACGCACGGCATCCCGAACAGCCGCGTCAAGGAGGTCATCGATCTCACCGGTCTCGGTCCCGTAGCGAAGAAGCGCGTGGGCGGGTTCTCTCTCGGCATGGGCCAGCGGCTCG
>JARIBG010000080.1 GCA_029257465.1 Arthrobacter sp. | reverse complement strand
ATCGTCGACTCGATGACCCCGCGTACGGCAAACAGGTCCGCGGCGTCGTCCAGCGGGATCTCGGCGATCGTGGAGCCCGCATAGGGTCTCGACTCGACGAACCCCTCGGCTTCCAGTGCGCGCAGCGCTTCCCGTACCGGCACCCGCGAGACCCCGTACTTGGCCGCCAAGGCCGCCTCGGTGACCCGGGTTCCCGGCGTCAACGCGCCGAGGATGATATCCCTGCGGAGGGCATCGAGGACACGCTGGGACGCCGCAGCGTCCTGCTCACGCCGCAAAGGCCGCACCTGGGATGGCTCCGAGGAGCTCCCGCGTGTACTCCGCCCGCGGATGGTCGAAGACGTCGTTCACGGATCCATTCTCCACGACGACACCGGATCGCATGACCACGACGGCATGGGCGATCTGCCGCACCACCGACAGATCGTGCGTGATGAAGAGGTAGGTCAGACCGAGCCTGTCCTGCAGATCGGCCAGGAGCGTCAGGATCTGGTCCTGCACCAGGACGTCGAGCGCGGACACGGCCTCGTCGCAGATGAGGAGTTCAGGTTCGAGGGCGAGCGCGCGGGCGATGGCGACCCGCTGCCGCTGTCCGCCGGAGAGTTCGTTCGGCCGGCGCTGGGCCACGGCGCGTGGGAGGGCCACCTGATCGAGGAGTTCGGCCACGCGCTCCTGCCTGCTCCCGCGATCACCGACGCCGAAGATGCGCAGGGGCTCGTCGATCAGACGCTCGATGCTGTAGGTGGGATCGAGCGATCCGTACGGGTCCTGGAAGACGGGCTGCACCTTGCGGCGAAGCGCACGGCGCTGGGCGCCCCGGGTCGCGGTGAGGGACTCGCCGTCGATCAGGGCCTGCCCGGCCGACGCCGTCTCAAGGCCCAGAATGATGCGGGCGACCGTGGTCTTGCCCGATCCGGACTCCCCCACCACGGCTGTGGTGGTACCCCGCTCCACCTCGAAGGAGACATCGTCCACCGCACGGATGCTGCTGCCACGCTGGCCGCGCAGCGCGAACTCCTTCACGAGATTCTCCACCACCAGGATGGATCGGGGCCGCTCGGGGCCCGCCGATGCAGGAGTGCCGGGGGTGGCATCGACGAGGGTGCCGGCGTCGAGCGCTGCGGCCACGGAGGGTGCTGCAGCGACGAGCTGCCTCGTGTAGTCCTGCTGAGGGTCCAGCAGGATCTGCCGGGGCGTCCCGATCTCGACGATGCGTCCCTCCGACATGACGATGATGCGGTCGGTGCGGTCCGCGGCGAGCCCGAGATCGTGGGTGATGAACAGCAGGGAGGTGCCGCGTGCGTCGACCAGTGACTGCAGGTGGTTGAGGATCTGCCGCTGCACCGTGACGTCGAGCGCCGAGGTGGGCTCGTCGGCGATGAGCAGTTCGGGTTTCCCGGCGAGCGCGATCGCGATGAGCACACGCTGCCGCATGCCGCCCGAGAACTCGTGCGGGTACTGGCCGTAGCGGCGCTCGGCATCGGGGATACCGGCCTCGGCCAGGAGCGCCACGGCCTGGCTGCGGATCTGCGCGCGATCCGGCTTCCCCTCGGTCGTCCGATTGGCCACGAGGGCATCGGCGACCTGCGCGCCAATTTTCATGGCGGGGTTCAGATTGGACATCGGGTCCTGAGGGACGAGCCCGATCCGCTCCCCGCGGATGGTCCGCATGACGGGTTCGGACGCCGTCGCGAGGTCCTCGACGTCCCCCCTCGTCGTTCCGCCGCCCAGCACGATCGATCCGTGCGTGATCCGTCCGCTGCCGGGCAGCAGCCGCAGGATCGCGCCGATGGCGGTCGACTTCCCGGAGCCCGACTGTCCCACGATGGCCACGCGCTCCCCGCGCCGCATCGAGAAGCCGATCCGGTGCAGGACCGGGGCCCCGCCGAAGCTGACCTCGAGATCGGTCACTTCGAGAATGTTCTCAGCGTCCTGCAGCATAGCCCTGTGCTCCTCGCGGATTGGCGGCGGCGGAGAGTACGCCGGTCTCTGGATCCCTGACGACCGAGGAGAGCCGGCCGAGCGACCAGTCCCCCGCCCGTGTGACGACGTGCCCACGCCGTTCGAGGTCGGCGATGATGTCCTCGCCCAGCCGGTCCTCGACGACGGCGCCACCCGGCTCCCACGTCCGCGGCCAGAACGATCCGAGTACAGAGGTGGTGTGCAGGGCGGGGGCGTCGATGGCCTCCTGCGGTGTGTACCCGCCGACGATGGTCCGCAGCAGGTAGAGCAGCTGCCACTGGTCCTGCTGGTCACCGCCGGGTGAGCCCAGCGCGACGATCGGTGCGCCGTCCCTGATGACGAGGGTGGGCGTGAGCGTGGTGCGGGGCCGCTTCCCCGGCTGCAGGGTGGAGGGAGCACCGTCCTCCAGCCACGTCATCTGCAGACGCGAGCCGAGGCAGAAACCCAGCTCCGGGATGGTCGGCGAGGACTGCAACCAGCCGCCGCTCGGCGTCGCCGAGACCATGTTGCCGGCGGAGTCCACGACGTCGATGTGGCACGTGTCCCCGCGCGTCTCACCGCTGCGGGAGACCGTCGGTTCGCCAACACCGGCGAAGCCGCTGCCGTCCGCGAGGGCGTGGGGCGTGTACCCGGTGCGCAGGGGAGGAATGAAGGGCTCGTGCCCGGGCACGGTCCCCGGGCGGAACTCCAGCGACGCCGTATCCCCGATGAGGGCGCGCCGTTCGGCGGCGTACTCGGGCGACAGGAGGTACTCCAAGGGGACGTCGTCGTCCCCGTAGTAGGCCTCGCGGTCGGCGAGGGCGAGCTTCTGCGCTTCGAGGATGGTGTGCGCCCCGAGTGCCGTCGACGGATCGAGATGCTCGTCGTCGAAGCCGTCGAGGATGGCCAGGGTCTGCAGCAGCGCCGGTCCCTGGCCCCACGATCCGGTCTTGGCTATGGTGTGCCCGCGGAACTCGA
>JARIBG010000057.1 GCA_029257465.1 Arthrobacter sp. | reverse complement strand
CCTCCTCACCCGCCGGCCTGATGTGCTCGTGGAGTGAAGGCTCACCGGGCCGGGCGTCCTCGTTGCGATCCAGCACGTCCCCGCGAACGAATCCGTGTTCGGTGCGCAGGATCCCCGCGGTGTTCTCAGGCACCACGCCGCCGGTCAGGATGAAGGTGGCCTCCCCGGGCGCCAACGCCACCTCTCCGGAATCGACGTGGGGCGAGGCCCTGCCGCGGTGGTGTTCCTCCGGTTCGGCGGCGCTCGGGAGTGTCCAGGGCGGCTCCCCACTGACCGCCCAGCCGTCCATCGCCGACGAGGCATAGTGCGGAATGGCTTGCAGGGCGTGGACAGGTTCGGCGAGTGTCTGTCCGAGGGCGTCGGCCAGCATGACCGTCTGGAACGGCAAGGGGCGTGCGGCGCCGTGCGCGAGCATCCGGGCTCGCTCCCACCCCACATTCCGGGCGTCGGCAGCCTCGCTCACCCGGCACTCCCCTCGGCCGCGGCATCGGCGCAGAGCCGATCGGCCACCGCCGACGCCGAGCGCATGGCCACCTGCTCCTGGGCCTGTCCACTCCCGACGGCGAGCCCTGCCGCGTAACCGACCACGAACGTCGTCAGCGGCGCAGCCGGGCGGACCACCGAGTGCGCGGCCCGGCCGGCGAGTCCGAGGACGGCGTCGATGTCGACGTCGGTCCCCTCGAGCTCGAGGGCTGCGAGCAGTCCCTGGGTCCAGTCGTGCAGCAGTTTCTGGCGATCGTCCATGGGCCCTCCGGGCTGTCTCAGGGGACGTCGATCCCCAGCAGCTGCGCATCGCTGAAGGTGTCGACGTCGTGCGTCACGCCCGGCGGGACCGGGACCTCTCTGGTCCTCACACTAGCAAGGAGGCTGCGCATCGAGAGGTTCTCGACCGTGCCCCGGGCCAGGGCAGCGTCGATGGCCAGACCCAGATCCTCGCTCCGGTAGAGCGCGGCGAGCGGTTGGTCGCGCCCGTTCTCCACCGTCATCAGCGAGGCACGATCGTCCGCCGTCGCCGCTGCGAGCAGCACGGTGACGAGCTCGTCCACGCGAGGCATGTCGCAGGCCACGACGGCGCACCAGGGGGCATGGTCGATGATGGACCCGAAACCGGCGACGACGGCGGCCGCCGGTCCTGCGAAGGCCGGCTCCTCCCGCACGAACGAGGGTGAGCCGGCCAGCGTCTGCAGGGCCACGCCGTCGGGCTCCGGTCCGACGACGACGAGCTGCACTGCATCCGCGAGCGCTGCACAGGTGCGTTCGAGCAGGGTCTGCCCGGCGAACAGGAGCCCGGCCTTGGCTACCCCGCCGAGGCGGGAGGAGCGGCCGCCTGCCAGCACGACGGCGTCGAAGCGGAGATCGACTGCGCTCACGCAGCGTACTCGGCGAGGAACTCGCTCCACTGGGGCGCAGGTTTCTCCAGCTCCCGGATCTGCCACTGCGGGCCACGCGGGGGCAGCGGCATGATCCGCAGCTGCCAACCGAGGCTGCCGAGCGTCCTGTCGCCCTTCGCGTTGTTGCAGGTCAGGCAGCACGCCACGAGGTTCTCCCACGTATCAGCGCCTCCGCGGCAGCGCGGCATGACATGGTCGATGGTCGAGGCACTCTTTCCGCAGTAGGCACAGACGTGGTTGTCCCGGCGCAGTACCCCGCGCCGCGTGGCCGAGACGTCCTGCCGGTACGGGATCTTCACGTAGCGGTTCAGGAGGATGACCGAGGGTCTGCCGAGCGTCTCGGTGGGCCCGACGACCGGTTCCTCGTCCTCCGCGATGACGCTCGCCTTCCCGGTGAGCACAAGCACCAGTGCCCGGCGGAACGTGATGACCGCCAGTGGTTCATACCCTGCATTCAGAACAAGAGTGCGCATGTGTGGGCCTCGTTGCCGACCTGCTCCCCGTAGCCGGGTGCCATCCCGGGGAAGGGACAAGTACTTCGGATTGACAGTGCAAGGGTAAACCGGAGACCCGTTGTCCGCTAATTGGATTCTGAAGCGAGCCTTGGCGCGGCAGGTCACACGGGGTTCACGTTGGTCCCCGGCTCAGGCGGGTTGGGACACGAAGATGTGCGAGGCCACCTCGGGCGGCAGCTCCAGCGCACCCTCCACACCCGGAACGCGGACGGAGATGTACTCGCCCACCGATTCGAGGTTCAGGTGTGCTCCCGGCCGCAGACCGCCCTCGTCGAGTTGCGTGAGCAGTTCCGGGTCCACCTGGATGGGCTCCGCGAGACGGACCAGGGTGACCTGCTTCCCGGGTGTGTAGGCGTCCATCACGGAGAGCAGCGTGACGACGCCGTCCGTGAAGAGCCCGGCATCGGTGCCGCCGATCGCCTCGAGCCCCGGGATCGGGTTGCCGTAAGGGGACTCGGAGGGTTTGCCGAGCAGTTCGTAGAGCCGGCGCTCCACCCGCTCGCTCATGACGTGCTCCCAGCGGCAGGCCTCGTCGTGCACGTAGGCCCAGTCGAGTCCGATCACGTCACTGAGCAGCCGTTCCGCCAGCCGGTGCTTGCGCATCACGCCGGTGGCGCGATCACGCCCCGCGTCGGTGAGCTCGAGGTGCCGGTCCCCGGAGACGACCACGAGACCGTCGCGCTCCATGCGTCCGATGGTCTGGGAGACGGTGGGCCCGGAGTGGCGCAGCCGCTCGGCGATCCGCGCGCGCAGGGCCACGATGTTCTCCTCCTCGAGTTCGAGGATGGTCCGCAGGTACATCTCGGTGGTGTCGATGAGGTCCGTCATGCGGTAAAACTCCTTGGTGCGGTGCGGATGCGCGGCTGGAAATCCTCATGCCGGTGGGCGTGCCACGGCCGTCACCGCGCGCTCGGGCCCCACTTCCCAAGATTAGTCCATGGCCCGATCCGCCCGGCAATCCGAGGGGGACGCCGGACACGCAGGTATCGCTCGGCACGTGTGACGCCCCGTGACGGCCGGTGACCGTACCCGCTGCGGCAGAATGGGCGATGAGATCCGCCGTCGACCATTCTGGAGTACCCATGAGCGAGCTTCCCCGCATCCCCGGCCACCTCCTGCCCTCCGACGGCCGCTTCGGTGCGGGTCCGTCGAAGATCCGCGCCGAGCAGATCGACGCCCTGGTCGCCGCGGGCACCTCGCTCCTCGGGACCTCCCACCGCCAGGCACCCGTGCGGAATCTCGTGGGCCGGGTCCGTGAGGGTCTGCGGGTCCTCTTCGACGCTCCCGACGGGTACGAGGTGGTCCTCGGCGTCGGCGGGTCCACCGCGTTCTGGGACGTGGCGTCCTTCGGGCTGATCGACCGCCGGGCACAGCATCTCTCCTTCGGCGAGTTCGGCTCGAAATTCGCCGCCGCCACCACCCGGGCGCCCTTCCTCGGGGCCTCCAGCGTCATCACAACCGAGCCCGGCACACGTGGGGAGCCCGTTGCCGAGAGCGGCGTCGACTGCTACGCGTGGCCGCAGAACGAGACCTCCACCGGCGTCGCTGCACCCGTCAGGCGCGTCGACGGCGCGGACGAGGGCGCCCTGCTCCTCATCGACGCCACGTCGGCCGCCGGAGGGCTCGACGTCGACGTGTCCGAGACCGACGTCTACTAGTTCGCGCCGCAGAAGAACTTCGCCTCCGACGGCGGGCTGTGGCTCGGCCTCTTCTCGCCCGCGGCCCTCGACCGCGCCGCACGCATCGACGCCGGCGAGCGCTGGATCCCGGACTTCCTGGATCTGCAGACGGCGATCGACAACTCGCGCCTGAACCAGACCTACAACACTCCTGCGCTGTCCACCCTCGTCCTGCTCGACAGCCAGGTCCAATGGCTCAACGAGCAGGGAGGACTGGCCTTCGCCTCGGCCCGCACCACGGACTCCGCGACCCGGATCTACCGCTGGGCCGAGGAGTCCTCGATCGCGAGCCCGTTCGTCGCCAGGCCTGCGGACCGTTCCACCGTGATCGTCACGATCGACCTCGCGGCCCCGGTGGACGCGGTCCGGGTCGCGGCGATCCTGCGGGCCAACGGGATTCTCGACGTCGAACCCTACCGCAAGCTCGGACGCAATCAGCTCCGGATCGCCACCTTCGTGGCCATCGAGCCCGACGACGTCTCCGCCCTGCTCGCGTGCATCGACTTGGTGGTCACCACCCTGCTCTGAGAACCGGGTCCCCTACGGCGCGCCGTCCACCGGATCCGTGCCGAGATCGAAGCGGAGCCGGCGGGGCGCCGAGCGGTCGTAGTGCAGCCGCACATCATGGTACCTCCAGGCCCAGAAGAGCCCGGCAGCGGCCGCGACGATGCCCGACGCAGCGGCGACGCCCAGACTCCAGCGCGGTCCGAACATGTCGGAGACCCAGCCCACCACGGGCGCTCCCAGGGGTGTCCCGCCGAGGAAGATCGCGAAGTACAGCGACATGACACGCCCCCGCATGGCAGGCTCCGTGGTCGTCTGTACGTAGGCGTTGGCGCTGGTCATCAGCGTCAGGGCGAACAGGCCCACGGGGACGAGCGCCAGCCCGAAGAGCCAGAGACTGGGGGCCAGGGCCGCCAGGATGCATGCGAGTCCGAAGGCACCGGACGCCCCGAAGACGAAGCGCAACCGCGGGCGGTCCCGCCGGGCGGACAGCAGGGCACCGGCGATCGAGCCCACCGCCATCACGGAGGACAGCACCCCGAAGACCCCTGCGCCCTGACCGAACTCCGTGCGGGCCATCGCGGCGATGTACACCGCGAAGTTCAGGCCGAAGGTGCCCACGATGAAGACCGCCAGCATGACCATCATGATGTCCGGGCGCTGCCGCACGTAACGGAACCCCGCGCGGATCCTGCCCTTGCCCGGCGCGGAGAACGGCTGGGCGTTCAGCTCCGACGTCCGCATGACGATCAGCACCCAGACCATGGCGCCGAAGGTCAGCGCATTGATGATGAACACCCAGCCCGGCCCCACACCTGCGGTGAGCAGCCCCGCCACCGCGGGACCGATCAGGCGGGCACCGTTGAACGAGGCGCTGTTCAGGGCCACGGCGTTGGGCAGATAGTCCTCGCGCACCAGCTCGGACACGAAGGCCTGACGGGCCGGGGCGTCGAAGGCCGAGACCACGCCGAGGGCCAGGGCGAAGGCGTAGACGTGCCACAGCACGGCGACGTCGAGCAGGACCATCACGCCGAGGCCCACTCCCAGCAGCGCCATGGCCACCAGGGTGACGGCAAGCAGCCGGCGTCGGACCACGGGGTCCGCGATCAGCCCGGCCCAGGGGGCGATCACCAGTTGCGGGCCGAGCTGGAGAGCCAGGACGATCCCCAGGGCCGAGGCGTTCTGCTCCGTCAGGATGTCGTACACCAGCCAGTCCTGCGCCGTCCGCTGCATCCAGGTGCCGATGTTGGAGATCAGCGCTCCGATGAACCAAAGCCTGTAGTTGTGGAGACCGAGCGATCTGAAGGTGTTCATCGTCGTCGTCCGCCGTCGCACCGCTGGACCCTCATGGGGCGTCGGGCTGCTCCGCGCCGTCGTCCGCCGACCCCGGCGCTGCATCGATCTTCGCCCCCGACCCAGAGGACTCCGGGGACTCCGCGGATCCCGTATCCGCCGTCCCGTGGTCCTCGGGGCGGACCCGCTCCGACCACGGCACCCACTCGGGGGCCCTCAGGGACGCCTCGGAGGGCAGCAGCCCTACCTCGCACACGGTCGCGTCCCTGCCCCGGGGTACGCGGGCCAGGGACGCGTACCACTGCCAGCCGCCGTATCCGGGCAGGAAGGCCTCGAACCGGTGGGTGACGAGTCGCTCTCCCTCGACCACTGCCGAGACGTGGCGCCCTACCTGCGACTCCGGGGCGATCTCCAGGATCCCCTGACGTGCCCGGTCCACCGCGGCCTCCAGGACGGCGTCGGACTTCGGGATGCGGCGCGACGCCCGCGGCTTCCGCCCGGTCCCAGCGACGGGGTCCGTCGCGGCACCGTCGGGGACCTCCACGGGGGTCTCATCAGGGGTCTCGTCGGGCGTCTGGTCGGCTGTGGGGGCACCGGCGCCGCCGGCGCTCTGCAGGTCACTCGCGGTCATGATCGAAGCCTACGCGTCGAGGTCGTCGGCTACCGCCCTGAGGACGGCAGCGACCTTCGCGGCCTGGCCCTTCTCCGGATAGCGGCCCTTCCTCAGGCCGTTGGACACGGTGTCGAGCAGCTTGATGAGGTCCTCCGTGATGACCGCCATGTCGTCCGCGGGCTTGCGGGTGCTCCTGACCACCGAGGGAGCCTCCTCGAGGATGCGTGCGGACAGTGCCTGCAGACCGCGCCGGCCGTCGGCGACGCCGAACTCCAGCTTGGTGCCCACCTTGACCTCACTGACCCCGGAGGGCAAGGCCGAGGCATGCAGGAACACTTCCTTGCCGTCGTCCGCGGTCAGGAAGCCGAATCCCTTGTCCGCATCGAACCACTTCACTTTGCCGATAGGCACGTCGTTCCCTCTTCTCAGCTGTACCGTAGGCGATCCTCGCCTCCGGTCATGGTCCCGGGTGACGCGGATCCCGGTCGATTGCCGGGCTCACCGCGACAGGCCGGGATGACCGCATCTCCTAGGCTATCGTCTTGCGGCCCTCCCACCGTCCCGGCCTCTTGTAGTCTGGGACGGCTATGAGCCCCGAAGAATCCGCCCCCGGCACCCCCCGTCCCGCGTCCTCCGAGGCGCATGCCGATCGCGCCGGTGAGATCGCCGGCGGCGGCCCGCTCGTGCTGATGGTCCTCGCCGTCGGCTTCGCCGTGATCGGTCTGGTGTCCCTCACAGCAATCCTCGTGTCCGCCTTCTTCCAGTGGACCGTGTGGCCCGGATTCGTCCTCGCCAGCTACTTCTGCCTGCCGCTCGCCTTCCTGCTGATGGTCGTCCTCGTGCTGCGAGCGGCCATCGGTCGCCGCAGGACCTGAGGCGGGCCGACCGGCGCGTGGAACCCACGCATTACGATCGGGTCCCGGCGGTCGATAGTGGCGCGTGAGTCCGTGCCCGACCGAGGGGATCTTCTTGACCAGCACCATGCCCGCCGAGGGCCTACGAACACGACGGGCCGGACCGCGCTCCCCGGACCACGTCATGCCCCTGCTGCCGGTGCCTCTGGCTGCTGTCGCGGTGGCCTGTCTGGCCGCTACGGTCCTACGACGCTCCGACGAGTTCAGTCCGTGGATCGACGGTGTCCTGGGGTTGCTCTCCGTCTGGGTCCCGGCCCTCGTCGCCTGGTCGGTGGTGGCCTTCTCCAGAGGCCGGCGTGCCGATCTGTGGCTGGTGGCATCGGCTCTCCTGACCTGGGCGATCGCCGACACGTACTACGTGCTCGAGTCCGCGGCAGGCAGGGACGTCCCCCTGCCGTCACCGGCCGATATCGGATACGCGGGCTTCTACGTCCTGCTGCTCGCAGCGGTGATCGTGACCTCGCGGGCCAGGAAGGTGTACCTGACCTGGTCGGCGCTGCTCGACAGCGTCATCGCGGCCCTGGGAGCAGCGGCCGTCCTGGCCCTGGCGCTCGACCCGGTCGTGCGGTCGG
>JARIBG010000010.1 GCA_029257465.1 Arthrobacter sp. | reverse complement strand
CCGTGGCACCGTCGAGCAGGTGCACGTGGTCGGGTGTCAGATCCTCGATCCGGTTCACCCCGAGCAGTTGTAGGGTGCGTGCGGTCTCCGTCCCCAGGATCTCGATGGTGCGATCCACGCCCCTGCGGCCGCCGGCCATGAGCCCGTAGAGATAGGCGCGCCCGATCAGGGTGAAATCCGCGCCGAGGGCGATGGCCGCGACGATGTCCCCGCCGCTCATGATGCCCGTGTCGAGGATGATGTCGGCGCGGCCCTTGAGCTCGGCGGCGACACGGGGCAACAGGTGCAGGGGGATCGGGGCGCGGTCCAGCTGGCGGCCCCCATGGTTGGAGAGGATGATGCCGTCGGCCCCGTGATCCACGGCCTTCTTCGCGTCGTCGAGCGTCTGGATACCCTTGACCACCAGGTTGCCCTTCCAGACACCGCGCAGCCAGTCGAGATCCTCGAACGTGAGGGTGGGATCGAACATCGAGTTGATGAGATCGGCGACCGTGCCGGAGTATCGCGAGAGCGAGGCGAAGGAGAGCGGTTCGTGGGTGAGGAAGTCGAACCACCACCCGGGCCGGTAGGAAGCGTCGATCACGGTCTTGAGCGTCAGGGCGGGCGGGATGGTCATGCCGTTGCGGACGTCGCGGAGGCGGGCACCGGCGACGGCGGTGTCCACGGTGACCATCAGGGTGTCGTTCCCCGCGGCAGCGGCGCGGCCGATCAGCTCGAGGGAACGCTCCCGATCCGTCCACAGGTACAGCTGGAACCAGTTGCGACCGTTCGGGGCGGCCTGCGCCACGTCCTCGATCGACGCGGTGCCCATGGTGGAGAGTGTGTAGGGGATACCTGCGGCTTCGGCGGCCTGCGACCCGGCGTACTCGCCCTCGGACTGCATCATGCGGGTGAACCCGGTGGGAGCGATCCCGAAGGGCAACCCCGACGACTGCCCGAGAACCGTGGTGGTGGTGCTAACGTTCTCGACGTCGCGCAGGATCCCCGGACGGAACTCCAGCTCGAGGAAGGCCTCGCGTGCACGGTTCAGTGAGATCTCGGCCTCGGCCGCGCCGTCGGTGTAGTCGAACGGTGCCGTGGGCGTGCGCCGCTTCGCAATGTCGCGGAGGTCCCAGATGGTGTTGGCCCGCCTCAGCCGGGCGGCTGCACCGAACTCGGGTTTCTTGAACTGCATCAGGGGAGCCAGGTCGCTGACGCTCGGGACGCGGCGTCGCAGGGCCGGTGGGACGGGGAGCCGGGAGGGGATCTGCACGGGAAGCCTTTGCTCGTCGTCGGGCATCGGGGCTGCGGACCATCGGCCGCAGATCAGCGCCAGTCTATGTCCTGGCCCGCGGCATATCGAGAGCCTGGACGCATACGGGCCTACACTGCAGGAACCGGCCGGGCAGCAGGCCGCGGACACGACAGAAGGGAAGTCGCCATGAAGCATCACCCCCTGCTCCTGAGCGAAGAATCGCCCAGGAAGAGCCCGTCATGAGCTCGAGCGATGTCCTGACCGAGGCCTACGGACGCTTGCCCGATCTGGTCCACGGCGCCGTCGAGGGCCTCGACGCCGACCAGCTCTCTATACGTCCGGGAGGTTCCGCCAACTCCGTGGCGTGGCTCGTCTGGCATCTGACCCGGGTCGCGGACGCTCATTTCTCCGAGGCCTTCGGGCATCCCGAGCTCTGGCAGGCGAAGGGCTATGCCGAACGCTGGGGTCTGTCCCTCGATCCGGCGGACACCGGCTACGGTCACTCCCCGGAGCAGGTCGCTGCCGTCACGGTCGAATCTGCGCAGCAACTGCTCGACTACTTTGACGCCGTCCAGAGCCTGTGCGAGTCTCTGGTGGCCGGACTGCGGGACGAGGACCTGCAGCAGGTGGTGGACGAGCGGTGGGATCCGCCGGTCACGCTACTGGTGCGGCTCGTGAGCGTGCTCGACGACGCCGTCCAGCATGCCGGTCAGGCCTTCTACGCACGCGGGATGATCCTCGCCGCTGACGCCTCGGACTGAGACGGCGCCTTTCTAGCGGCGCGCCGTCAGTCGACCGGTTGCTGTTCTCCTGCCTCGATCGGCGCGGGCACGACGTTCGCACTGACGGGCATGGGGCAGGTGCCGAAGGGAGTGAAGGCACTCGGGTAGTTGACGGCCCTGTTGAAGTCCAGGACCACTGCGCCATCGGGGCCGGGAGCAGGCGTCGCGAGGTTGCGCCAGAGTGCCGTGGTCACGCCGTTGGTCGCGTCGTGGAAGGAGATGGACAGCGCCCCGGTATCGTCCTGGGCCGCCTTCAGCCTGACCTCCTCAGGACGGCCCGGAAGCCCGAAGACCACCTCGCCCACACTGGTCTGGAACCCCGGGACGGCCGGATGCGCTGTCTCGATGCGTTCCACCCTCGGGGTCGTGTACGGCTCGAACCGGCCTTCCAGGACGAGATCGGGCCGATGGTCGAAGACGGGGACGGCGGTGAAGCCGGTGAGGGTGGGCGACTCGGCGTCCCTGGTCCGGATGGCATACCGACCGGCCCGACGCGCGAGCTCCACGACGACCCGGTGGCCGTCCTCTCCGCCGTAGGAGACCCACTGGAGGGATTCCTCGTCGTCGAGGGTCGCGGTGACGGTGCCCTCCACCAGCCTGCCGGTGCCGAGCTCCGTCAGCGCGTCGTCCGCACGGCCGCTCAGCTGTGCCCGACCGTCGACCGCGGACCATAGGCCCGGGACGAGCTCCACGTGGGAGGATGTCTCGCTGAGCCACTGGAGCGAGGTGAGGCTCAGCCAACCATGCGGTTCCGTGAGCGCCGCGTTGCGTGCCCCACGGAACTGCTGCCACTCCTGCTCCTGCACCAGGTGCCGGTCTGCGCGGTGACCGCTGCTCTGCTCCAGCCGCTCACCGTCGGTCGTCTGATCAGTCACGGTCGGCGCCTGCTCAACTGCCGTAGCTGGCTGCTGTTCCCAGCCCTGCTATGAGGATGATGACGAAGAGGAGGGCGGCGAGGACGGCCAGTCCGTAGAGGATGGTAATGATCCAGCCGAGGATCTTTCCCGCCGTTGCCGGCACACCGAGCCGCTCGGCCTTTCTGGCCTGCCAGATGGCGAGTGGCCCGAGGATGATACCTGCGACGAAGAAACCTACGAGCCCGAAGATGAGGGAGAGCTGCGCTGCTTTCTCGCCCTCCATCCTCTCGTAGGACGGCTGGTGGAATCCCGGCTGGGAGTAGCCGGGCTGATACGGCTGCTGATACGACTGCCGGTACTCCGGCTGGTACGGCGCACCCGTGCCCTGCATGCTGTGCGCCCCGCCGTCGTACGGATTCTCGTGCTTGCCGGAGGGCCGGTCTTGATAGGGGTCCTGGGACATCGGGGTCCTCCTGCTCGGCTGCTGTTCGGGTACCGGAGCACCTCATCCACTACCTCATCATGCCGTGTTCGGTCCTGCGGCGCATCCGCACGAAGCGATGGCACTTCTCCCGATGCCGATCGGCAGGACTGCCCTTCCCGTACACAGCCCCCACGGGTGCGCAAGGAGTGGTCCTTCCTGCGTCACCCATGGAGTACCGGGCGCAGCAGCGGGTATATTCCAGCAATGACATTCATTCGCGTGATCGTCGCCGGGGTCGCCGTGGTCGGCGTGGTGCTGCTCGGCCTCGTCCTGGATACATCCTCGGCCCCGGAGTCCGCCGACTGGACCCAGTACCGCAGCGCCGCGACGAACAACGCGAATGTCTCCAGCGGTCTGACCGACATCCGCACCGGGAGCATCGCCACGGCCAACGAGGTCCGGTCCACGCCCGTGATCGCGGCCGGCACCATGTTCGTGGGCAATCATGACTCGGGGGAGCTGCAGGCCTTCGACCTGGCCACCGGTGCACTCCTGTGGCAGCAGGTGGCTCCCAACTGGGTGCATTCGGAGATGATCTACCAGGACGGGCAGATCTACGTGGGCTTCGGCAACCGCTTCGAGCCGGAGTGGGAACCGGGCGAGAACCGCGTTCGCGGGCTCGGGGAGAGCGGTGTCCTGAGCCTGGACGCCGCGACGGGGAAGCAGTTGTGGCGCTACGACACCGAGGGTGAGGTCATGCCGACTCCCGCCCTGGTGGGCGGCTCCCTGTATGCGGTGACGGGGGACAAGCACCTCTACGAGCTGGACCCGGGCACCGGCGAGGAACGCAATGTGGAGCCTCTGCCGAACTGGGTGAGCATGTCCTCTCCCGCCGTCGAGGACGGCATACTCTACTTCGGTGGCGGCAGCACCACACCCAGCCGTGTCTACGCCTACGACACGGAGGCGAAGGACTTCGCGTGGCGCACGGAGGTCCCGGCGGCTACCGCGGGGCTCGACGACGTTCCTCCCGCCGTCGCCGACGGCGTCGTGATGACTACGTTGATGCATGCGGTCAGGGACGCGTCGGATGAGATCGTGGGAGAAACGCATGAACTCCTGGCCCTCGACGCCGCGACCGGCGAGATCCTGTGGCGCGATGATCTCGGGACTGGCTCTGTGAGCTCGAACAACCGCTCGGGCGCCCCGATGATCCACGAGGGGACGGTGTTCGTGGGGAGCCCCACCACCAAGGAGTCGTACGCCTACGATCTGCACTCCGGAGACCAGCTCTGGCATTCCCCTACCGGCGGCGTCAAAGCCGCCCCCGCCACCGACGGCCACAGCGTCTACTTCAGCACCGTGAA
>JARIBG010000160.1 GCA_029257465.1 Arthrobacter sp. | reverse complement strand
TCGAGGTAGGCGAAGCTTCCGGACGATCCGAGGACCGCCACGGCGTCCGCGCCGGAGGTCACCAGGGAACCGACCAGACCCGCCAGGTCCGCGTAAGAGACCTCGCCGTCGGAGCGGAAGGGGGTGATGGGGTAGGCGATCAGTCCGGTGAAGTCCATGAGGGCCAGCCTAGATGGCGTGGTCCCGGGGGCTCGACCTCGCGCCGGGCAGGAGGAACTGCCGGGCTCAGGCCAGGACGGCCGTCCCGACGAAGGGATCGACGGCCAGTGCCAGGAACAGGACCGTCAGATAGCTGATGGAGCCGTGGAAGACCTTCATCGCGGCCTTGTTGCTGAGCTCGCCCTCACGGGCCAGGGAGTGCAGGCGGTGCGACTCCCGGATGAACCAGACGCCTCCGGCGAGTGCTGCCACCGAGTAGACCCACCCGGCACCGGCGGGGATGAGCAGCAGCGAGCAGGCCACCATGGCCCAGGCGTAGAGCACCACCTGGACGGAGACCACGCGCGCACCCGCGACGGCACCGAGCATGGGGACCTCGGCGGCAACATAGTCCTCGCTGTACTTCATGGACAGGGGCCAGTAGTGGGGCGGTGTCCACAGGAAGATGATGAGGAACAGGACGATGGCCGGCCACTCGATCGAGTTCGTCACCGCAGCCCACGCGATGAGCACGGGCATGCACCCCGCGGCGCCGCCCCAGACGATGTTCTGCGAGGTGCGGCGCTTGAGAACCAGCGTGTAGACGACCACGTAGAGGAAGATCGCGGCCACACCGAGCAGGCCCGTCAGCGGATTGGCGCCGAACCAGAGGATGATGATCGCACCGATCCCGAGGACCCACGAGAAGATCAGCGCCTCCCGCGGCGTGAGTTCACCGGTGACGAGCGGCCGGTTCTCCGTGCGATGCATCACCTTGTCGATGTCGCGGTCGAAATAGCAGTTGAAGGCACCCGCGCTACCTGCCGCGAAGGCACCACCGACCATCGTGGCCAGCATCAGCCCGACAGGGGGGAAGCCACCCTGCGCGAAGATCATGGTGGGCAGGGTGGTCACCAGGAGCAGTTCGATCACGCGCGGCTTCGTCAGCGCGAAATAGGCCTTCGCCTTTCGGCCGAAGCCCTGTCGGGTCTGCGGGGCACGCACCGGAGCAGTAACCTGCTGGGTCTTCACGAGGCAACACTTTCGATTCTTCCGGAGTAAAAGACTCACCCAGCATACCCTTTTACGCTCTGTAGAAATGGAGGGCCGGGAGGTGGGGGAATCCCTGACGGACGCCGGAAAGGATAGTGTGGACTCCTAAGCCTGCTTCCGATCGGAGAGCGCATGATCCGTCGCTGCCGGGCTTCACAGGATTCAATGGACGGCCGCTCCGACAGCGCACCCTCGGGCACTCACCGGTGATCCGGCCGTTCCTGACAGAGAGGGGCCCGGAAACGTGGCGCAGACATCACAGCAGGACTTGACCTGGACCGAACTCGACCAGAGGGCGGTCGACACGATCCGCGTCCTGGCAGCCGATGCCGTGGAGAAGGTGGGCAACGGGCACCCCGGGACGGCGATGAGCCTGGCACCGGCCGCGTATCTCCTGTTCCAGAAGTTGATGCGCCACGATCCGTCGGACGCCGAGTGGACCGGGCGCGATCGTTTCGTCCTGTCCCCGGGCCACACCTCGCTGACCCTGTACATCCAGCTCTACCTCTCCGGCTATGGCCTGGAACTCGATGATCTGAAGGCTCTGCGGACCTGGGGCTCGCTCACGCCGGGCCACCCGGAGTACCGGCACACCACCGGTGTGGAGATCACCACCGGCCCCCTCGGTCAGGGCCTGGCGACGTCCGTCGGTTTCGCCTACGGCCAGCGCAGACAGCGCGGCATGTTCGACGCCGATGCGCCGGAGGGGACCAGCCCCTTCGACCACACCATCTGGGTGATCGCCTCCGACGGCGACATGCAGGAGGGCGTGACCTCCGAGGCGTCGTCGCTGGCCGGACACCAGAAACTGGGCAATCTCGTGGTGCTCTACGACGAGAACCACATCTCCATCGAGGACGACACGGAGGTGGCCTTCACCGAGGACGTCCTGGCCCGTTACGAGGCATACGGCTGGCACACCCAGCGTGTGGACTGGACGAAGACCGGGGAGTACGTCGAGGACGTCGCGGAGCTCTACGCGGCCCTCGTCGCGGCGAAGAACGAGACCTCGAAGCCCAGTATCATCTCCCTGCGCACCATCATCGGGTACCCGGCACCGAACAAGCAGAACACGGGCAAGGCCCACGGCTCGGCGCTCGGCGCGGACGAGATCGCCGCCGTGAAGAAAGAGCTCGGCTTCGATCCGGACCAGCACTTCGAGGTGGACCCCGAGGTCCTCGACCACGCTCGCGGCGTGGTGCAGCGCGGCGCCGAGGCCCACGCGTCCTGGCAGGAGGACTTCGACTCCTGGAAGAGCGAGCACGCCGAGGAAGCGGCCCTGCTCGAGCGCATCCAGGCCCGCACCCTGCCCGAGGGGTGGGAGGATTCCCTGCCGAGCTTCGAGGCCGGCAAGGACATGTCAACGCGCGCGGCGTCCGGAAAGGTCCTCACGAGTATCGGCCCCGTCCTTCCCGAGCTCTGGGGTGGCAGCGCGGATCTCGCCGAGTCGAACAACACGACCATCGAGGGTGCGCCGTCGTTCATCCCGCAGAGCCGCCAGACCGAGATGTGGTCCGGTGACAGGTACGGCCGGGTGCTGCACTTCGGTATCCGTGAGCACGCCGCTGCCGCGATCGTCAACGGTATCGTGATGCACAGCAGCACCCGTGCGTTCTCCGGGACGTTCCTGATCTTCAGTGATTACCAGCGCCCCGCCGTGCGCCTCGGAGCCCTGATGGGTGTCCCGGCGATCTACGTCTGGACACACGATTCGATCGGTCTCGGCGAGGACGGGCCCACGCACCAGCCGGTCGAGCACCTTTCCGCGCTGCGCACCATCCCAGGGCTCGACGTCGTCCGCCCGGGCGATGCGAACGAGGTGGTGGTCGCCTGGCGGACCATCCTCGAGAACACCGACAATCCTGCCGGTCTCGTCCTCACCCGGCAGAACATCCCCACCTTCGAACGCGGTCCCGGCGCGGCGGACGGCGAGACGTTCGCCTCCGCCGAGGGCACGGCCAAGGGCGGCTACGTCCTCGCCGAGGCGAAGAACGGCTCCCCCGACGTGATCCTCATCGGCACCGGTTCCGAGGTCCAGCTCGCCGTCGAGGCCCGCGAGGCACTCCAGGCGGAAGGGATCTCCGCGCGCGTCGTCTCGATGCCGTCCCTCGAGTGGTTCAACGCCCAGGACTCCGCGTACCGCGACAGTGTGCTGCCGCGCACGGTCCGCGCCCGTGTCTCGGTCGAGGCGGGCGTGTCGCAGAGCTGGCAGGGCATCATCGGCGACGCCGGTCGCAGCGTGTCGCTCGAGCACTACGGTGCCTCCGCCGACTACAAGACGCTGTTCCGCGAGTTCGGCATCACCCCCGACGCCGTCGTCGCAGCGGCGAAGGACTCGATCGAGGCGGCCGCCGCCGATCCCCTGGCACCCAACGGCACGGCCGCGATGCCCTCCGGGCAGCGCGCCACGGAGACCGGCGACCAGCAGTAGCCACCATCCGCACCTTCATCCCTGAACACCAGCACTAGTTCCGCTGACGCGGAAAAGGAGCACACCATGACCACACCCACCGCTGAGCTCTCCGCCGCCGGGGTCTCCATCTGGCTCGACGACCTCTCCCGGGAACGCATCAACTCGGGCGCCTTCAAGCACCTCATCGAGGACCTGAACGTCGTCGGCGTCACGACGAACCCGAGCATCTTCGCCGCCGCCCTGAAGCAGGGTGAGTCCTACGCCTCCCAGGTCGGGGCCCTCTCCGCAGCGGGTGCGGACGTCGATCAGGCCGTCTTCGACATCACCACGCACGATGTCTCCCAGGCATGCGACCTCTTCGCCGAGGAGACGGAGCGCACCGGGGGCGTCGACGGTCGCGTGTCGATCGAGGTCGACCCCCGCCTCGCCCGCGACACCGCGGGGACCACGGCCGAGGCCAAGCGCCTGCACGCCAAGGTGCAGCGCACCAATGTGCTGATCAAGATCCCCGCGACCGTCGAGGGCCTCGAGTCCATCACGTCGACGCTCGCCGCCGGGATCAGCGTCAACGTCACGCTCATCTTCTCCCTCGAGCGCTACCGGGCCGTCATCAACGCCTTCATGCTGGGCCTGGAGCAGGCGAAGGAGAACGGTCACGACCTGGCCGACATCCACTCCGTCGCCTCCTTCTTCGTCTCCCGCGTGGACTCCGAGATCGACGGCCGGCTCGACAAGCTCGGGTCCGATGAGGCGTCGGCGCTCAAGGGCAAGGCAGGTCTGGCCAATGCTCGCCTGGCGTACCAGATCTTCGAGGAGCAGTTCTCCTCCGAGCGCTGGCAGGTCCTCCAGCAGGCCGGCGCCGCCCCGCAGCGTCCCCTGTGGGCCTCCACGGGGGTCAAGGACCCGGATCTGCCCGACACGCTCTACGTCACCGGTCTGGTCGCGGCCCACACGGTCAACACCATGCCGGAGAAGACGCTCGACGCGATGGCCGATCACGGCGTCGTCGACGGTGACACCATCACCGGGACCTACGAGGAGTCCAACGAGGTGCTGAACCGGCTCGATGCGCTCGGCATCTCCTACACCGAGGTCGTGGACCAGCTCGAGACCGAGGGCCTCGACAAGTTCGTGGCCAGCTGGTCCGAGCTGCTCGAGACCGTCCAGTCCGCACTCGACGCGGCGAAGGAGTAGCTCTCATGGGATCATTCGCCCTCGTCGCGACCGGCGCCGCGCTCGACGCCGTCGAGACCGCCCTGCCCACGCTCGTCCAGGACCGGGTGGCGTCCCGGCTCATGGCCAAGGACGCCACCCTGTGGGGTCAGGATGCCGAGGCGGAAGCCTCGATCCGACTCGGGTGGATCGACGTGTTCGTGGGTTCACGAGCCCTGCTCCCGGAGATCGCCGGCCTCCGGGCCGACCTTCGGGCCGAAGGGGTAGATCGCGTCGTGCTCTGCGGCATGGGAGGTTCCTCCCTCGCGCCGGAGGTCATCACGAAGCAGGCCGGGGTGGACCTCGTGGTCCTCGATGCCACGGATCCCGAGCAGGTGCGCGGTGCCCTCGAGGGGGACCTGCAGCGCACCATGATCGTCGTGTCGTCGAAGTCCGGCTCAACCGTGGAGACCGATTCGCAGCGCAGGCTCTTCGAGCAGGCCTTCACCGACGCCGGTATCGATGCGGCCTCGCGGATCGTCGTCGTGACGGACCCGGGATCCCCTCTCGAGGAGGCGTCGAGGAAGGCCGGCTACCGCAAGGTGTTCACCGCGAACGCGCACGTCGGTGGTCGGTACTCGGCCCTGACCGCCTTCGGACTCGTACCGTCCGGTCTTGCGGGAGCGGACATCGAGACGCTGCTGAACGACGCGGAGGACAGCGCCGAGTTCCTCGGCGACGACGCCGAGGACAATGTGGGTCTGCAGCTGGGCGCCGTCCTGGGCGGCACCGCACCGCTGCGCGACAAGATCGTCTTCGCCGACGCCGGCTCGGGCCTGCCCGGCTTCGCCGACTGGGCCGAGCAGCTCATCGCGGAGTCGACCGGCAAGCTCGGGACTGGTCTGCTGCCCGTCGTCGCGGCGATGGACGCCCCCGAGCTGACCGATGTCGCCGCGGACGTCCTGCCCGTGGTGCTCGCTCCGCTCGACGGTGCGATGGAGGGTGCACCCGAGGCTGCTGCACCCGGCGACACGCGACTGACGGTCAGCGGCACGCTGGGTAGCCAGCTGTTCGTCTGGGAGTACGCCGTCGCTGTCGCCGGACGTCTCCTCGGGATCGATCCGTTCGATCAGCCGGACGTCGAGGCAGCCAAGAAAGCCGCGCGGGGTCTGCTCGACGACCGGCCCGAGTCCGCGCCGCCGGTCTTCGTCGACGCAGCGGTGGAGGTCCGGGGCGAGCAGGACCTCCTCGGGTCCTCGACCACCGTCGGTGGCGCCCTCGAGGCACTGCTGGCCCGGCTGCCCGAGCACGGCTACCTGTCGGTGCAGGCCTATCTGAACCGTCACGGACAGGCGGACCTCGAGCAGGTCCGCTCGCCGTTGGCCGCCGCCACGGGACGTCCCGTGACCTTCGGCTGGGGACCGCGCTTCCTCCACTCGACCGGGCAGTACCACAAGGGCGGGTCCCCCGTGGGCGTGTTCCTCCAGCTGACCGGTGCGATCGATGACGACCTCGCGATCCCGGGTCAGCCGTTCAGCTTCGGCGAGCTCATCACGGCGCAGGCCGCCGGTGACGCACAGGTCCTCGCGGACCACGGACGCCCGGTCCTGCGCCTCCATCTCACGGATCGTGACGCCGGTGTGGCCCAGGTACGCGCCGCCGTGGAAGCCCTCACCGGCTCCGGCGCGGGTATGGGTACGGGCACCGATGAGGAGCGTGGATGAGCCCGGAGGCGAAGGCGTCGGGAAGGGCACCCAATCCCCTCCGCGATTCCCGTGACCGGCGCCTGAGCCGGATCGCAGGGCCGTCGTCACTGGTCCTGTTCGGTGTGACGGGCGATCTCGCCCGGAAGAAGCTGATGCCCGCGATCTACGATCTCGCCAACCGGGGCCTGCTGCCTCCGAGTTTCGGTCTCGTCGGCTTCGGGCGGCGCGAGTGGACCGACGAGGACTTCGTCGCCGAGGTCAAGGAATCCGTGCAGCAGTACGCGCGCACCCCCTTCAGCGACACGGTCTGGCAGCAGCTCTCGGAGGGCATTCGCTTCGTGCAGGGGACCTTCGACGACGACGAGGCCTTCAAGAACCTGCTGGAGTGCCTGGAGGAACTGGATGAGAACCGAGGGACGCGGGGCAATCACGCGTTCTATCTGTCCATCCCACCCGATGCGTTCGAGACGGTGTGCCAGAAGCTCTCCGAGCACGGCCTCGCCGAGCCGGACGACGGCGAATGGCGCCGGGTGGTCATCGAGAAGCCCTTCGGGCACGACCTCGAGTCCGCCCAGGAGCTGAACCGGATCGTCGAGGAGGTCTTCCCTCCCGACGCGGTGTTCCGGATCGACCACTACCTGGGCAAGGAGACGGTCCAGAACATCCTGGCCCTGCGCTTCGCCAATCAGCTTTTCGAGCCGCTCTGGAACGCGAACTACGTGGACCACGTACAGATCACCATGGCCGAGGACATCGGCATCGGCAGCCGCGCAGGATACTACGACGGCGTGGGAGCGGCCCGCGACGTCATCCAGAACCACCTCCTCCAACTCCTGGCGCTGACGGCGATGGAGGAACCGATCTCCTTCGACGCGGACCACCTGCGCACCGAGAAGGAGAAGGTTCTGGCCGCCGTCGAGCTTCCCGCTGATCTCGCGGGACGCTCTGCCCGCGGACAGTACGAGTCCGGGTGGCAGGGCGGCGAACAGGTGAACGGTTTCCTCGAGGAGGACGGCATACCGCCCGATTCGACGACCGAGAGCTTCGCGGCCCTCCGGCTCGACATCCACACGCGCCGGTGGGCGGGTGTCCCGTTCTACCTCCGAGCCGGCAAGCGCCTGGGGCGCAGGGTGACCGAGATCGCCGTGGTCTTCAAACGTGCGCCGAATCTCCTGTTCAGGGACCACAGCGAGGAGGACTTCGGCCAGAACGCCGTGGTGATCCGTGTCCAGCCCGACGAGGGCGTCACCATCCGCTTCGGCTCGAAGGTCCCTGGTACCCAGACCGAGGTGCGTGACGTGACCATGGACTTCGGCTACGGGCACTCCTTCACGGAGTCCAGCCCGGAGGCCTACGAGCGGCTCATCCTCGACGTGCTGCTCGGTGAACCACCGCTCTTCCCCCGCCAGCAGGAGGTGGAGCTGTCCTGGCAGATCCTCGACCCGTTCGAGAAGTACTGGCAATCGCTCGATGGCCGGCCCGAGACGTACGAGCCGGGGAGCTGGGGCCCGGCCTCCGCGGACGAGCTGCTGGCAGCCGATGGACGAACCTGGAGAAGGCCATGATCGTAGACCTGCCCGACACCACCACCTCGAAGGTGTCGAAGGAACTGATGTCCCTGCGCGAGAGCGGAGGGGTGGTCGCACTGGGGCGGGTGCTCACGCTCGTCGTCATGACGCGCTCCGGCGACGAGGAGGACGCGATCGACGCCGCGAACCAGGCCAGCCGGGAGCACCCGTGCCGGATCATCGTCCTCGCCGAGGGATCCGCCGATGAACCCACGCGCCTGGACGGACAGATCCGCGTGGGCGGCGATGCCGGGGCTTCCGAGGTGATCGTGCTCCGCGGGTACGGCGAGCTTTCGGAGGAGAACGAGTCCCTGGTCTCGGCTCTGCTGCTGCCCGATGCGCCGATCGTCGCCTGGTGGCCGCACGGCGCGCCGGCGGACGCGGCGCGGACCTCGATCGGGGCCATCGCGCACCGGAGGATCACCGACGCGTCGAAGGAGGCCGATCCCACGAA